>QHXW01000290.1 GCA_003223115.1 Acidobacteriota bacterium
GCACCCAGCCACGTGGCGCTCACTCGGACGGTTCCACAGAACGAATCGTACTCGCAGCCTTATTGGCTTCGAAGACCTCACCCCGGAGACTTGTACGAAATCGACCAGCAGCAGTTGATTGGCCGGGCGGATAGCGCGCCCGTGCTCACGGCTCAATTCACATTGGATTTCGACGGCACACCGGTGACGTTGAGCACCCCGGTGCGCTACCGCTACATCGACCACACCGAAGGCGAGCTGACGCGTCCGCTAGTGATTGTGCCGCCAGTCGCGGTGGACCTTCCGGCCAAAGTGCTGCTGTTCCCGAACACCGGTTCGAAATCACTCGAAGTGCAGTTGAAGGCCCACGTGGCCGACGCATCCGGGAAGGTGAAGCTTGATCTGCCGCAGGGCTGGAAAGCGGAACCTGCGTCACGATCTTTTCACTTGGCCGAATCCGGTGACGAGCAAACAGTGACGTTTACTCTGATTCCCCCGCTGCAAGAGTCGACCGGTTTGGTGCGCGCTCTAGCGAACGCCGGCGGAAAAGACATCTCGACAGGAATGACCGTCATGGCGTTCCCGCACTTCCCGGCACAGATGGTTTTCGAAGAGGCGCAGGCCAAGCTCGACCGCGTGGACGTCAAGGTCCTGGCCCGCAAAATCGGGTACGTGATGGGCGCCGGCGATAGCGTTCCCGAAGCGCTGCGGCAACTCGGATGTGAGGTGACGCTGCTTTCCGCGCAAGACTTGGCGGAACGCAATCTTTCGGAATTCGACGCCATTGTCACCGGCGTGCGCGCCTATAATGTGCGAGCCGATCTGCGCGCCAACCAACAGCGTTTGCTCGATTACGTGCGCGTAGGCGGCACTCTGATCGTGCAGTACAACGTGCTGGCGGGATTCTTCGGCCGTGGCGACTCGGGCCAGCTCGCGCATATCGGTCCCTACCCCATCACCATCAGTCACGACCGCGTGAGCGTGGAAGAAGCTCCGGTCGAATTTCCGGATCCGCGGCATCCGTTATTGCTCGGGCCCAATCGCATCACCGGGCATGATTTCGACGGTTGGATCCAGGAGCGCGGTCTCTATTTCGCATCCGTATGGGACCCGCGCTATCAGCCGGTCCTCGAATGTAACGATCCCGGCGAAAAACCACTCGCGGGCGGGATGCTGTACACGCGCTACGGCAAGGGCGTCTACATTTTTAGCGCGTACTCCTGGTTCCGCGAACTGCCTGCCGGGGTACCGGGAGCATACCGGATTTTCGCCAACATGTTGAGTGCGAGCGGCGCCGCTCGAGCCACCGCAGCTTCGCATTAACCTACAAAAGGCAATTGACGCAGAGCGCTCTCGGGAAGTCCGAGACCTGTCTGGTGTTCCAACTGCTGCGCACTTCACCCAATGGGTGACAAATGCCATTGCTGCAAATATTTGCGGCTGAAGAGGAACGCTCATATGGCGGGCTCTTAACCGCGTTTTTGGGATTAACGAGGTTCACGTGGAATAGGCATTCCTGCCTGTCTCCGTGGGATGAGATGGCCTGATTCCTCTCATCCCGTCCCCATGCGATACACTTGATCGCAGGAGATTTCCATGCCAAATCGTCGCCGTTTTCTGCAAAGCGCCACACTGCCACTCCTCGGAGGTCTGCGCGGTGTTGCTAATGCAGCCACAGTGAAGCGCGATTATTTTGCCGAGCTGGGCGTGCGGCCCTTCATCAATGCTGGTGGAACATATACCATGTTCACCGCGTCGCTGATGACGCCGGAAACCATGCAGGCGATTGATTACTGCTCGAAATACTTTGTGCACCTGGATGAATTGCACGATCGCGTGGGCGAACGCATCGCTTCTTTGATCGGCTGCGAAGCGGCCCTGGTCAGCTCCGGCGCTGCATCCGCGCTCTCGTTGGGCACCGCGGCATGCGTAGCGGGCACGAATCCCGATTTCATCCATCGTCTCCCGGACACCACCGGCATGAAGAACGAAGTGATTATTCAGAAAGCTCACCGCTATGGTTACGACCACGCGGTGCGCAATTGCGGCATCCGATTCATCGAAGTCGAGACGCGCGACGAGCTCGAGCATGCGATCAACGAGCACACCGCAATGATGCTATTCTTCAATGCCGCTACCCCGCCCGGACAGATCTCGGTGGAAGAGTTCCCGCAACTTGGCAAGAAACACGGCATTCCCACTTTCAATGACGCCGCCGCGGACGTTCCCCCGGTTGAAAATCTTTCCAAGTACATCAAGTTAGGATTTGACCTGGTGACCTTTTCGGGCGGCAAAGGTCTGCGTGGTCCTCAAAGCGCGGGTTTGCTTTTGGGCCGCAAGGACTTGATCAGCGCCGCTCGCATGAATGCTTCACCCAATAGCGACAGCATCGGCCGGGGCATGAAAGTGAACAAGGAGGAGATGGTCGGGATGCTGGCGGCCGTGGAAGTCTATGTGAAAAAGGATCACGCCGCGGAATGGCGCGAGTGGGAGCAGCGCGTGAAAACCGTGGCCGATAGCGTCGGCCCGCTGGCTAGCGTCAAGACCGAGCGCTTCGTGCCCGAGATCTCCAACGCCGTGCCTCACCTGCGCATTACCTGGGACCAGAGCCAGATCAAAATCACTCCACAGGAAGTGGTCAAAAAGCTGCGCGAAGGCGAGCCCTCCATAGAGCTGCGCCCCGGCGCCAAGGAAGCCATTGAAGTCGCGGTCTGGATGATGCTGCCTGGTGAAGCCCAGACTGTAGCGCGCCGCATTCGCGAAGTGCTAAAAGCGGCAACTTAAGGCATACCTCAGCCCGCCCGCGCGGATCCCCAACCGGCAGCAGCTCCCTCGTCCTGGGCGTCGTGCGAATCCGTAATCTCGTGGTTGATCCCGCTGCCACTCCGACACGCTGCACCGCATCATGTGTTATTCCCTATTGACGCAGTCCAGACTCTGTACCATAGTAATACTGCACTATTACCATAGCACTATAGAAAACAATGTTCTGGAAACCCAATGCCAGGTCTGGGGTCCCCATCTATCTCCAACTCATGGAGCAGGTAAAACATGCCGTCGAGACTGGGGCGCTGCGGTCCGGCGAGCAACTTCCAGGGATCCGCAAAATGGCTGAGGACCTGGTCATCAATCCCAACACGGTCGCCAAAGCTTATCGCGAGCTGGAGCACGAAGGCGTGATCGAGTTGCGCCAGGGCTTCGGCGCGTTCGTGACAAAGAACGGAGCTGCCGCGGAATCACGCGAGCGGCGCAAGATGCAGGACGCGCAAGTTCTGGTGAAAGGGGCGGCAGATTGCCTGGCCGCGCTGGGCCTCGATGAACAACAGATGCGGCGTCTTTTCGAAACGGAAATGACACGGCTGCGAGAGTCGTCGGGCGGGGGGAAGTAACGATGGATCAAGAACCGATCATCGTCACTTGCGAGCTGCGAAAGGTATACGGCGAAATCAGCGTCATCGACGGGCTCAACCTTGAGGTGCCGCGCGGCTCCATCTGTGGGCTGCTCGGCCGCAACCGTGCGGCCAAGACCACCCTACTCAAGATGTTTGTTGGCTTGACGAGGCCCACATCGGTTGAGGGTCGCATCTTCGGCCTGCGGATCGATCGCTCCGCCGAAAGCAGCCTTCGTGTCCGAAGACAAAATGTTTCCGGGTGCGACTACGGTTGCCGAGATAATCCGCTTCACCCGCGCATTCTATCCGAGGTGGCGGTCTGACCTGGAACAACAGTACACGTTCCAAACCGCGAGACCAAGACATGGCTGGAAACCGAATTCTGCAGCCACGTGGATTCGATTATCCGGCGATTACAGGTTCCGGTCCAGTCTGTTCTCTATCAGCTTGCCGCAGCTACTGGTGAGAGCGCGGTTGTCATGCAGTCCGACCAGGAATTCGGCCTCGAGTCGCCTTTCAGCCAGTTAAACCCGAAGTTTACGTTCGACTCGTTCGTCGTCGGCGCGTGTAATCAATTCGCGCATGCCGCGGCCGTCGCGGCCCTGGTTTCTTCGCTTCTGGTCTGCGCCGCAGCGCCCCTGGTGGGCCAGGCGTTTTCCATCAGGGAGAGCCTTGTGCATGCGCTGCTTGCGATTGCAGGCATCGTTTCTTTCTACGGAGTGTTGGTATTTCTTTCAACCACCGTTGGTGAGTTGCACAAAGCCGTGCTGGGAGCCGCGCTGCTGTTCCTCTACGGAATGCTGACCTTCCTGGCGAACGGATTTAGGCAGTTCAGTATGCTGCGGCTCATGACCGGCGATATGTATTTCCTGCGTGGCGAGATTCCCTGGGCCGGGATCTGCGGCAGCGTCGGTGTGGCGTTAGTAATGGTGTGGCTCTCGCTGATGATTATCGAACGGCGAGACTACTCGCATGGCCTATGCCGTGCGCATGGCCTCGGACTTGTCTCCGGAAATTACCGCCTGCGCAGCCGCCAGACGCGCGATGGGAACGCGGTACGGTGAGCACGACACGTAGTTCATGCCCGCCCGATAACAGAACTGCACCGAGCTCGGCTCGCCGCCGTGTTCCCCGCAAATCCCCACCTCCAGATCCCGCCGCGCCTGCCTGCCCAGTTCCACGGCCATCTCAATCAGTTTGCCTACACCTTCCTGGTCGAGCACCGCGAACGGATCGTTGTCGAAGATCTTGGCCTTTTCGTAATCCTTCTGGAACTTGGTGTAGTCGTCGCGTGACAGACCCATGGTGGTCTGCGTGAGGTCGTTGGTGCCAAAGCTGAAAAAGTCGGCTTGCGTGGCCACCTGGTCGGCGGTAAGCGCCGCGCGCGGGATTTCGATCATGGTTCCGACCATATATTTCAGGTCCTTCATGTTGGCCTTTTCGAGAACTTCAGCCGCCACCTCGACCACGATCTTTTTCTGATTCTCGAGTTCCTTCACGCCGCCCACCAGCGGAATCATCACTTCCGGGATCACCTTCACACCCTTCTTGGTCACCTGCACGGCGGCTTCGAAAATGGCGCGCGCCTGCATTTCAGTAATCTCTGGATAGGTAACGCCCAACCGGCAGCCGCGATGACCCAGCATGGGATTGAACTCGTGCAGCTCTTCCACGCGCGCCAGCAGCACGGGGAGTTCTTTCCTGAGTTGGCCGACTGGTAAGCCGTAGCGCTGCGACATTTCCTTCTTGGTCTTCGAGTCTGCATGCGGCAGTCTCGCGAGATCCACCATCAAATTCTCGCGCTTGGGCAGAAACTCGTGCAGTGGCGGATCGAGCGTACGGATCACTACCGGAAAGCCGTCCATTTCCTTGAACAGTCCGGCGAAATCCGCGCGCTGCATGGGCAAAAGCTTCGCCAGCGTCTTGCGCCGTGTCTTCTCGTCACGCGCCAAAATCATGGCCTGCATGAATGGGATGCGGTCCTCGGCGAAGAACATGTGCTCGGTGCGGCACAGGCCGATACCTTCAGCGCCGAACCGCCGCGCGGCCTTGGCATCGCGCGGGATGTCGGCATTGGCGCGCACCCCGAATTTGCCGCGAAACTCATCGGCCCACCCCATGAATGTGGCCAGAACACCGGAGGATGGGTCAGCGTCGATGGTGCGGGCCTGTCCCGCGAAAACTTCGCCGGTTGAACCATCGAGCGAAATCCAGTCGCCTTCCCGCAACATCAGCTTTTTCGAATTGACGTTGACCACCAGTTCCTTCCTGCGCTCGTTGACTTCGAGTTCACCGGCCCCCGCCACGCAGGGTATTCCCATTCCGCGCGCCACTACGGCGGCGTGACTGGTCATGCCCCCACGCGAAGTGAGAATGCCTTTTGCCACTTCCATGCCGTGAATATCATCAGGTACAGTTTCCGCGCGCACCAGGATTACCGGCCCTTTCGGGGCCTGTACAACGGCCTCATCGGCGGTGAAGACGACGCGGCCCACAGCGGCGCCGGGTGACGCCGGCAGACCCGTGGCCAGTAATTTAAGCGACTTCTTGGCCTCAGCATCGAGCACCGGATGCAGAAGCTGATCGAGCTGCTGCGGATCCACGCGCAGCACGCCTTCCTGCTTGGTGATGAGCTTTTCCTTCACCATGTCCACCGCGATGCGCACAGCCGCCGGCCCCGTCCGCTTGCCATTGCGCGTCTGCAGCATGTAGAGCTTGCCTTCCTGCACCGTGAATTCGAAATCCTGCACGTCGCGATAATGTTTTTCCAGATTGCCCGTGATCTCGCGAAGCTGGCCGTAGACTTGGGGCATGGCCTTTTCAAGTTCGGAAATGGGCTGCGGCGTGCGGATACCGGCCACCACGTCCTCGCCTTGCGCGTTCACCAGGAACTCGCCGTAAAAAGCTTTTTCGCCGGTCGACGGGTTGCGGGTGAAGCCCACGCCCGTGGCCGAGGTGTCGCCCAGGTTGCCGAACACCATGGTCTGGACATTGACCGCGGTGCCGAGATTGTCCGGAATCTGGTTCATGCGGCGATACGTAATGGCGCGCTTTCCATTCCAGGAGCGGAAGACGGCGTCCCGGGCCATGGCAAGCTGCTGCCGGGCTTCCTGTGGGAACGGCTTGCCGGTTTTTTTCTCGACCAGCTTCTTATAATCCACGATGATGGCTTTCAGATCCTCGGCCGTGAGGTCGGTATCGAACTTCGCGCCTGTTTTTTTCTTGCGCGCGTCGAATATCTGGTCGAAATCGTGCTTTTCGATTTCCAGCACCACGTTCCCGAACATCTGTATGAAGCGGCGGTAGCAGTCTTGCGCGAATCGCGGATTACCGCTTCTCCGCTCGATGGACTGCACGGCTTGATCGTTCAGACCTAGGTTGAGAATGGTATCCATCATGCCCGGCATGGAAAACTTGGCGCCAGAGCGTACGCTCACCAGCAGTGGATTCTGCGCATCACCCAGCTTCTGGCCCATCTGCTGTTCCAGCTCGCCCAGGGCTTCGCTCGTCTGCTGGTCCACTTCAGGCGGCACCTTGTTGCCGCTTTGAAAATAGAGATTGCACACTTCGGTCGAAATCGTGAATCCCGGAGGAACGGGCAAATGGGCCCGCGACATCTCCGCCAGTCCGGCGCCCTTTCCGCCGAGAACATCTTTCATCTTGCCGTCCCCGTCGGCGGAACCGCCGCCGAAGGAGTACACGTACTTCTTCATTCGTCTCTCCTATGTATTCGTGACTATTTCGGAAAAATCCGCGATGCTGGAAAATTCCGCCAATAACCTATGCAATAACGTGAGCCGGTTCTGGCGGATTCGAGCATCCGGCGCATTCACCAGCACCTTGTCGAAAAACAGATCGACCTTCGGCCGTAGCGAAGCGATCGATTCGAGCGCGGGCCGGTATGGCTGGTTCGCCACGAGACCGCGCACACGCTCGAATTCTTCGTAAAGATCTTTTTCGGGACCAGGTTCGAGCAACGCGGCGTCGATCTGGCTCCCGTCACCGGCAAAATGGGCCTGCTTGAGAATGTTCTGGATGCGCTTGAAGCTCGCTGCTAGCGGCCCGAAATTTTCCGTGGGCCGCACGTCGTGAATCGCAACCAGGCGCTCTGCGGCATCCACCACATCGTCCCAGCCGCCGGCCAGCACGGCGTTGACTTCGTCGTAAGGAAAATTGCGGACGTCTTTGAAGTAATAGCGGATGCGGTCGAGAACGAATTCTTCGAGCCTGGTGTCGCCGCCCAGCAGTTTGCGGAAAGGCAGCCGCAGTTCCCCCTCGACCAGAATCTTGACGACGCCCTGCGCCGCACGCCGCAGCGCGAACGGATCGCGCGAGCCCGTGGGAATCATGCCGATGCGGAAGCAGCCACGCAGCGTATCGAGCTTGTCGGCGAGCGAAACGAGTTCTCCAGCGGGGTTTCGCGGGATGGAATCTTCCATGCTGACGGGCTTGTAGTGGTCATAAATGGCCTGCCAGACCTCTTCGGGCTCACCCTGCTCGTGGGCGTAGAGACCGCCGACGACGCCCTGCAGTTCCGTGAACTCCTTGACTAGTTCAGTCGTGAGATCGCACTTGCTCAACTTCGCCGCGCGAATCGCGGCATGGTCGCCGTGCAGTTCCTTTACCAGCGCGACCATGCGCTCGGCCTTCTCCAGATACGAGCCGAGCTTGGCCTGAAAGGTCACGTGCGCCAGGTCAGCCACCCGATCTTCGAGTTTCTTGCGCTGGTCCGTCTCCCAGAAAAACTTCGCATCATTGAATCGCGCGCGCAGTACGCGCTCGTGGCCGCGGCGAACCAGGCCTTCCGGATCGGCATTGGTGTTCATCACCGCGACGAACTTTGGCGCAAGCTTTCCGTGGCCGTCTTCCACCGAAAAATACTTCTGGTGGTGCCGCATCACGGTGATGAGCACTTCTGCCGGCAATTTGAGAAACTCAGGATCGAAACTGCCCTGAATCGCGGTCGGGTACTCGGTCAGGTAGACCAGAGTATCGAGCAGCCCCGGGTCCGGCTTGAGACGCACGGTGCGAACTTCCTGCTCAATTTTTTTCCGGCGCTCGGATGCGGACAGAATCACGACTGCGTCTTGAAGCTGCTGTTCGTATTTTTCGACAGTGACTTTAATTCGTGCGGCCCCCAAAATGCGATGGCCCGAAGTCACATTGCCGGATTTCACGCCCGCAATCTCGAACGGCACCACGTCACTACCCAATAAAGCCACAATCCAACGGATGGGCCGGATGAAGCGCGGGCCGTTTTTGCCGGTCCAGTACATTGCCTTCGGGAAATAGATTTTTAGAACCAGGTCGGGCAGAGTCTCGGCCAGAATATCGAGTGAAGGGCGTCCAGCGATTTTCTTCAGGTAGGTATAGTACTCGCCCTTGGAGGTGGCGCGCACTTCGAGCTGTTCTGCCGCTATTCCGAGCTTTCGCGCAAAACCAGCGACCGCGTTCTGCGGTGCCGCTTTCGGCGGCCCGGACACCAGCTCTTCGGCATCGTTCTGCCGCTCCGGTATGCGGTCCGCGTGCAGCAGCAGCCTGCGCGGCGTGGCATCGATCCGGACAGTAACTCCCTGGCCGACGCCGTTCTTTGCCAGCAGGTCGAGAAACAGCTCGCGCAGGTTCTCGAGCGCCGGCGGAATCATCCAGTCCGGAATCTCTTCGGTCCCGATTTCGAGCAGAAACGGCAGGCTCACCCGACCGCCTCCGCCGCGACCACGCCGTGCTGATCGACCCAGGCGCCGGCCAGCCCCACCGCCAGATTCCTGACGCGCCCGATCACCGCCACCCGCTCCGTCACCGAGATCGCGCCGCGCGAATCGAGCGTGTTGAACAGATGCGAGCACTTCAGCACGTGTTCGTAGGTCGGCAGTAGCGGGAAACGCTGCTTCTCGGCGTCTGAGGGACCGCTCTCAGTCGGTCGCGGCTCTGCCGGATTGAGAGATGCCGTGAGCTTGCGGTACTGGTTCAACAGCCGCGCCGCCTCCCCCTCATGAAGATCAAACAGCTTCCACAGCGTCGCCACATCGGCCAGCTCGAAGTTGTACACCGAGTTCTGCAGCTCGTCTTCGAATCGCACATCCCGATACGTCGCGCCGCCGCCCCACTCGATGTCGTACACGCTGTCTTTCACCTGCAGAAAAGCCGCAATCCGCTCGAGACCGTACGTCAGCTCTGCCGGCACCAGGTCCAGATCGATTCCGCCGCATTGCTGGAAGTACGTGAACTGCGTGATCTCCAGTCCATCGAGCATCACCTGCCAGCCCACGCCCCACGCGCCCAGCGTCGGCGATTCCCAGTTGTCTTCTTCGAACTTAATATCGTGTTGGCGCAGGTCGATGCCAATCGCGCCCAGGCTACCCAGGTACTGATCGATCACATCATCGGGCGACGGCTTCAGGACCACCTGCAACTGCATGTGCTTGTAGAGCCGGTGGGGATTTTCGCCATATCGGCCGTCAGCGGGACGGCGGCTGGGCTGCACGTAGGCTACGCGGTAGGGCTTAGGCCCCAGCACGCGCAGGAAAGTCTCGGGGCACATGGTCCCAGCGCCCACTTCCAGATCGTACGGCTCCTGAATGATGCAGTCGCGGTCGGACCAGTACTTCTTCAGCTTGAAGATAAGTTCTTGGTATGAACCTGAATCCATTCCCTATGCAGCTTCCAATGCCGGTGCGGTAATCAACTTGCGTTCGATGTGGTGTTCGATCTGACGGACCAGAAAATGGCGCAGATCGGCAGCAGTCTCGCGCCGCCAGTCTTCCTGCGTCAACTGTGCGATCGGCGTGTGCAGCATCCGTTCGGCAATCTCTCTCGATTGAATGCTCAGCTCCCAGCTTTTGCCCAACTCCGCGCTGCGCCGGCAATGACTACAGAAAAGACCGGTGCGATAGCGGCTGAAATACGCCGCCTGAGGCGCTTCGGGATTCTCCAGCCAACTGCCGCACTCCAGGCACGCATGCAACTCGGGCAAAATTCCCGCCAAGCGTGTGGCCCAAAGACTGAAATACGTGACAGCCCGCCAAACTCTGCCCGGCTCAGCGGCTCTCATAGAGTCCAGCATGGCCACCAGCAGCCGGAAATAACGCTCGTTGGCTTCGGCGGGCGGAAGCAACTGTTCTGAAATTTCAGCAAAGTAGTCGAGCGCCACAGCCGCTTCGTAATCCACTAGCAGTTGAGACTGTGAGCGAATCAGCTCGCACGAATCCAGATTCACCAGCTCCCGCGTTTCACGCTGGAAATATGCCATTTTCACCTGAGAAAGACGTTCCAAGCCCGCACCGAAGCTGCTCTTCAGCCGGCGGGCCCGCTTGGCCACACCCCGCAATTTACCCTGATCCCGAGTCAAGAAACTGACCACGAGATCCGACTCTTTAAACGGGTAGGTTACCAGGACGATGGCTTCGCTCAAACGAGCGGGCATATCCGCGACATGCTGAATCTTCAAGAGTAGCACGTGGCGCTCGACGAGAGTGTCGCCGCGTTTTTCGCACCCGGCCGGCTTTCTGAAGCCGCTGGTTTTTTCTAAAGAGGTTGGTGTTTTCTGAAGACCGGTTAACGGATCGGATCTCGGGTCGATAAGTTTTCTGAAGGCGGGCAGCAGCAGCAAGCCCCTGAGCGGGACGGCCATGCGGAAGCCGGCGCGAACAGTCATTGAGTGCGGCCAACCAGCCGCCCCGCCAGCATCATCCTCATCGGTTACATCCGATGCCCTATGGAGAACTATCGTTCGTTAGCAAGAAATTGCTGCACGACGGTGAATGAAATGACTCAGATATGGGATGTCCGCGCGAATCGTCGCGAAATTTCGCGCCAAACGAGTTTTCTCTGGAGCTTTCTAGGGATTTTCCGTTACAATGTGGACACTTCTATGGTGCTATTGCTCACATTACTTCTCGTTTTTGTGAGTTTCGGGAACGCCGCTTCAACCTCCCGTGACCGAACCACCTCGGGTCCGCCGATTGTCAGTCAGCAACAAGCTCAAGACTGGCTTCATCTCTGGCAGAAACGCCTACACCTCGAGGACTGGAAGATTGACATTAAGATCGTCAGGATCTGGGAATTGGAGCAGGGCACCCTGGGCCACATCGATTGGTCGGTTCCGCATAGAACCGCCACCATCAAGGTACTGAACTCTGCGGACTATGAGCTGCCGAAGGACAAGATCCCCAGCGATGTGGAACTTTCCATTGTCCACGAACTGGTGCACCTGCACCTCTCAGTGCTGCCGCTGAATAAATCCACTCGCGGCGCTGAAGAGCAGGTGGTCACCATGTTGGCGGATGCCCTCGTCGACCTGGAACACAATCAATCGCCTACGGAATAGCGGGCACGCCGAACGATACCGTGCTGGTGACATCCGATCTCTGAAATCCGCTGTTCATCACCGAAAGGGAGATGGTGCGCTTGTAGAAAAAAACGGCGCGTAACTTGAACTCCCCGCCATAGGTGACCGGGAACCAGAGCCCCTCCTCGAATTTCTGATACGCCACTTTGAATCCCAAGTGTTTCAGGTTCGTGCCCAGAAGGATCTGCACCGCCATCGGGATTCCTTTGGCCAGCCAAGTCCTCACCAGTACCGGCTGGAATTCGTGACTGTCGATCAACGCCTCACCCGCCCAGCAGGTGCCGTCACCGTCTTCGTCACAGTCCAGGAGCGAAGGTTTCTTCGGTTTGAAGGTAATGCGGTAAACTTCCCTGCCCCGGTAATTCTCCTTTCCTTCCAGCCGGAAGGCATACCGCTTCTGTTTCAGTCCCGTTAACGCAAACAGATCCTGAGTAATCCCGTCGCGCGAGTGCTGATCATTGGCCAGATCATTTGCCAGGTCGTTGGCCAGATCTCCGTCGATATCCAGGTCTTTGTACTGATAACCAGGCTTGTCGTACTCGATCAGCTTGCCTGCCTTTTCATACTTGCCGATGAAGTGGGTGAGGTCTTTCTTGAAGCTCGTTTCCGTCGGTGTCACCACGTACTCGCGCTGCTCTTCGCGCGCCAGCTTGCCGTTCCCGCGAGTGAAGCGGATCAGCATGCTCTGCCGGTACACGAATGCTGAACGCATCTGCTGGGCGCGGTCCTGATTGGCGGCAACCTTGACCATGATCACCTCGGCGGTCTGCGCATGCGTTGCGAAGTACCAGTCGAGAACGGCTAGCAGCACCAGCGTCGACGACATCAGTCATCCTTTTTTGTGGGCTTGGTCTTCTCGAGTTCCAGCTTGGGTACGCCGAGATTGCCGCCCAGATCGCTCAACTGGTCCAGATCGATCTTGCCTACGATACTGACCACGGTCAGTTGTCTCGGCTCGGTCGAAATGATCACCAGGCCGCCAAAGCCTTTCCCACCGGTCCTGATGTAAATTTCGGTGTTTTCGCCTTGTTTCCGGCTGTGCACGTCGACAATGCGCGACCAATCCGGCGCGCGGAGGTGCTCGCGAACGGCCGTGACATCCGACTCCGAGTAAGCGCCGTCCGCATCGAACTCAAAGCTCTTCACGTAAATCCCTTTCAGCCCGACAATCAGTTGTTTGACCTTGGCCTCATCCGGATCGTCCTTCGAAAGGAATTTCGCCGCCATTTGCAGCAGCGACCCATCGAGCGACACGTTGGCCGTCTCACTGGCCTTCGATGCCAGCCGGTCGAGAAATTTCAGATCGAGCGCCTGTCCGTAAGCCGTGAGCCCTGTCGATATGAGCAGCATAAAAGTGTAGAACCCAATTTTCATAAATGCCTGTCCGTTTGACTGATTTCGAATACTTTCTTCTGAACGTGGTGCAGCTTGCTCCCGGCCAGGCGCACTGCATAGACCAATTGCTGTTTTGCCATCTCGCCCTCCATGCGCCGCTGTTCGCGTTCGTGAATTCCCGCAATGGGGATGACTGTACCGGCGATGACGCTCAAGGCCACCCATTGCAGGCGCGGGGGCCGCAATAACAGGGCCAGCTCAGCCCACCAATTTCGCTTCGGCGCTTCGGGAGCCGCCAGGCGCTCGAGCACGCGCGCCGTAAAGTCTGGCGGAGCTTCAACCCGCCGCAGCGCCGCCTTCAGATCTTCTTCGAGGTAACTCATAAAGCAATCTCTCCCACCGTGCGTGCCAGCTTATCCCGTAATATGTCGAGCGAGCGCCGCAGATGACTCTTCACCGTGGCCACCGGCATGTCCAGCAACTCCGAAATTTCAGCCGGATCCAGGTCCTCCTGATATCGCAGCACCACCACCATGCGCGGCTTCTCCGGAAGCGAGGCCACCAGCTTTCCGAGCGCGCCCGAGAGCAGCGTATCTGTTTCGCGCGTCTTCGCCTCCGGCTCAGGGATTTCGTCCAGCCGAAACTTGGGCCAAAACGACCGGCGCCGGTTCTGGTCGATGCATTTCCTGCTGGCCACCTTGCGCAGCCAGAAGACCAGATGCGCGGAGGACTCGATCGAACCGAGGTGCCGGTGCAGCTCCAGAAAAACCTCCTGCGCCATTTCTTCGGCTAGGCCGCGATCTCGCAGGAAGTGATACGCCAGGCTGAAAATCATCCCTTGATGGGCACGCACAATCTCGGCGAAATCCGGTATCCCGCCTTCCGCCGCTGTCCCTAGGCCTTCCTGCACGTGATCGATCGTCCCCTGCTGCAATCCGAAACCCTCGCCGCTATATCGCCGCTTTCATAGACATACTACGCGCCCGAATGAACGAAGAACGCAGTTTTTTAACCGCGATGCAGCTTTCTGCCAACACAGGACAGGCGTCGCGCCCGCGTAATATCCGGGCTTTTGCGTGTCTGCCGCACCTTCTGACTTACAGAGTTATATTGGTTTGATGAGCAGCAGCCCACACTCCCAGCAACCGTCACCCGCACATTTCTTTGATACATTGAACGCCTACCAGCGCACACAGGCGCTGAAAGGGGCAATTGAACTCGACCTTTTTACCGCCATCGGCGAAGGCAAAACCTCTGCGAAGGCCATCGCAGCCAGATGTCAGGCTTCCGAGCGCGGCATCCGCATTCTCTGCGACTACCTCGTGATCATTGAATTTCTCGTAAAAGACGCCAAACAATACCGGTTGACCCCGGATTCCGCTATGTTTCTCGACCGCCGTTCGCCGGCCTACATGGGTACCGCCCAGCGCTTTTTGACGTCTCCGTCGTTGGTGGACGAATTCACCGACATGGCTGGCGTGGTGCGCAAAGGCGGCACCCTCGGTGGCCACGGAACCATGGAGCCGGAGCATCCCATCTGGGTGGAATTCGCGCGCGCTATGGCGCCTCTCATGGCCATGCCGGCTCAGCAGATGGCAGCGATCCTGGGTGCGCCCCAGGGCAAGCCGTCGAAAGTGCTGGATATCGCCGCCGGTCACGGGACATTTGGAATCACCATCGCCAAACAGAACCCCCACGCCACGATTTACGCGGTGGATTGGCCCAAGGTCCTCGAAGTCGCGACCGAGAACGCGCAGAAAGCCGGAGTTGGGGGCCGTCACCATACTATCCCCGGTAGTGCCTTTGATGTCGATTTCGGCTCAGGTTACGACATCGTGCTGTTGACCAATTTCCTGCACCACTTCGACCCACCCACCTGCGAGCTGCTGCTGCGCAAAATTCGTGCCGCGGCCGCGCCCGGCGCCCGTGTCGCCACCCTGGAGTTCGTTCCCGACGAGGACCGCATCTCGCCACCCACTGCCGCCGCTTTCAGCCTGATCATGCTGGCATCCACGGAGCATGGGGACGCTTATACATTTGCTGAATTCGAGCAGATGTTCAAGAACGCGGGTTTCTCCCGTAGCGAGCTGCACGAGCTGCCTCCCGGTCCGGGACGCCTGGTCATTTCGTACAACTAGCGCCACTAGCGCCACAGACAACATACGATTACTAACTTCTTCACGCCACTGATAGCTATCAGATGACTGAGGTTCCAAATAGAGCTTAGAAACTAACCGTCGTTAACTTTCAAGCGCCGCGTGTTAGAAGTTATAATCCAGGCGGAAAGGTGACAAGTTGTTGCATTATTCCGTTCGACGGAGCTTAGTCAGCCTGATTCTGCTTTTGCTTTCAGCGGCCGCCGTTGCGGCGCAGGAAGCACCGGAAAATCAGCCGGCTGATCCATCCGGAATCTCGCGGCTAGATATCACTCTGGATGCGCGCGGGGCTGCCTCGGTCGCGCTTAAGGTATTCGACCGGAAGATATCCGCATCTATTGTCCCAGCGCTCGAGCAGATGCTCCAGTGCCCGCTCGAGGACACCAAGGAGCGGGATGCCGACGGCGATTGGGTAGCCTCCGCCCGTTGCGCCCAAGCGTTTCGAAAAAAAGGGCTGCTGGTCGGTGGCACCATTGCTCTCACGCCGCTCGCGGCTCAGCTCAAACAAGCGAATGTTCTGCGCATCGAGGCCACCATACGCCACCCCCACACGGGTTTCTCACAATTCGTCGAAAATAGCTGGACACGTCGGACTACGCCTCAGTCTGTTGAGTACTCGCGAACTCTATCGCCCGATGACGCGATTCCCACGCTACATCTGGCATTCGGTTATCGCATGGTGAATTTCTTGCCCGTCAGCCTGCTCCTGTTTCCCGTGAGCCTCACGCTGGTCATGCGTTGGGCAGCCCTGCGCGTAAAGAATGCCGACTCCGCGGTGGTCTGGTTCACTTACTGGCGTGTGTTCGGCTGGGTCATGACGGGCGCGTGGTTGTTATGGGTGCAGGGCTCTAACGCTTTGGATTGTGCAGCGCTGGCTCGCTTCCTTCTGAACGATTCGTCCAAAGCGCCGCTTCTCCAATTCACCTTTTACCTGGTGCCGCCGATTCTCATTCAGCTCATCTGTACCCTCACCTCCGGACGCGTATTGAGGCGCGCCGGCGGCGGGCAGTGGGAATTGCCGGTCACTCTGAAGCACGCCTTCTGGCATGAG
Source organism: Acidobacteriota bacterium (assembly GCA_003223115.1). Classification (GTDB taxonomy): domain Bacteria; phylum Acidobacteriota; class Terriglobia; order Bryobacterales; family Bryobacteraceae; genus QHXW01. The sequence continues at coordinate 16,261 of QHXW01000290.1, forward strand.
CCCGTGAATATCTGGCCGCTATTGTGTTTGCTGGCGGGCGTTGCATCCCTGATGCTGTTCAATGCATTCGTTCTGGGATTCGCTTGCCTGGCTGTGGGGTACGCCAGCCGTATCGCGCTGCTCAGCCTCTGGCAACGATTTCAGAATCTCTCGCGCTACGAACTGCCGGCAGGTGACCTGCGAGATCACATTCTGGCGTTGGCGCGCCAGGCCGGTGTGAGCTTGAAACAGATCTATCTTCTCCCTGCTTCCGAAGGCCGCCTGGCATCGCCGCTCATGTCGAGACAAGGCCGCCTGTTGCTCTCTGATTACCTGCTGCGACTGTTGCCAAAGCGGGAGCTGGATGTTGTGCTCGCGCGCGAAATGGCTCACGTCAAGCGTTACCACACCGCGCTCATGTTGGGTGCAACAGTCGTGGCCCTGCCTCTCATTTATCGTTTTTCCAACCTGCCGGTGATTGCGGATCAGCTCCCCTGGGCCGTGCGAGGTCCTTTGCTGGTGTGGCTCACACCGCTGTTCCTTTATCTGCTTTGGAGACGCCTTGAACGCGACGCCGAATCGGCCGCCGTGGCCGCTACCGGTGACCCCGATGCGATGGTGGCGGCGCTCCCGAAAATCGCCCAGTGCAATCTGATCGGGAATTACTTCCGCAGACTGGAGTGGCGATTTTGGCCCAACGGCCTCTGGCGCTCGCGGCCTGAAGCGGATCTTATGACGGCTCTTTCCGGTGGGCCACTCGTTTCCAGCGGAAGCGACGGTTCCCGCGTCATGGGCGGCTAGCTAAGCTAGCCGCGGCGACCCGTCATTTTCCGAGCGCTCGATCCAGCGCCTCCACAAAAAAATATTCACCCCACATCACGGACTCATTGACGCCCAGCTTCTTGTGCAGGTGATACACGCCGCCTTTCAGAATTCCTTCCCAATCCGCATCGCCCTCCCCAAGATACTGGCGAACCAGAGTGGATAAGACGCGGCGCCCCACGGCTTGGTAGTAATGCTTCTTCACGTTGTCCGGCACAAGCCGCGCCAGTTGCAGCAGGCCGGATGCGGCAATCGCCGCAGCCGAGGTGTCGGGCAGTGCGCGGGTCTCTTCAGGAGCATCGTAGTCCCATGGCGGCACGCCGTCGGCGGGTGTGTTCTCGATATAGAATGCGGCGCAGGCTTCCGCCGTCTGCAGAAACCGCGCATCGCGCGTGTAGTGATACACCGTGCCAAATCCGTACAGCGCCCAGGCCAGCCCTCGCGACCAGCAAGAATCGCCACTCGACCCCTGGTGCGTGCTTTGTCTGAGAAATGCGCCAGTATCGAGATCGAACAGTCCTTCGTGCGCCGTAGACCCGTCCCCGCGCACCAGCACGCGCCGTGTGGTCAGCGAATGCCGCGTCGCGATGTCCAGCAGCCCGGAATCGCAGGTTTCGCGCGCGGCATAAAAGATGATGCCGACGTTCATCATGATGTCGATGAACAGAGAATCCTCGGACACGAATGAACGCAGATATGCGCCCTTCTCGCGAAATCGCAAACCCATGGTGCGCCCGGCCTGGACCAGCACCGATTTCAATTGCGTGTCGCCGGTGAGGTCAAACCATCGCTTGTACGTGGACGTGAAGATGAAACCGAGATCGTGCACCTCCCGGTCGTATTGCCGTGGTTCGAGCGGTCGCGAATAGCGCTCGGCCTGCTTGCTCCACCAATCGCCTTCGGCGTCACCAGGCTCTCTGGCCGCGATGATCCAAAGCATTCCCGGCAGGAAGCCGTCACACCAGTGCGTCCAGGCTTCGCCGCTGTGGCGCCAGCGTCCGCGTTCGGTGTACATAGGATAGAAATCCGGGTCGCGCTCGATGAGCGAGCGAAGCTGCCGGCGCGCGAAGCTCAACGCATGTTCGTATGAAGTCCGGTCGCTGCTCTCACTGATCTGGATCATTTTGATCGAGGTCCGCACGCGCATTGTAGCGCAGGTGGGACATCCGCCTGTCGTGCTCTATTGCGGCCTCTGTGCTCTGGTGGGACCGGCGCTTCCGTGTCACGTGGAATAGGAATTCCTGCCTGTGGCGTTCGTTTTCCCAATTCACCCTTACGAAATCAATCGCGCGATGCCGAAGGCCGCCGCCGCCGCAAGACCTCCGATGAGCGCCGTCTGAGCGCCGGCCCGTATCGCCGATACACCCGTGAAACGGCCTTTGATGAGTCCGAAAACAAACAGCGCCATAGGCGTGATCCCGGCGGAAATCCACAGCGCGCTCTTCACGTGATGCCAGACCATGTAGGGGAACAGCGGGATCAGGCCTCCCACAATGTACGAAGCCGCGATCAGGGCCGCACTCTTGCGCGCGCGATTGGCGTCCGGTTCCTCCAGGCCCAGTTCGAAACGCATCATGAAATCGACCCAACGCTTCGTATCGGACCGTATGGCATCCACCACCGGCGCAATCTGATCGTCACGCATGCCATAGCTGCGGAAAATGTCCGCCACTTCATCGGCTTCCCGCTCCGGCTTTTCCTGAGTCTCGAGCAGCTCGCGTTTCTCCTCGGCACGGTAATGCTCCAGGTCTGTTTTGGCCGCCAGATAACCGCCCAGTCCCATGGCGATGGAACCGGCTGCAATTTCCGCAAGGCCCGCGATCACCACGATGCTGGTGGTCTCGACCGTGCCCGAAAGCCCCGCCGCCAGAGCGAAGGGCACCGTCAGGCCGTCCGACATCCCGATGACGATGTCGCGAACCACCTCGGTGGAAGTGAAATGGTGTTCAGTGTGCTGCACGTCGCTCCAGGCTAACAAAACCGGCCGCACATCGCGGAATGAATTTTGAAAGGAGCAGGCACAGGAGTGAAGAACGACACCGCGGCTATCGCAGTACGCGCAGGCCGGTCATCAACATGTGTCCGCGGAAGGCCTCATATGGGTAGAACGGCTCGCCAAACCCATACCAGCGCCACTCCGCATACCAGGCGAGCTGCTTGCGCAAAGGCGCCGTGAACCGCGACATCGGCTGCTTTATACCGTGAGCGGTCAGAAAACCGCAATGCCCGGCAATCTGCCGCTGCGCCAGATGGACTGCGTGGACTGCCACAGCCGGCCCAGCCATGCCTATGAACTGCCGGATCGCGCCGTGGACCGGGATCTCGCCGCAAGCGCAATTTCCTGTGAACTGCCCTTCGCCAAGAAAGAAAGCCTGGAGCTGCTGAAGGCGCGATATGTCAGCCGGGATGATGCCGCGGTTCGAATACCGGCGGCCTTTCAGGATTACTGCAGGCTGTCGTATCCGGCAGTGTACGCGGCCAAGCGCCCGGCGTTGGAATACTCTGCACGGGCGGTGCTCGCGATCTACAATCGAAAATATTTTTCCGGAGATGGGCGTCACTTGGGGAGCTTATCCGAACAACATCGGCCACACCGATTTTCCGGGCTGCTTCTGCCACGACGACCTGCACTTGAGTCCCACAGGCGCCAAGGTCACGCAGGATTGCGGCGCGTGTCACAACCTGCTCGCCATGGATGAGGCGTCACCCAAAATCCTGACGGATCTGGGACTGCGGTAGAGTGGGACCGGGCTTTCGCCGGTCGCTTCACGAACCCCGGCCTTGAGCTGGTCCATCCACGGCGGCCGCGGTCGTGAGATCCTGGTAAATCTCCGCGAGAACCAGATGAAACGTCGCCGCGCAATCCAAACACTGGCCGGCATCTCGGTAGCCGGCGCGCTGCCGCTGCCCGCTTCCCCACAACAAACGTCCGTCGCGCCCAACCAGCCCACAGGCGCCAATCAACCACCCAATGAAACGCCGAAGCTGGATAGTGCCGTGGCGGAGGCTGCCGCCGAGAGCGTGCCGCGCCTGTTTTCCTCTGCGCAGTTCGGCGCACTTGGACGCCTGGCCGAGTTGTTGATGCCAGCCGCCGGTGAGAATCCAGGCGCGAAGGAAGCTGGCGTGGCCGAGTTTCTGGATTTCCTGATTGGCGCATCGCCCGCGGACCGCCAGACGTTGTACCGCGAAGGCCTCGACAAATTGAATGTGGAAGCTCGCAATCGTTACGGAAAGCATTTCGCGGAAACAACCGGCACAGAAGCTGGCACGATCCTGGCGCCACTACGGCGGGCGTGGACAGACGAATCCCCTGAAGATCCTCTGGCGCGGTTCCTGCAGGCGGCCAAGCAGGACGTGATGGAGGCGACCCTCAATTCGCGTGAATGGTCGGTCACGCGCGCCAAACGCAGCCGCAGGGCCGGGAGCCTCGGCATGTATTGGTACCCCATCGAGTGAGATGAAACCTGAATACGACGTTCTGATTGTAGGCTCAGGCGCGTCGGGCGGCATGGCTGCCTGGGTGCTGACGCAGAAGGGCGTGAAGTGTCTGATGCTGGACGCTGGGCCGCTGGTGGATTTCGAGCGCCAGCGCGGCCTGAAGCACGTTTACGAGTTGCCTTACCGCGGCTTCGGAAAGCCTGGCCGATTTCCGCACGTCACGCAGGCAGACGAGTTCAATGCCAACGTCTGGGCTGACGAAAAACAGAATCCATACACCTACGATCCCGACGATCCTTATTACTGGGTGCGCATTCGCCTGGTAGGCGGCAAGACGCTGATGTGGGGCCGCGCGTCCTGGCGCATGAGCGACTACGAGTTCAAGAACAAGGATCACGATGGCTTCGGCGACAACTGGCCCATCAGCTATAAGGACCTGGCGCCGTACTACGACCGGGTGGAGCCGCTATTTCGCGTGAAGGGCCGGCGCGAAGGCTTTCCCCAGATTCCCGACGGCGTTTACCTCGAAGACAACTCGGCGGACAGCGAAAGCATCCGGCGCTTCATCGCTTCGGCCAAGCGCATGAATGTTCCGACCACGAAAGAGCGCGTGGCCACGGGCCAATTCGCCAGCTCCGTGAATCTGCTGCTGCCGGGTGCGCTCGAAACCGGAAATCTCACCCTAATTCCGCATGCCGTGGTGCGTGAAGTCTCCACGGACCGGAAAACGGGCTTGGCGAATGGCGTGCATTTTATCGACCGCCGCACAAAACGCGAATATCATGCCCGGGCGCGGGCGGTGGTCCTGGGCGCTTCGTGTCTCGAGAGTGCGCGTTTGCTGTTGAATTCTGGCCTCGCGAATTCGAGCGGCGCGTTAGGGCACTACTTGTTCGATCAGTTCTACGTGAAGAATGTGGTGGAAGCCGTGGTGCCCGAAGCACGCGGAGGCCGGGCTACGCGCGAACTCATGGGTGGCGATGGATACATCCCTCGCTTCCGGAATCTGGACACCCGCGAGAAGAAGTTCCTCCGCGGCTATGCCTACGACTTCGGCTCCGGGGGTACGCCGCATCCGCGCTACTTTCCGCTCTATGGCGCGGAATTGCAGCAAGCGCTGGCCGACGTTTCAGGCGCCGGCTTCGGCATGACCACCATGGGGACCGTGCTGCCGCGCTTCGAACACCTCGTGCGCATCAACAAGGACGTGAAAGACGAGTGGGGCATCCCGGTGCTGCACATTCATCAGAAGTACACCGAGAACGAATTCGAGATGGCCAAGGACTCCATGCAAGTCGCCGAAGAGTTGTGCCGCGGCGCCGGATTCGAGGTGATCGCGAAGCACTGGCAGATGGTCCCTCCCGGTGAAAGCATCCACGAGCTCGGGACCTGCCGCATGGGAGACAATCTCAAAACATCGGTGCTCAATCAATTCAATCAGTGTCACGATGTGAAAAATCTGTTCGTGATGGACGGCAGCTCGTTTGTCTCGGGCGGCTCGCAGAATCCCACTTTGACTATCCTGGCGCTGGCCATGCGGGCATCGGAATATCTGGCGGAGCAGATGCGCAGGCGGGCGATTGGATGAGGATGCAGCCGCCGATCCGATTGTGAACCGGCTACTCGCGTTTTTACTGGTTGCCGCGGTGTTCGCACAAGAATCTCAGCGGCACCCTGACGCCCCCCTCCAGCCCGTCCCTTACAGCCACAAACAGCACGTGGCGATGGGGCTCACGTGCAAGGATTGTCACGCCATGCCGGACCCAGGCGAGCTGATGGGTATTCCAGAAGCGGCGAAGTGCATGAGCTGTCACCGGAGTATCAAGACAGACAGTCCCGCGATTCAGAAGCTGGCCCGGTTCGCGCGCGAACGCCGGGAGATTCTCTGGGTGCGGGTGTATCAAATTCCGAGCTACGTCGACTTCAGCCACAAAGTACATATCGAGGCCGGTGCCGGGTGCGAAACCTGCCACGGCGCGGTGGCCCAGCGCGACCAGCTCTGGCGCGAGACCGATATTTCCATGGCTGGCTGCATGAATTGCCACCGGCAGCGAAAAGCCAGCCTCGCCTGCCGCGCCTGCCACGAGGAGCTCAGGTAAGGGCCCACAAATCCTACATTTATCCTCTTGACTTGTTCTATATAACTAGTACAATACTAATTTAGATGACTAGAGCGGCTGCAATCCGCGACCCTCTCCGGCTGCAGTTGGATCTGCGCAGCGGCGTGCCGGTCTACCGCCAGATCATGGACCAGGTGCTCGCGGCCGTGGCGTCGGGCCGCCTGGCGGAGGGCGATCAGTTGCCGACCGTGCGCCAACTGGCCGTCGACCTTTCGATCAACCCCAACACGGTGATCCGCGCCTATCGGGAACTGGAGATCCGGGGATTCCTGAATACGCACCAGGGCACGGGCACATTCATCAGCAACCAGCGCGTGGAGCAGGATGATGCAGAACGGCGCCGCAAACTGGATTCCATTGTGAGCGACTGCATCGCGCGAGCCGGCGCTGAAGGATTCACGGCCAGGCAGGTAGTGGACCGGTTGAAGGAACTGCTGGCGGAACAGAAAACAAGGAGGACTTGATTATGCTGCTTCCAGGCTCCGTAAAGAATGTAGTAGGTGATGCCGGTGCGCTTCCGAGGAGTGCCAGTGCGCCCGGAGTGTTTGTCTTCTTGGTGGTGCTACTCGCGGGCGTGGCCGGGTCCATCGTCACCGGGATGGCGATCCCTGGAATCGCCGGCGCGATCGTGGGCGTTTATTTTCTGTTCTCCATCCAGGTGGCCAAACAGTGGGAGAAGGCCGCCGTCCTGCGTCTGGGACGTTATCGCGGATTGCGCGGTCCGGGCCTGTTTCTGATCGTGCCGGTGATCGATTCGATCAGCCGCTTTGTGGATCAGCGCGTGCGCGTCACCGATGTGAAGGCCGAATCCGCGCTGACACGGGACACGGTGCCAGTGAATGTGGATGCAATTGTGTTCTGGCTGGTCTGGGATGCGGAGAAGTGCATTCTGGAAGTGCAGAACTTCGGCGAGGCCATCGCCCTGAGCGCACAGACGGCGCTACGCGAATCCATCGGCCGGCACGAACTGGCGCAGATGATCACCGAACGCGAGACACTGGGCCACGAGCTGCAGCGGATTCTGGATACCAAGACCAACCCCTGGGGGATTACGGTACATTCAGTCGAGATTCGGGACGTGCACATTCCGCAAGCGCTCGAGGACGCCATGTCCCGGCAGGCGCAGGCGGAACGCGAACGACAGGCGCGCATCATTCTGGGAACGGCGGTAACTGAAATCTCGGAAAAGTTCGCGCAAGCGGCTCAGGTCTATCAGCAGAATCACATTGCTCTGCATCTTCGAGCCATGAACATGCTGTATGAGGCCATCAAAGAGAAAGGCGCCATGGTGATTGTGCCGTCGTCGGTGGTCGAGACCATGGGTCTCGGCGGCCTGTTGGGCACAGCCGCGTTGAGTAAGCAATAAGTGATCCGGAGGACGATGCCATGAAACGTTTTGCATCGCTTGTGGGGCTCGCGCTGGTGATGGCCGAGGTGGCTCTCGCCAGTTCGCCGGCCGCGGGACAATGGCAGGGAAGAGTGAAAGACATGCCGGCGGTTACGCTGAAGGTTGGCGACGACGCAGGCAAGCTCAGCGGGACCGTGACCTTCTTCGTGGTCAAGGACCAAGGAAGCGGGCCGCAAGTCGTCGGCCACCTCGAGATTCCCATGCTTCATCCGCGATTTGACGGGCGCGCTCTCTTGTTCGAGATTAATCAGGACCGCCAGCATTCCCCTCCGGGCGCGGCGCCGGGCGTGGTGCGGTTTAAGATGAAGCTGCTGGGTGCCGACGAGGGTGAATTCGTGAAAGCCGGTGAAACCAGCGGCGTGCGCATGAAGAGAGTGCGTTGAGGGTTCGAACATATTGTTCGGCCGCACGCGGATTAGATTCATGGCGTGAAGGAATGCCCTTTGAGATCCAACAACGACGATGCCTTCAAGGCCATCGGTGAGCCGGGGGCCTTCTCCTCTCAGCTACGCATCTACCTCTCAGTGAAGGACATCCACGTGTTGCACCCATCCTCGGCGCGCTCCCTGATTACGAAGTCGTGATACTTCGGTCAAAGTATGAAATTGCGCTCATTCGCAAGATGATCATTGAATCGGCAGAGCAATTTAATTTAAGCAGGAATGTGAGCGAGTAGCAGCGACAATCGCTCCTCTGTTGATTCTCGAGTCCCATCTTGGGTGCGCCTGTACGAGGATGCCACTGGTTATACTCAGTTCCACATCGAGCTATGATAACTTAACTAACTAACGAAGACGGGCGAAAGTCCGCAGTTCATCGAAACGGAGGTGCCATGATCCGGCGGCGTGAGGATGAAGGGCGCGGCATGGCCCTGTTCCAGCTAACTAACGCTCGATCAGCGGCCGTAACGCACGCCAGTAAATATTGCGGAAGGCTACGGGGCCGTGATCGCCCTGCAGCATGATTGGATTCTCAGCCGCTTCGGGAATATCCATGGCGGCGCGCGTCGGCCCGTCTACCTCTGCGTTGTTCTGAATCGAAAACCCGTTGAACAACACGCGGATGAATTTCGCGTTTTCTGTCTTGCGGCCGGAGCCATCGAATCGCGGAGCACGAAACCAGATGTGATAGGACTGCCATTGGCCGGGCGGGCGGCAGGCGTTGCGGCTGGGCGCTGACCCACCGACCCCTTTGTTGTTGATCCAGCGGTGATAAATGCCGCCGCAATCCGACGAAGTCACGGGTTCTGTCGAACCGTAGCTGTCGAAGATTTGTACTTCGTACAACCCATGCAGATAGACGCCGGAGTTTGAACCCTTGGCCAGCATGAATTCCAGGTAAAGCTCGGTGTCGCCAGACTTCTGGTCCGTAATCAGATTCACGGTGCGGCCGTGAGGACCGTTCAACAGCCGGTCGCCAGGGCCTCCAATGCCGGCCAGTCGCGTAGGTCCCAGCAACCGATCCCAGAAGATGCCCTTGGAGGCAAACCATTCGTTCGGCTCGTTTCCCAAACCGTGCCAGCCCGCCAGATCTCTGCCATTGAAAAGCGGAGTCCAGCCGTCTTCGACAAGAAACGGCGCGTCTCCGTGGGAATCGCCGTCATTCACCTCGGGGCGCGATTGTGCGCCGAGCGAAAGCGCGGTCATCAGGGCGACAAGCAGGATGCGCATAGAGTCTGAGTTTACCCCATGGCTTTGTGTACGGATTGTTCCGCGGCGCGCGGGACTCTCAGTGTCACGGCGTTCCAGCCGTAAGTCGCAACCGGTTTGATGTGCGGTCTTGTCCAAAATCCGAGTGAATGTGGATTGAAATCGGCATCACTGGCACTTGGTTTCGCAACATGGTTCGTCGGCAGCCGTTGTGAGGACTGCCACTCCAAGTCTGGTGGTTCAGCCGCAGCACAAGCGAACACCACAAAAGAGGTATTGAGGTCACTCGCACTGATACTGGTGTTGTGCTCTTTTCAAAATCCGGCGCTCGGACGGCCCCGCCTCGACTTGCGCGCGGACAACAGTTACTGGGAACAACTGGCGTTTCGGCAATTAGGCGACATAGCCAGAACCAACGCTCCGAGTAGAGGAGAACGCCATAAGCTGTAGGCTTTTCTTGGCTCTATCCGCCGTTTCCAGCTTCGTGCGCGTTTAGGTCTGCCATGGCCCATTTTGTTCTCCCCCCTCACGGACCCCGCCGTGCAGATTTTCCGCAGCGGTGGCGCGATCTGGAGAGGAACGAGCCATGGTTCAAACCTCAGTGACTCTGGCGCCCGCAAGGAGAACACCATGAGTACTGCTGTGATCCTGGCCTGGATGCTGCTTCAGTTTCCGAGGAGCGCCGGCTTCCATACGCTGATTGACGACAGGCGTATGTCAACAGGCCGGCGCATTGTTGTCGACCTGCCAGATCCGGGGGTGGCCGCGGCAGCAAAAAAAGCGGCGGCTTACCGAGGAGAAACAATTCAGGGACAGTTTCAATCAGCTGTTGAAAACTCAGGTCGAGTTTGCGGATCAGTACAATTCCGACCACAAGATCGATGTCCAAAAAGGTGAAGGCGATGAAGAAGGCCTGGAGAGAGCTGGAAAAAGCGATCCCTGGTTTGGCAAAGAGAAAACCAGGTAATTTCGACACGGTTACTGCGCGCCCTCTACCGTCGTCAGCGTTTCCGGCATATCGGCCAGAATGTAGGTCATCACTGCCATGGCCGCGATATTCAGCCGCAGATCTTCAAGCCTGACTTTGTCCATCGTGTCCGCTTCGGTGTGATGCCAGTCAAAGTAACGAACGCCCACCGTCTGCAGACTCAGGCTGGGAATGCCCTCACTAGTCAGCGGGCTGATGTCGGCCCCGCCTCCTCCACGGCGAATCTCGCCGGCTCCGATCCGCTCTAGGAGCTTACCGATCTCCTGAAGCCGCGCGATGGACGCGTCCTCGCGGGAATTGTCACCTTTGGCGCTAAATCCGAAACCCACGGGTTTCTCCGCGCCTCCGTCCATCTCAACAGCAGCGGTGTGGTGCGCCAGGTTCGAGCCAATCCACTCCCGATAGGCTTTACCGCCCGCGAGACCGTTCTCTTCATTGGTCCACAGGACCACGCGAATGGTGCGACGCGGCTTGAGCCCGAGCTGCTTGATCAACGCCGCCGCTTCGAGTGCCGTGATGCAACCGGAGCCGTCATCCTGAGCGCCTTCGCCGACGTCCCACGAATCGATATGGCCTCCGATGACCACCAGCTCTTCGGGCTTTTCCCTGCCCGGGATTTCTCCGATGACGTTAGCGGAATCGGCATCGGGCAATGTCTGCGCCTCCATGGCCAGATGCACGACGACTTTGTTGCCCGCACTCACCAACCGTTGGATCAACGTGGCATCTTCAATGGAAATGGCGGCGGTAGGAATTTTAGGCGCATCGGCATCGTAATTCATGGAGCCGGTATGCGTCGCCTGGAGGCTTACGGGAGTAACGGAACGGACCAGCGCGGCCAGCGCGCCTAGCTTCGCGGCTCGTGAGGCTCCGTGAGAACGGTACTGCACCGTCTGACCATAGTTGACGAACGGAACGTTGTAGACAACGATCTTGCCTTCGACGGCGGGCCGGCCGAATCGCTCCAGTTCGTCGAAATTTCCTACCACGACAATTTCAGCCGTGATGCCCTCCTTGGGCGTAGCCACGCTGCCGCCCAGACCTAACAGGTGAAGCTGCCGCTGAACCGGCTCCATGATGGAAGCACTCTCCCGGCCGCGTACCCAGTGCGGCACCTTGACTGCCGGGGTGACTACGTTTTCCAGCCCGTCCTTCTTCATCTGCGCCGCGGCCCACTGAATGGCGCGATCGAGCGCCGACGAACCACACAACCGGTTGCCAATGCGGTCGCACAGGAACGCTAGCTTTTCGTATCCGCCGGTATCCTCGAGCGCCGCCCCGATCAATTTATCCGCGGTTGCACGGTAGGTCTGATAGAGCGGTTCCGCCGCGGAAAGACCGGAGCAGGATGCCAATAAGGCGCAGGCTGTCAAAAAAAGACCGAGGACGTAACGCATCATCGAACGGGCATGGTATCACGAGCGACGGCGGGCCGATCGCCGTTACTCGGGTTTTACTGCGACTTCCTTGAAGTACACCGTGGATGTGCCGTCGTGGTTTTGCAGGCCGATGTAGCCCGAATCCGGACGCGGACCGCGAATCGGCTCATACCAGGCATGCCGCTCCGGAACCGTCTGACTACCGACGAACGTGTTGACCACCTCGCCGTTCAGCTTCACGGTGGTTTTCTGGCCATCGATCGTAATGTCCATGGTGTTCCACTCGCCCGCGGGTTTCTGGTTGCGTTTAATCACTTTGCTGAGCGAGTACAGCGATCCCGTGCAGTGCCACTCGTCGCCGCCGGCATCGATCTGCACTTCGTAACCGTTGTGCACCGCATACCACGGATCTTTGGGAGGTTCCGGAAAACGGATATAGACACCAGAGTTGGCGTTGGGCGAAGCGGTCTTGAAGACCACGCGGATGATACTATGGCCGAATGTCTGCCCCGTGTACCAGAGCAGCCCCATTCCGCCTTCGGTTTTGAGCATTCCGCTCTCGACGACGAAACGACCGGGGCCCACCATCTGCCACCCGTTGAGGTCCTTCCCGTCGAACAGTTGTTTCCAATCCGAAGCCTGCGAGACCGTGGCAAGCAAGAACACAACGAATACGAGGCGCATAAACAACTCATCTTACTCCCTTCTGGTCTGTGACTCCTGTCGGTTAGTCCGACGGTACTTCCGATAGCGTGATCTGCCGGCGGAAGCCGTTGGTCTTGAACGCGCCGTAGATCAGCCCCGCGAGCATCCAGACGCCACCAGCGATCAGCACCGGCAGGCGCAGGCTGGCCCATATGGCGAAACAGATCACGAACCCGAGCGCGGGAAGTAGACAGTCCAGCCAGTTCCTGTGTTCACGATGGAAGAAGGCGTGCACGAACGCCGCGGCATTGACGCCCATGAAGGCCATGAACGCGCCAAAATTCAACAGCTCCGCGCCAAACTGGTAGCTCACCAGGAAGCCGCCGGCTAGAATAATGGCGCCGGTAAACAGGACATTGTTGCGCGGGATGTGACGCCTGGGCTCGATCGAGCCGAAGAAGCTTTTCGGGATGGCGTTGTCGCGGCCCATGCCATAGAGCAGGCGCACCGCCGCAAGATGCGCACCCATGCCGGAACCGAATTGAGCCACCAGCAGCGTAAAGTTCACGACGTGAAACATCACATCGCCGCCTGCCCGGCCTGCGACGAATGAAAATGCCGTATCGACATCCGGATACTTCTGAAAATCGGGCCAGGTGAGTTGGCCCGCATAAGTTTCGAGGATCGACAGCACCCCCATGATGAAGCATGTCAGCACTGTCGCCAACAGAATATTGCGGCGCGGATTGTGGGCTTCTTCCGAAAGCGTCGAAATCCCGTCAAAGCCAATAAACGTCAGGACCGCGATGGAAGTGCCTGTCGCCACGGCGCCAAACGAGAACGTCGCAGGATCAATAACAGGGCGCGTCAAGGAAGCGGTGTCGAGAACCGGCTGATGCAAGATGTAACGCACGGCAACCACGAAAAACGCCGCGATCACAGCGGCCATCGCGATCACCAGAACCTGCGTGGCGCGCGCACTGGTCCGGATACCAAACAGATTGAGGCCCGTGAACATCATCGCGAAAAAAACCACCCACACCGCATATGGTACGTTCGGCGTAATGTTGACCGCAGCTTTGGCGCACCAGATGACCGAGATGATGGGATTGAAAAGATAACAGAGCGTCGTACCCCAGCCCGCGGTGAAACCCACGCTCGGGTGCATCTCTCGTCCCACATATGTGTAGACTGAGCCGGCGCTCGGATAAACGCTCGCCATACGTCCGTAGCTAAGCGCCGTCAGAAGCATGGCGCCCATGGCGATCAGCAGCGTTAGAGCCATGTGACCGCGCGCCACCTGGGTCACTATTCCGAACAGCGGCATGGGCGCCGTGGGTGCAATCATGACGATGCCGTAAAAGACCAGCGCCCATAAACCCAGCTCCCGGCGCAGACGCGGCCGGCTTTCGCTTGCGTGGGAACTCGACATGAACGCTCGATTGTGACACAACAAAAGAGGCAGGCGCTGAGCGCTTGCCCGGAATTTCAACCTGTGAAGAAACTGTTGCGCCGCCTCAAAGCCTCGTTGCGTCGCGGGATCCGGTACAGGGTCACGCGCGGAGGACTTCTGTTCACTCTGGCGATTCTTCTGGTGGCCACCGCGGCGGCCCTCTCGGCGAATAATCTGCTGTTTCTGATTCTCGCGGTGATGATCGCCACCCTGATGATCTCGGGTTTCATCAGCCGATTGTGCCTGGCGGGGCTGGAGCTGGATCTGGTGCTTCCCGAGCACATCTCGGCTGGGCGCGCTGTTGCGGCAAAGCTCTATGTACGGAATCTCAAGAACTGGATGCCGTCGTTTTCCATTCATGTCACGGGCGTCCCAGAGCGTCCCTCCGGGGGCCTGGCCCGGTCCGCGGATCTGCCCGCAATTCTAAGCCAGCCTGTTTATTTTCCAGTGATTCCCGGCGGCGCCGTGCTCGAGGAACCGGTAGAACTGCGGTTCGCCCGGCGTGGAACGCAGCGCCAGAACAGCTTCCTGTTCACCACGCGCTTTCCGTTCGGTTTTCTGGATAAGTCCGTGCATGTGACGCTGCGGCGCGAGGTCATCGTGTATCCGACCATCGAAGCGCAGGCCGGTTTTGAGGAGCTGCTTTCGACCATTGTCGGCGAGATTGAAACCCACATGGTGGGGCTCGGCCGCGATTTTTACCGCATCCGTCCATATCAGACGTTTGAAAGCGCACGACACCTGGATTGGAAGGCCTCGGCACACACTGGCGACTTGCAGGTGCGGGAATTCGCGCGAGAGCAGGAACGCGCAGTCGAGATTTTTCTGGATCGCGACGTCCCCCTGCATTTGGAAGACTGGTTTGAGCGGGCTGTTGAATGCTGCGCCTATCTGAGCTGGAGCCTTTCGCAGATGGGCGCCGGAATTCAGTTCCGCTCGCAGCAGTTTGACCTGCGGGTTCCGGAAGAGGGCGACGTTTATACTATCCTGAAGTACTTAGCATTGGTATTTCCCCAAGTAGGAAAGATTCCGGAGAACCCGGTTGATGAAGGCAGCTTCCAGATTGTGCTCAGCGCCGCTCCTGATCGCTTCCGCCATTCGGGTTGGACTCCCGCTCATCTGCTGGGTCCTGACACTTTCGCCGATCCAGCTCTGCGCACAGACCAATCCCGGCGATCAGGACAATAAGCTCGAGCCCGTTCACACTTCGATTACTATTGTTGAAAACATCTCGACTGAAGCTCCAGCCAATGTTTTGGTGATCGGACAAAAACAGCTTCAGGTGATCCCCGGCGTAAACCTGGACGACCGTCTGCGCGATGTTCCAGGCTTCAGCCTGTTCCGGCGGTCATCGGGCCTGGCGGCGCACCCCACCACGCAGGGAGTATCGCTGCGCGGAATCGGATCTTCGGGCGCCAGCCGGACGCTGCTCCTGTGGGAGGGCGTGCCGGTCAACGATCCCTTCGGCGGTTGGGTTTACTGGACCCGCTTTCCTCCCGGCGAAATCGAGCGCGTTGAAGTTTCGCGCGGAGCTTCCACCAGCATTTTCGGCAACCTCGCCGCCGGTGGAGTCATTTCGCTGTGGTCGCGCGGGCCCGAGAAACGGCATGTCAGAGCATCCTGCGAGGCGGGTAATCGTGACGCTCATGATGTGTATGCCGGCTATTCCGACCTGTGGTCACACTGGGCCGTTTCCGTAGATGCGCGCGCTTTCAGAACCGACGGTTATTTCATTGTTCCGGCAACTCTACGCGGCACGATCGACCGCATGGCGAATGTCCGCGTCGTGACCTCCGGCACTCGCTTGGATTACTTCGGCGCCGCCGATCGCGTTTTCGCCAAGTTCGACATGCTGGCCGAAGGGCGCCACAACGGCACGGCACTGCAGAACAACTCCACCGGACTCGGCAGCGTGTCGTTGCATTACGCGCATGACTTCGGTCACGACGAATTTTCGGTCCTGGGCTTTCACACGCGCGAGCAGTTCCACAGCACCTTTTCCGCGCCCAATGCCAGACGCAGTTTCGAGCGCCTGACGGACCGGCAGACGGTCCCGGCTGAAGGACTGGGCGCCTATGCGCTCTGGCGGCACGACGGCGGCAACTGGCACGCCCTGGCCGGCGCGGATGCGAATCGCGCGCACGGTTTCAGCACAGACCGTTTAGTTCCCACTGGCCTGAATGTGGGCGGCGGCACTTTGTTGCAACATGGCGTCTTCGGACAAGTCAATGTTTCGATCAGACCGGCCACTTTTTTCGCGGGCGTGCGCCACGATTTTACTGGACAGGATCGCGAGTTTCTGAGCCCGAGCGCGGGATTTGTCGCCGGCCACAGACGGCTGCGCGCCAGGGGTTCTGTCTATCGCAGTTTTCGCGCGCCGTCGTTGAATGAGCTCTACCGCCAGTTTCGGCAGGGGAACGTGCTCACCCAGGCGAATAGCGTACTACGGCCCGAAACCTTGTTCGGCGCGGAAATTGGTCTGGACTTCGTCGGCGAAACCTCGCGCATACGCCTCACCGGCTATCGCAATTCACTTGGTAACCTGATCATCAATCGCACGCTCAGCGTCACACCCACCCTCATCACCCGGCAGCGGCAGAATGCGGCTTCAGCGCTCAATCGAGGCGCCGAGATTGAAGGCGAGCGCCGCTGGCGCAACTTCAGCGGCCGCCTCGGCTATTTATTTGTGGACTCACGAATTAACTCGGGCTTCCTTGACCGTAAGCGGATTCCGCAAATCCCCAAACACCAGGGATCGGCGCAACTCATGTATCAGCGCGGCGGTACCGTGGCGTCGGCAGGCGTACGCAGTTTCGCTTCCCAGTTCGAGGATGACGTGAATCAGTTCCTGTTACCGGGTTTTGCGACGGTGCAGGCGTACGTCCAGCAGCGGCTCGTGCGGAATTTGTCGGCGCTCATTGAATTTGAGAACCTGCTCGACCGCCAATACTACACCGCATTCACACCCACTCCCAACATTGGAGCGCCACGGTTGTTCCGCATAGGCCTGCGCTGGGAAGGCAAGCTGTAGAAACGAGGGCGCGGTTGTCAACGCGGATCCTTACTTCTTGGCCGGCGCTGTTGTGGCTGGCGCTTTCTTGGCTGCCGGTTTCTTTACGCTTGGCTTCGGTGCTGCCGCGGGCGCGGGGCCTTCGCGCACCAGTTTGATACTCACGATCTTCACCGGCGTGTTCGGCTTATCGTTCGCATCACGAGGTACGTTGGCAATCTTGTGGACCACATCCTGGCCTTCGATCACCTGCCCGAAAATGGTGTGTTTTCCGTTCAAATACGCCGGCAGGCTGTCTGTAATAAAAAACTGCGTACTGCCCGTATGCGGGTCGCCGGTATTAGCCATAGCCAGGCGGCCGTTCACGTCGAATTTCAGGGTAGGGATAAATTCATCCGGAATGGTGTAGCCGGGATCGTACCGGCCGGTGCCAGTCGGGTCGCCGCCTTGGATCATGAAGTCCGGGATCACGCGGTGGAACGCTACGCCACTGAAGTACGGTCGCTTCACCATGGCCTTGGTTTTCGGGTCGCGAAACTCCTGGGTGCCGCGCACCAGTCCCACGAAATTGCGCACTGTAACCGGCGTTTCTTTCTCGAACAGCCGCAGCGTAATCGTGCCCAGTGTGGTGGTCATGACCGCATAGAGGCCCGGTTCGCGGACCGGCTTTGCAGGCGCGGTTTCGGCGGACGGCGGCGTCTGAGCCATCAGCGCGCTTCCGAGTAGTGCAATCAGGGTGCAACGAATCATCGATCAGTCCCTCATAAACGGATTTTTTCTCGCAAACGAAGCATTATACTGAATGCCAGTCTGGCGCGCCGGCCTGAACCAACAGAGCCAGGCGATACGGCCGCAAGCGCAAGCCTTGAGCCCGGAGGGCTTCGCCTACGGATCGAAATCGGGTTATCATATTGCGGATCAGTCAAACCGCCATTTTTAGGGAAGGTTGTGACATGAAAAAGGTTTTATGGATTTTGCCCTGCTTATTATTGACCCTGAGCGGAGCAGATCTAACGGGCAAATGGTCTGGCACCATCGAAATCGAGGATTCTGGAACCACGACTCCGGTGAGCGCGGAATTCATCCAGAAAGCCGCTTTGGTGTCGGGCAAAATCGGGCGCACCGGCGGCGGTGACGAGGAATCGATCCGCAACGGCAAGGTGGACGGTAAGAAGGTTTTCTTCGAAGTAGTCTCCTCGCACACCGCCACTCCGATGAAGTTCACCCTCACTGTAGTCGATGACCGGCTCGAGGGAGAGATGAAAGGAGCGGTGGACGAAGGCGAGATCATCGGCAAAGTAAGGCTGAGCCGGGAAAAACCGTGAGGCGGGCACAACGCAATAGTTTTCGACGTTAAACCACGATTTTCAGTACACGTGAGGCGTTTCGGAACAGGATCTTGTTGAGAATCTCTTTAGCCGGCGCAAGTCTGCGTAGGGTCTCCAGACATTGAGCCCCGCTGCATGCCGGACCTTGGCCCACACGGTCGTCGCAATCGCTTCCATACATGAGTTTGTCTTGGTGACGTACCAGAAATTCGCGCGCGTGGTCTTCGTCGCGTCTGAGCGCATTCAAACCTGAGCCCGCGGAGAGATCTCCGAACATATTCGGATAATCTGAGAGCAGCCGGTCAGTGATGCCTCCCGGTGTCACTTTGGTTTTCGGATACAAAACGGTTTGATCGTGATTGCGATCGATATTTCCCCACCAGGTTTGCGCGTGGCCGATGATGGATGCTTTCGGGTGCTTCTCGAGAACCGTGTGGAAGCGCTCGATGCCCATGTTGTAGACATCGTGCTGAAAATGCATCAGCACCGGCACGCCAAACTCCTGCGCCACATCCGCCACTAGGTGGATAAAGGGTGAATCGCACTGGACGTTGAATTTTTGTTCGCCGATTCCGATCGCACCTGCGTTCAAATACTTTTCAAGCGCCTGGCGCGCCTCCGGCAAATCGGGCAGTTCATTGGTGAAAAACACGAATTGTTCTGGAACCTCTTGCGCAAGCGCCCTGCACGAATCGTTGCCGCCTGCACCTACCGCCAGACCGTATTTCGAGCCCGCGGGAAGCAGCACGGTGCGTGTAATGCCCATGGTGCGCTGATGCGCTATGAGCTCTTCATCAGTCCGTCCGGCGTAATTGGTGTGCTGATGGATATCGATCACCGGCTCAGCGGCGCGCAATAGATTGGAAGCCGCCGCTCCCGCCAGAAAAGTCCGCCTGGAAATGCGCATGAACATATGATCGCTGATCGCGCGGCTGGAATGCGATTTGGACAGCGGCCAGGACGCGGCGCCGACTACATCCTGGCAATTTTCACTGCCGATAATAGTAAGCGACTGAAGTTGTTCCATTCGTTTCGCAACTGGTGGTCCAGGAGTTCTCAATCGCGAATCTATAGCGTTTGGCACAGGCGTCTGTTGTGTGGAATAGGCATTTCTGCAGCATTCCTGCCTGTTATGGCTTAGTTTAGTTATAGTGCAGGCGTACGCCGGTGTTTCATCCGGGGTCCCGGCTGCGATCCAGTGGGCTTACGTGAGACAGGGCTTTCGCCTGTCGCTCGACGAGCTCTTCCGTCTCCTGGCTGGTCTGTGACTTCTCCCTGTTTGAACACGACAGCCCGGGTTGGCCGCAATATGGATGCTGGTCTAGAGGAGTGCTACAAGAGCCTCGCTAATGTTCAATCGCCTTCCCGGAGCCATGCTGATCTCGGGGCATTCGCACCAATGAAGAAAGGGCCTTAACTGCAGCCGTGTGCTTTCGCAGTATAACTCTGGAGCCACAAAAAGTCACAGACTGTTCAATCCAGCCTCAGCTGGTGGCCCCGCTGATCTGTGACTTCCAGTCAAGCCGTTTATTTCCAACATCGGCTGTCTCCCCAAAAACTGCAGCGCGGGAAGCCGGTAGTCGGCTGCGGTCGAAGTCACAGGCTGTTCAATCCGGCACCGCCGGAGGTGGCTGACTCCTGCCTGCGTGGGACACGTTCTAAACTAACTCGCTCGCAATGCGCCTGCCTGCCGTCGAATCTTGCGAACCGCTTCGACAATCTGATCCATGTCCTCGCGCGGGCCAAGTAACATGGTCTGCGTGAACCAAACCGCTTCCTCGCAGAGTTTGTCATTGGCGGCACAGTGGTTGCGCTCAGTCCATTCAAGAAGCTGTTTCGCCTCGTAAATCGCGCGATAGGCGCGTGAATCGAAGGTGTGCTTCAGGAACGGTTCTTTATTGAGCGGCGTGTAGCCGCCGGAGCAGTGGATTCCTTCCGCATTCATTGCCTTCAGGAACTGCCCGCGCTCCAGACCGGCAAAGTGCTCCTTATCGTAGCGGAACATGTACAAGTGATACGCATTGCGCGTGGCGCCGCTATACATGCGCGCCGGCCGGATGCCGGGGATCTCCGAAAACTGTTTCGTCAGGTACGCCGCGTTTTGCTCGCGCGTGCGCGATTGCTCCTCAACTCGCTTCAACTGCTCGATCAGCAGCGTCGCCTGGAATTCCGTCATGCGCAGGTTTGCGCCGTTCCTCATGTAGGCGAAACCTGAACCGCTCTTGCCCCGGCCATTATTGTGGAAGCTCTGACAGGCGCGGTAAAGCTCGTCATCATTGGTGAGGATCGCGCCGCCTTCGCCCGAGTTCAGATTCTTGGAAGCCTGGAAACTGAAGCAGCCCAGCGCGCCCAGCGTGCTGACTTTCCGATGACGCCATTCCGCCAGGTGTGCCTGGCAGGCGTCTTCAAGCACCGGGATTTTGTGCTTGCGGCCGATCTCGAGAATCGTGTCCAGATCCGCCGGCGAGCCTCCCAAATGTACCGGCAAAATGCAGCGCGTGCGGTACGTAATAGCTGCTTCGATCTTTCCGGCATCAATCTGAGACGTCTCGGGGTCAGTGTCCACAAATATCGGCAGCGCATGCTGCAGAAGAACCGCGTTCACGGTCGCCACAAACGTGTAGGGCGGTACGATCACTTCGTCACCGGGACCGATGCCCAGCGCATTCAAGGAAGTGAACAGAGCGCTGGTGCCGTTTGCGGTGGCCAGGCAGTATTTCGCGCCCAGCGTTCGCGCCCAAATCTCTTCGAACTCGCGAGCGTGATTGCCGTCGAGCCGGTTCCACTTGCCGTTGCGCAGCACTTCCATCCAAGCGCGTTCCTCGTTGTCCGCAATCACCGGCCACGATGGAAACGGTGTACGGCGAACCGGGCTGCCGCCGAGCAAGGCGAGTTTGTCGGTGGAAGCCGGCCGCGCCACTTGGGATGCAACCAGGCCGGCAGAAGCCGCCCCAAGAACCTCACGACGAGTTGGTCGATTGTGCATATGATGGCTCCTTCGGCCGGCGAAACTTTCGGCTAAAGGCCTGATTGCCTGTTCTACTTGCTGTTCAAAATCCGCCAGAGCGTTCCGCCGAAAATGTTGGCCTGCGCTTCAGGTGAAACACCGCAGGCGTCCAGCATCTTATGGTAGCGCTCCAGTTCCCGATCAAACTCTTCCATTTCGCCGCCGAACACGTCTGAACCGAAGACAAGTTTTTCGAACGCGCTGGGGCCGCCTTTGGGCGAATGCGGGCTCGACACGCCGGACCACCAGAAGATGGATTTGAAGAACGCGTAATCTTCCTGTTTCTTGATCAGCGTTGAGCCGGAGAGATCAAAATAGATATTCGGATTCCAGCGCCCGATCTCCGCGGCCCAGGCGTAATCCGGGTTGCCCATGTGAGCGGCAATGATGGTGATCTTGGGAAATCGCCGCGCAATGCCATCGAGCAGCGTAATGCGCATCCTGTCCACGCTGATGTCCGAAGGGACCTCGGGCGAGGTGCGGTTGACGATACCGGTATGGAACAGGACCATCATGCGGTACTTTTCTGCCCGTTCGTAGATCGGCGTGTATGCCGGGTCGTCAAAATTCTTGCGCGGCCCCGAGATCTCGCCGAGGCCTCGAAACCCCGCGGCGTGGAAACGGTCGACCTGATGCAGTACGTCCGGCGCATCCAGACGAATTTCGCCGAAGCCGATCAGCCGGTTGGCGTGCTGCTGTATAACAGGTCTGGCGGTCTCGAAATCCTTAGGGTCGACGAGCAGGAACGCCAGGCCATCAATGGCGTCAAGCTTCACCAATAGGTCCTTCAGAAACGCAGGATCGCCATTGTAGTGCAGATGCGCGTCGATCAACTTAGGCTGGGCACACAGCGGCCGCGAAACAAATAACGCGAGCGTGGTGATGAATGCAAGAACCTGATACCGCCTCACCATGCGGCTATTCTACCGCTGCTTCAGAGACACCACAGGAAAATAAGTGCCTTTCAGGTCGCGCTTCCACCAGTTTCCAGTGGCGCGGCGTTCCGCGATGTTCGTGAAGTGGTAATCGTAAACCAGAGCGCGCACATATTGCGGCGGCGCGCCGGGAAAGGGATTCTTGCTCAACAGCGCCAGCACGTCAGGTGACCCTTCGAGCAGCCGGACCATGAAATTCACAAACCAGGGCTGTGCCTGATAGTTGCTGAATGCCGCAAACCACATCTGCCAATCGAGCCTGGGCTGATGCGGCTGGACCCAAACCGGCGCGCGTTTGAGGTCGACCGGCTTGTACTTGAAACCATACTCGGTCCAGTTCTGGCCGTCGTTTGAACCTTCTACGATGATTTCCGGTCGCGAGGTCGTCATAACGGCAAAAAGGCCATACGTATTCACGATGGCGAAGGGCGCAACCCGGCCCACGAGCGCTGCGGCCGGCCGCGGCACGGGAGCGGAAAAAATCTCCATCAATTCGATACAACTCAGGATCATGATCGAGCAGAACAATACTGCAGTGACGGCTCGCTGAAATTTCGTCGGGCTCCCCGGTCGACGCTCAGGTGGACTCCCGGTCCTGCGGCCGAAGCGTCGCAGAATCACGTCATCGTACAAGAACAGGCAGAGCGCCACGTCCATCAGGTTAAAGAACGCGTAGTTGCCCGTGATGAAGACAAATGTCTGCAGAACAATGGTTGCGGCTGCCGCGAAGTGCCTGATGCGCCGCGGCGCGAACATCAGAAACGGCACCACCAGCTCCACAAAGAACATGTACAGCACGGAAAACTTCTGGAAACCTGCGGGCAGTTGATGAAAGTACCAGGCGACACGCGTGGGCAGTGGCTGGGTTTCATAGTGATACTGCAGCGCCGTGAGACTGCGCCAGGTAGGGTCGCCGCTCAAGAGCTTGGCGGTTCCCGAGAGCAGCATCAGCCGGAACAACAACCACCGGCAGAGCCATACGCGCGCCAAGAAGGGCCGCAAGAAAATTGCCAGGAAACCGGCTTCGAGCAGCAACAAGTCCCACTGAAACGCCAAGAACGTTTGACCAACCGAGACCAGCGAGAGATACAAGGCGAACAAGAGAGCCGCTACCAGCGGCCGTGCGAAACCCAGAATCAACATCACGGCCAGAATGGCTCCGGCTCCGCACATCGCTTTCAGGAATCCGTCACTCGAGTTCAGCCAGAAAACTGCCGGCACCTGGAACCATGGCGTGTACCCGTAGCTTTCCTGAACCGCCTTGAGAAAATTGCCCACTGGCAGGACTCCGCGCGCACCAACCAGGCCCGAGACTTGAACGCCAAATGACACAAACGCAATCAGGTAAATCGCACCCAGGCATCTCAGGAACCCGCGGCTCGCAACCTCAAATGACGGCGGCTCGAAATCCTTGCCCCAGAAAAATACAGTTGCGTGATAGGCCGCGGAGCGGTGCGCCGCCACGCATCGATAGAGCAGTTCGGCGAGTGCGGCAAAACCCGGCACGTGATGGTAAGTCCACCACATCCATCCGTACTCCGGAACATCCGCCAGCGAACGGGCCACGGCCTGCGCGGCGCTCAGAACTTCGCCATCCGGCAGAATCAACTGCACGGCGCGTTTGAAATTCTCGAGTGGCACTTCCGGGAAACGTTCCGCCGCTTCTTGGTACGGCGCGTAATCGATGGTGCTGCCGGTAAGCTTGCGCCAGTAGGCGATCCAGAGGCGGCAAAAACTGCAATCGCCATCGAACACCATCAGGGGCACAGTGCGAGGCGAATCCGTCGGCATGAAAGTTGAACGCTCCATCAACTATTGCAAACTTTGGGGAGTGTAGTATCGTGTACATCACCCCTCGGGGGCGAAGGAGCTGGTTGATGTCCACAATTGACGTGTACTGGAGTCAGCGCCGCTTCGGTCAGACGGCGCGGCGCGACTGGTGGTGGGTCCAGCCACTCGCGATTTTCCTCGGTCTTTCTGCTTTTTTCATTTACGCCAACTGGGCGGCCTTCCAGGGAAAGTTCTATTCCTGGGGACCCTACTTATCGCCATTCTACTCTCCGGAAATTTTCGGCGATTCGCCGCATAGCTGGTTCGGTCCCAAGCCAGCTTGGTGGCCCGCGTGGTGGCCGTATTCGCCCGCGTACCTGATCCTGTGGGCGCCCGGCCTGTTCCGAGTCACCTGCTATTATTACCGGGGCGCGTATTACAAGGCCTTCTGGGCCGATCCGCCCGCATGCGCTGTGGGCGAGCCGCGCAAGCATTATCTGGGCGAGCGCTCTTTTCCGCTGATCATGCAGAACGCGCACCGGTACTTTCTGTATCTCGCGGTCTTGTTCGTGGCTTGCCTTGCGTATGACGTCTGGAAGGCGATGTGGTTCCGGGATGCGGCCGGTCACGCCTCATTCGGAATCGGCATAGGAACTCTGATCCTGGCCGCGAATGTCGTCCTGCTTGGCGGCTATACTTTCGGCTGTCATTCCATGCGGCACCTCACCGGCGGCCGGCTCGACCGGCTTTCGGAATCTCCCATCTGCCAGAAAGCCTATGACTGTTCCAGTTGCCTCAACCGCCGCCACATGCTGTGGGCCTGGATGAGTCTCACGTCCGTGATGTTCTCCGACATTTATATCCGGCTGTGCTCCATGGGTATCTGGACTGATTGGAGAATCCTCTGAATGCCGGAATACACAACGCACACCTACGATGTCCTGGTCATTGGCGCGGGTGGAGCGGGATTGCGGGCCGCCATTGAAGCCTCCGCGGCCGGCGTCTCGATCGGCGTCATTTGCAAATCGTTGCTGGGCAAAGCGCACACCGTGATGGCCGAAGGAGGCATCGCCGCGGCTATGGGAAATGTGGACGAGCGCGATAATTGGCAAGTGCATTTCGCCGATACCATGCGCGGCGGCCAGTATCTGAACAACTGGCGCATGGCCGAGCTGCACGCCAGAGAATCTCCCGATTGTGTACGCGAGCTTGAAGCCTGGGGAGCGCTGTTCGATCGCACCAAAGACGGCCGCATCCTGCAGCGCAACTTCGGTGGTCACAAGTACCCGAGGCTGGCGCACGTCGGTGACCGCACGGGCCTCGAGATGATCCGCACATTGCAGGACCACGGCATTCATCAGGGCATCGAAGTGCACATGGAGTGCACCGTGTTGAAGCTGCTGATGGACGACGGGCGTGTCGTAGGCGCATTCGGCTATGATCGCGAGCGCGGCCGGTTCCTGTTGTTCAAGGCCAAAGCCGTGGTGGTGGCGACCGGCGGAATTGGGCGCGCGTATAAGATTACGAGCAACAGTTGGGAGTACACCGGCGACGGTCTTGCGCTGGCGTATGACGCCGGGGCGGATCTCATCGACATGGAGTTCTTGCAGTTTCATCCCACCGGCATGGTGTGGCCTCCCAGCGTCTGCGGCATTCTGGTCACTGAAGGCGTGCGCGGCGAAGGCGGAGTATTGCGGAATAAGGAACACCGCCGCTTTATGTTCGACGATATTCCCGAACCTTACCGCACCCAAACCGCCGACAACGAAGAGGAAGGCTGGCGCTACACGCAGGGCGACAGGAACGCGCGCCGCCCACCCGAACTACTGACTCGCGATCACATCGCGCGCTGCATTGTGCGAGAAATCAAAGAGGGCCGTGGCAGCCCGCATGGCGGCGTATTGCTCGATATTTCCTGGATCAAAGAGCGCATTCCCAATGCCGAAGAGCACATCAAGAAGAAACTGCCGAGCATGTATCACCAGTTCAAACAACTCGCGGACATCGATATCACGAAGGAGCCCATGGAAGTCGGACCCACCACGCATTACATGATGGGCGGCATCAAGGTGGACGGGGACACGCAAATGTCCACCGTGCCTGGTCTTTTCGCAGCGGGCGAGTGTGCCGCGGGGCTGCACGGCGCGAACCGGCTTGGTGGGAATTCTCTCTCGGACCTGCTGGTTTTCGGCAAACGCGCCGGCTATTACGCTGCCTGCTTCGCGAAGAAAAGCGGGCTGGGACCAGTCGCGGACGCGCAGATCAACCTCGCAGCGTCGAATGCGCTCGCGCCGTTTGAGCGGACAAACAGCGCAGAAGGTCCCTACCAGGTCCAGCAGGACTTGCAGGAGATGATGCAGAACCTCGTGGGGATTGTCCGCACAGGCGGTGAACTGGAGCAGGCTTTGCCGGAGCTCGAGCGGTTGGGCGAACGCTCGAAACACCTGGCCGTCTCTGGAAACCGCGAGTACAACAACGGCTGGCATACGGCGCTCGACCTGCCGAATCTGTTGACCGTATCCGAAGCCGTCACGCGCGCAGCCATCGAGCGACAGGAGAGCCGCGGCGCGCATTTCCGCGAAGACCGGCCGAACAAAGATCCCGAGTTCGGCAAAGTCAACATCATCATCCGTAAAGGGCCTGCCGGCGAAATGCAGGTGATTCGCCAGCCGGTGCCGGCAATGCCGCAAGAGTTGAAACAGATCATCGAGGAGATGAAATAATGGCCACCGCTACTTTTCGCGTCTGGCGCGGCGATCGCGAGGGAGGCCGATTTCAGGACTATTCAACCGTAGTCTCCGAAGGCATGGTGGTGCTCGACGCCATGCATCGTGTGCAGGCCGAGCAGGCTCACGATCTGGCGCTGCGCTGGAACTGCAAAGCCGGCAAGTGCGGCTCATGCTCCGCTGAAATCAACGGCATGCCGCGGCTGATGTGCATGACGCGGCTGAACCAACTGCCGCTCGACAAACCCGTCACCGTAGAGCCACTGCGAGCGTTTCCACCGGTCAGAGATCTGGTGACGGACGTCTCCTGGAACTTCGAAGTCAAGAAGTCCATCAAACCATTTAAGTCCCGAGTGCCGGACGCGCCGGATGGGACCTGGCGCATGGCCCAGAAAGATGTCGACCGCGTGCAGGAGTTCCGCAAATGCATTGAGTGCTTCCTGTGCCAGGACGTCTGCCACGTGCTGCGCGAGCACCGCAAGTTCGCCGAGTTCGCAGGCCCGCGTTACTTCGTGCACATGGCTGCGCTTGAAATGCATCCGCTGGATGTAGAAGACCGCACAGCGGAGCTGAAAGGGACGCACAGCATCGGCTATTGCAATATCACCACCTGCTGCCGCAAAGTCTGTCCCGAGAACATCACCATCACCGAAAACGCTATTATTCCCCTTAAGGAGCGTGTCGCGGACCGGTTTTACGACCCGCTCACGAAGCTGTTCCGTATTCTTCGAGGCGGAGATTCACGGCGGTCAACCGGGCCGCCGCGGTAAAGGAGGCCACGCATGCTGGAACTTAAACCCTTGTCGAAGGAGGGCATCGCAGGGGCACTGGCGCGAGTTGAACGTTACAGGTTGCTGAACGAGCCGGAGCAGGCCGAGAGCATCTGCCAGGATGTTCTGCGCTGCGACGCTGACAACCACGACGCACTCATCTCCCTGCTGCTGGCGATCACGGATCAATTCAGCGGTGGTGAAGGCCCGCGAGTCAGCGAGGCGCGCGAGCTGCTGCCGCGGCTGAAGAGCGAGTACGATCGCGCCTACTATGCCGGCATCATTTCCGAGCGCCGTGGGCGCGCGCTCATCAACCACGGCGGGCCCGGAAGCGGATTCATCGCTTACGAATGGTTGCAGGACGCCATGGGCTGGTATCAAAAAGCCGAAGCTCTGCGCCCGTCCGGAAACGATGACGCCATTTTGCGCTGGAATACGTGCGCGCGCTTCTTGATGCGCAATCCGCATCTGGCTCCGGCTGAGGAACGCATGGAGCCGCTGTTTCTCGAATAGCCAGGCGCTAGCAGCTAGCGATCGTCAGAATTTAGGGCCTGCATCCGTTTCGATCACGCAACTCAATCCGGTATACTCACTCCGTAATGCGAAATCTTATCGAACGGCTCGGCCGTTCGTCTCTCTGCGCCCTGGTGTTGAGCGCGGCGCTCGCTACTCCGGCGCTCGCCGGCGAGATCATTCTGCCTTCGCACGCGTTGGAGCGCGGTGGAGTAGTGCAAGCCGTCTATCGCACCAACGGGCTGGCTACCGGCAAAGGGCAGCTCTTCATCAATTGGACCGATGTGCACGGCCGTATGGTTGAGGACCGCAAGGTTCCATTTCAGCTAATGGACGAAGATCGCGTCGGTTTCCCGCTCGATCTGCGGCGTGCCGCCGCGATGAAGAACATGTTGCGTGTGCACTTTACGCTGCAGGGCCGCAACAAAAAGGGGGAGCCCGACATGCGCGAGGAACGCGCCGAGACAGTGTTCATCGCGCGGCCGTCCGAGCGACGCTGGCGTGACTACGTGATCATCATGTGGCAGGAGCATAACGCCGAACAATCGCAACTGCTCAAGTCACTGGGTATCAATGCCGGCCAATGGGTCGGTAGAAATACGGCGCCGCCCGATTTCTATCTCGACAACGATATGCGATGGTACGCCGAAAATATCGCCACGGATTTTTACTCGGCCTATCATCGCTGGTTTCCGGATCGTCCGGTGAACTGGATGTTCCGCGAGGCTCGGGAGATGTACCAGAAGGACCCGACGCGCAAAGAGGCGTTCAAGCGGCGTCCGAGTCTTTCCGATCCCGCATGGCTCGAGAAAGTTCACGATCGGCTGATCGAATCCGTCAAGCGAAATGCGCCCTACAGGCCCATCTTCTACAATCTGGCGGATGAGTCCGGCATTGCCGATCTCGCGGCATTCTGGGATTACGATTTCTCCGACCAATCACTCGAAGCCATGCGGCGCTGGCTGCGCGAGCGCTATAGCACGCTCGACGACCTGAACCGCCAGTGGGGAACAACCTTCACCAGTTGGGATCTGGTGACGCCCATGACCACCAGCATGGCCATGAAGCGTACCGACGACAATTTCTCCAGTTGGGCCGATTTCAAAGAGTGGATGGATATCGCTTTCGCGCAGGCAGTCAAAATGGGCGTGGACGCGGTGCGCTCAGCCGATCCGGACGCCTATGCCGGAATTGAAGGCGCTCAGATGCCCGGCTGGGGCGGCTACGATTATTACCGCTTGTCGCAGTCAGTCAACGCCATTGAACCGTACGATATCGGCAACAACATCGAGATCCTGCGCTCCATCAACCCGAGTATCGCCGTGCTCACCACCGCATTCGCGCAAGGTCCGTGGGAAAAGCAGCGCATCTGGTACGAGCTGCTGCATGGCAACCGCGGCATCATCATCTGGGATGACAAACACGGATTCATCGCTCAGGACGGCAAAATCGGCGAGCGCGGCCGCGAAGTGGAGCCGTATTACAACGAGCTGCGCAAGGGAGTTGGGGCGCTGCTGATCAATAGCACGCGTCTTGCCGATCCCATTGCGATTCACTATTCGCAAGCCAGTATGCGCAACGAATGGATGCTGGCGCAGAAACCCAAGGGTGAAGCCTGGGCCATGCGCCGGTCGAGTTCGGACGAGCGGCTGGACAACGACTTTCTCCGTTTGCGCGAATCTTACTGCCGGCTGATCGAGGATGCAGGACTGCAGTACAACTTCGTCGCGTACCGGCAGGTTGAACAGGGCGAGCTGTTGAAGCGGGGTTATCGCGTGTTGATTCTGCCACGATCGAGCGCGCTTTCCGCCGCCGAGGTCCGCGAGATCCGCGCGTTTGTCGAACAAGGTGGAACGCTCATCGCCGACGGAACTCCTGGTGCATTCGACGAACACAGCCGCCGCCTGGAAAAGCCTCAGTTGG
This sequence comes from Acidobacteriota bacterium, assembly GCA_003223115.1. Classification (GTDB taxonomy): domain Bacteria; phylum Acidobacteriota; class Terriglobia; order Bryobacterales; family Bryobacteraceae; genus QHXW01. The sequence goes on from QHXW01000290.1 coordinate 46,121, forward strand.
ACGATCTATTCGGCGGCGGGAGCAACGGTCCGGCGGCCGCGCACTCGTTCGGCCGGGGCCAGGCGATTTCCCTCCATGCGGACACTCTGAACTACCACCAGAACAGGTTGATCAGCAAAGAGGGCGAAGTGTTCCAACTGATGCGCGAGCTGCTGGGCCGAAGCGGCGTACATCCAGAGTTTACGGTCACAGACGATGCCGGGCAGCCGGTGGTCGGCGTCGAAACGCACTCATTCCGCAACGGTGCTGTCGAGATCGTCGGACTATTGACGAATCCGCAATTGCGGGTGGATGAGATGGGGCCGCCGCAATTCAAGTCGAACGAACGGTTCGAGCATGCGCGAAAGCTCAAGGTGGCGCTGCCGCGAGAAATGTACGTGTACGACGTGCGCGCCGCGGAGTCGTTAGGCAAGAGGAAGGATCTCAACGTGACGCTCGATCCTTATGAGCCCCGAATCTTCGCGATGTCCGCCGTCGAGATCCCTGAGCTTGAAACCCGCGCTCCCGCACGTCTGCGCCGCGGCGAATGCGGTGAGATCGGATTCCATTTCGACCGCACACCCGCCGCAACGCATATTTTGCATGTCGATGTTACTGATCCCTCGGGCAAGGTCATCGACTACTATTCCGGCAACATCATCGCGTCTCAAGGCCGTGCCGAAAAGCTACTGCCGCTGGCTCTGAACGATGCGGCCGGAAAGTGGCAGATCCGTGTTCGGGACCTGATGAGCGGCCAGACCAAGAGCTCCACGGTAGAAGTCGAGTAAGGCGAAGAAGAAGAGCACAGGCAGGAATGCCACTGGGCATGCAGGCAGGAATGCTGAGGGAACGCCTACTCCACCGGGCGCTTTTTCTGAGCTTCCAGCAGCCGGTAGGCCTCGCGTTTCGAGAGCCCGTGCTGGTGTGCCACCTGCTTGAGAGCCTCCATGCGGCTCATCCCCTGCCGCATGCTGATTTCGACTTCGCTTTCGAGTGATGCGCCATCGGCGGGTTGTTCCGCGCCGCGTTCGGCCCTCGCGATCAGGAGTGTGATCTCCCCTTTCACCGACGGGCGCGAACGAAGTTGGGCCTCGAGTTCCGCCGGCGTGCCGCGCAGGAACTCCTCGTGTATTTTCGTCAGCTCGCGCGCCACAACCACGCGCCGGTTGCCCAGCGCCTTGCCGATATCCGCAAGAGCGTCTGCAATGCGATGCGGCGCTTCGTAAAAGATCAGCGTGGCCTGCTCGCTCTTCAGGGCGTCCAGGGCGCGGATTCTCTGTCCTGATTTAATGGGCAGGAAGCCCCCGAAGTAGAACGAGTCTGTCGGCAGGCCCGATGCCGCGAGCGCCACAACCAGGGCTGATGCCCCTGGAACGGGCACCACGCGTATCCCGCCGCCGATAGCTGCCGACACCAGACGATAACCGGGATCGGACACCAACGGCATTCCGGCATCGGATACTAGCGCGACGTTTGTGCCCTCGATCAGCTTGTTCACCAGTTCCTCCGCTCGAGCGTCTTCATTGTGTTCGTAATAGCTGACGGTGGGCCGTTTGATTCCGTAGTGTTCCAATAATTTCCGCGTCTGCCGCGTGTCCTCGCAGGCAATCAGGTCCGCTTCACGCAGGATGCGCACGGCGCGATGGGTCATGTCCTCCAGATTGCCGATCGGCGTGGCGACGATGTAGAGCGTTCCGGGCATGTTCAGACTGCACGACTCAAGGTTCGATAGTTGACCAATGCCACGTCATTGTCTTCCAGCGCGCGCCGCGTTTCCGAGGCAGTGAGCGCCTCGAGTTCCCATTCGCGGCTCTCTTTCAGGCGGGTACGCGCAGCTCGCAGCTCATCGGTACAGCGGCCCGGGTGGCACATGAACTCCGTCGTCCCTTCGGGCAAGGCCTTGATCAGCTCCACCAGTTCCGCAGTTCGAAACCGCCCCGTGATCTGAAACCCGGCAAAATGGTCGGTGGTTCGGCATTGATGCGCCGCAAGCACGTGCTGGAAGCGCGCTCGCACCAGTTGCAAGCCATCGCTCGTGGCACGCGTCAGCCAGGAAGCTCTGGCCCGCGCCGCCGTGAGCGGAAGATCAAAAGGCCGCCGCACCCAAGAGATGTGGAATTCCTCCGCAATTCCAGCGACTACGTCCAGCACCGGAGGCGCCAGATGCGTGTGTTTGTGAGTATCCAAGTGCGTTGGTGATATTCCCGCACCGAGGATCCGGCGCACTTGGGCCGCGAGCTCTTCCCGTACGAGAATTTTACGCGTGGCGATTGCGGCCAACAACTGCGGAACGCTGGAGGGAAGCTCTCGACCGGGATCTGAGACCGACCGGCCGCCGACCAATACCAGGTGGCAACCCACATCGAGCAAAGGATTCTCATGAGCCAGCCGCGCCGCGTCGTCGAACGCTTCGCCATTGGCCATCAGAGTGGCCGCGGTCAGAATCCCATTCTGATGCGCTTCGACAATCCCGCGGTTGACGTCTCGCGTGTATCCGAAATCATCCGCATTCACTACAAGTTGTCGCTTGAGCGTCAAAACAGTGCAAGCTTGATGCGCAGGAATTTCTTGGGATTGGCGCGCATGTCTTTGAGCAATTGATGCAGTTCTCCGGTGGCGCCGTTCAAGCTTTCATAGAGCTGTTGGTTGACCATGAGCTGTCCGATGGTCCCCTGGCCCGAGTTGATCTTGTCAACCGTCGTGCCGAGTTTGGCGATCACGTCGTTGATTTTGCCGTAGAGCACATCGTCCTTCAGAAGCTTTCCGGCGGTGCCTTTACCGGCCTGCAGATCGTCCAGCAGCAGATTCATTTGCGCGGTGGTTTTCCGCAGACCGTCGTACAGCGCGGGATCCTTCAGGAACTTTCCGGCCGATCCGCGGCCTTGCTGCAGCTCGTTCATCAGATCGTTAACCCGCTGGATGGGCGCACGTATTTCCTGATAAAGCGCGTCATCGTAGATCAGGCGGCTGATGGTCCCTTTGCCGGTCTTCACGGCGTTCATGATCTGCTGCGCCTCAGAAATGGCGGCATTCAAACGCTGGTACAGCTCCTCGTCCTTGAGAAACTTGCCGATATTCCCGCGTCCGGCTTCGACATCGCCCAGAATGAGGTCGGCCCGCTTGAGCAGGCCTTGGAATTGAGCCAGCAGGCTAGCGCTCTGCGCCATGAGTTCGGGAATGTCCTGGTTGGGAACACTGCGGATTTCATCGCCGGGTTGCACGTGCTGCGGGCTGGTCCCCTTGCTGATATTGATGAACTTGTCGCCCAGCAGGTTCGACGCCGCGATACCAGCCATGGAATCTTTGGGAATTTCCTTCATGAAATCGTACTGAATGGTCATGACGATTTCGACCAAGCGGCGGGGGTCCTTTAATCCCGAGAGTCTGAGCTTGTCCACGTTGCCCACCAAAATGCCGTTCAAGCGAACGGTTGTGCCTTCCGTCATTCCGGCGGAATCGTCCATGTACGTTTTCAAGTCGAACGTGCGCTGAAACAGGTTCTTGCGGCCGGTGAGCAGAAAAATCAGTACGGCCACGATCACCATGGCCACAATGGCCATGACGCCGACCCGCAGTTTGGCGAAACTGACCTTTTGGGGATTGGCCATTACCTACCCGCCGCTCTGCTTTCGGAATTTGGAAATGTAGGCATCAGTCGAGGCTTCCAGCTCAGCTTGAGTTCCTTCGAAAACCAGGCGGCCTTCCCGCAGTACCAGGAATTTTGTCGTGCGCGTGATGTTGTTGCCAACGCCCCGCGCCGGCTCGAGCTTGCCATTGTCAGGATTGTATCGGAAATTGGCCATCAAAGCGCCGTCCTGATAACGGTGCGTCACGATGAGCGTGGCGATTTTGCTCAAGTCTCTTTCTTTGATGATCAGGGCCATGATGGTGTGCGCGGTAATCGGGTCCAGGCCCGCCGTGGGCGAATCATAAAGCAAAAGAGGCGGCGTTGTCACCACGGCGCGGGCAATGGCCACGCGCCTCCGCATCCCTCCCGACAGTTCGCTCGGAAAACGCGATAGCGTGTGCTCCAGTTCCACGAACCGCAGCGCCTCCCGCACCCGCTTAGACACGTCTTCGATGGGACACTGAATGGCTTTTTGATTGACCAGCGGGTAAGCCACATTCTCCTCGATGGTGAGCGAATCGAAAAGAGCGCTCTCCTGAAAGAGCATGCCGAGCTTGCTGCGGATACCGAAGAGCTGCTGCTCGGTCATCCGCGTGATGTCCTGTCCGAACACGTGCACAGAACCTGACTGGGGCTGCACTAGGCCTAGGGCAGTCTTCAGCAGGACGGTCTTTCCGCTGCCGGCCGCTCCTAAAATAATGCGCGTCTCCGCTTGCCGGACTTCAAACGAGACGTCCTGAAGCGCGGGAACATCGTCGAATGCAACCGACACGTGCTCGAAGCGCAGAACGCCTGCCGACGCCGGCGGCGGCGCATCGGGCAAAAGAACAGAGGAAGAAGTACCCCGGGGCATCAGGAAGCCGAAACCAATTGGCTCGTGAAAATGCGCGTCAGGAAGAAGGTGAGGACGAAGATCAAAACAGAGGCAGCCACCATGGCCTGAGTCGTCGCGCGGCCCACGCCCTGAGTGCCTCCACTCGCCCGCAGCCCGTAGTAGCAACCCACCAGCGCGATCACAAAGGCAAACACAAACGGCTTCAGCAAACCCTGCGTCACATCATCCCATCCCAGGGCCTGCCAAACCGACGTCCAGTACTGCCGCCCGTTCACGTCCAGCATGCCGGCTGCAACCACATACCCGCCGAACACGCCTACGAAATCGGCAATGATCGTCAGCAAGGGCAACACTACACAGGTTGCGATCAGGCGCGGCGTAACCAATTTCTGAATGGGATCGGTACCCAGCGCCCGCATGGCGTCAATCTGTTCGGTGACTTTCATCGAGCCGATTTCGCTAGCCATGCCCGAAGCGTTGCGACCGGCAACCATGAGCGAAGTGAGAGCCGGACCCAGCTCGCGAACCAAGGTGATTGAAACCGCAGTTCCCACCTTGCCTGTCTGGCCCCACTGGGCCAGTGCGCGCGCCAACTGGAGCGCCATCACAGCACCGCTGAAGAAGCCGGTCATCACGACAATAGGCAGGCTGCCGACCCCGATATTGTCCATCTGCAGAACGATATCGTCCGAGTAATGCGGTTCGCGAAACATGTTGCGAAGCGCCCTTCCCGCGAGCAGATAAAATTCCTGGACGGCCAGAATGGGTCCGGTGACCACCTCGAGCAGAGCCATGTCGTTTTCGATGCTACCATACGACTAACCCATGAAAGGACTTACCGACATCCCAGGCATTCGCGTGGGACATGTCTCGGATTACGAGGCGCTGACCGGTTGTACCGCTATCCTTTTTGAAGCGGGAGCCGTGGGCGGTATCGACGTACGAGGCGCGGCTACTGGAACGGAAGACATTGACGTGCTCAGGCCGTCGCATATAGCCGATCGCGTCCATGCTGTGGTGCTCGCGGGCGGGAGCGCATTTGGTCTCGAAGCCGCGTCAGGCGTACGCCGCTTTCTAGAACATCACGGAGTCGGATTCCGTTTCGGCGGGGCGGTGGTGCCGATTGTGACCTCCGCGATTCTGTTCGATCTGGGGCTCGGTAAATCCCACGTTCGTCCCACGCGCGAAATGGGGGAGGCTGCTGCCGCTGCGGCGACCGTGGACGCGGTTCATGAAGGTGCTGTGGGCGCTGGAACTGGCGCTACAGTCGGCAAAATTTTCGGCATGAAGCAGGCCATGAAGAGCGGCATCGGCTCAACTACCGTCAACCTGGACGATCGTGTAAGGGTGGCAGCGCTGGTTGCCGTGAATGCGCTCGGCGATGTGCGGGATCCGCAGACTGGCAAGCTAATCGCGGGAGCACGGCGCGCGCCCGCCAGCGACGAACTGGCCAATACCGAACTCGAGATGAAACGCAGCGCGAGAACCGGCAGGATGGGTGAAAATACGACGTTGGCCGTAGTGGCCACGAACGCGCGTCTATCCAAGGTCGGCGCCAACCGGCTGGCTCAATTGGCCAGTCTCGGGATGGCCCGCACCATTTTCCCGGTCAACACCAATGGAGATGGCGACCTGTGCTTCGCGCTGTCAGTAGGCGAGGAACGCGCCGACGTAGACGTACTGGGTGTGGCCGCGGCCGAAGCATTGGCTCAAGCCATTGTGCGCGCGGTGAAACTGGCGCCGACACTGGGCGGGGTCCCGGGATTGGCGGGACCGCTCAAGACCAACGGCTAGCCGCGCTGGATAAGGCCCATCATTAGCTCCTGACGGTTACTTTGGCTTATAGGCGATGCAGTCGATTTCTACTTTCATTTTGGGATCGGCGAACTTGCATTCGACGGTAGTGCGCGCCGGCTTGGCCGCGCCGAAAAACTCCGCGTAAACTTCGTTCATCGCGCCGAAATCCCTGCCATCGGACAAAAATACGGAGCACTTCACAACGTCCGCCACTCCGGCGCCGCAGCCTTCCAGAATCTTGCGAATATTCGTCAGCACCAGTCGCGTCTCGTGCTTGATGTCGCCGTACGACATCTGATTGGTGGCCGCATCGATGGGCCCCTGCCCCGCGACGAAGATGAAATCGCCCGCGCGAACAGCCGGAGAGTAGGGCCCGCGTGGCGTAGGCACACCCGGCGGAGTCATTCTCTCGATCATTAGTGTCCCTCCGCTTCTAAAAATCGTTCCGCTTCCATGGCCGCCATGCAGCCCATGCCGGAGGCGGTGACGGCCTGGCGATAGACGCGGTCCTGCACGTCGCCTGCGTGAAAAACACCCGGAATATTGGTCCGGGCGCCGCTTTTCGAGATGACATAACCGTCGGCGTCGGTCTCGATCTGGCCGCGAAACACGGCCGTGTTCGGAATATGACCGATGGCCACGAAGAACCCGTCCACTTCCTGCTCCCAGACTTTGCCGGTGACCCCGTTTCGCAGCCGCGCTCCGGTGACGAGCCCTTTCGAGGCGTCGAAGACATCTTCAACCACGGTATTCAGGACAAAAGTGATTTTGGGATTGTTCCGCGCGCGATCCAGCATGATCTTCGAAGCGCGAAACTGGTCGCGCCGGTGCACCAGGGCCACTTCGCGGCCGAAACGCGTCAGAAAGTTGGCCTCTTCCATGGCGGAATCGCCGCCGCCGACCACCATGATCTTTTTATCGCGATAGAAAAAACCATCACAGGTCGCGCAAGAGCTGACGCCATGGCCAATCAGGTTCTGCTCATTCGGCAAGCCCAGCCATCGCGCCGAGGCACCGGAGGCGATAATCAACGTGCGAGTCTCAATCCAGTCGCCCTCGATATTGAGGCGGAACGGCCGTTTCGAGAGATCCGCTTCGACTACCGCGCCTTCCTTAAACTCGGCGCCGAAAGTCTGTGCCTGCTTCTTGATGTTCTCCACCAGATCCGGCCCGTTGATGCCCTCCGGGAACCCGGGGAAATTCTCCACAAGCGTAGTGAGTGAGAGCTGTCCGCCGGGATGGTGGCCCTTCACCACCAGCGGCTTCAGATTCGCACGCGCGGCGTAGATGGCCGCGGTATTTCCGGCACAACCCGAGCCGACGATTACAAGATTGAACATGATCGAAAACCTTGTTTCGGGAAAACTAGAATTTCCAATGTATCACGAGCGAGATCTCCGGTTCAGCCGCGCGGCGCTAACTAATTCGCACGGCCGCGCGTGGATTCCGAGGACCGTTTTTCGCCCGGCGCACCGTCGCCGCAGCACTCACCCGGTGGAATCGGGCTGCCGTGCGGGCAGGTAGCCGGGTGACCCAAGAAAGTGCAGATGCGGTCTGTGACTTCCGGGCTGAGAATGTGCTCGAACGTGCAGGCATTGGATTCCACGGCGGCATCATCGCGAATGGAGAGCACATCCATGAATAACCGTTCGGCCAGCCGGTGCCTGCGGATGACGCTGCGTGCGCGAGATTCTCCGGCCTGGGTGAAATCGACTTCACTGCCGGCCATTTTCAAAAGCCCGATGCGCGACATGGTCGCGACCAGCCGCCGTTTTTGCATCTCGGTAAAATGCGAACATTCGTGGTGCATCGCGCTTTCGCGCAGCATCCAAAGCTCCTCGAGCACTTCATCGAAATCCTCGTTCTCTTCCGCCGTAAACACCACGGTCTCGACGATACGGCCGTGCTCCAGGTTGATGCGGCGGTCGGCGCAACGCCCCGCGCGCTCGTCGTGCGTCACCAACAGGAACGTGCGTCCCTGGGCGTGAAGACCGCTCAAGAGGTCCAGCACGATCTGCTCATTTGATGCATCCAGGTTGCCGGTGGGTTCATCGGCCAGAATGATTTTCGGATCGTTCACCAGCGCCCGCGCGATGGCCACGCGCTGCTGCTCGCCACCCGATAACTCAGAGGGCAAGTGGCTTGCGCGCGCGGTCAAACCCACGTGCTCCAGCATGCGCCTGGCCTCGGCTTCATCGGTCATGCTGTGGAAGTATTGCGCCAGCATCACGTTCTCGAGCGCCGTCAGGTGCGGAATCAGATGATACTGCTGGAAGATCAATCCCACGGTCTCGGCACGAAAGCGAACCAGTTCGGCGCGCGTGAGTTTCGAAATGTCGGTCGAGCCGATCCGGACCGAGCCGCTCGAAGGCTGATCGAGGCATCCCAGGATATTCAGCAGCGTGGTCTTACCGGATCCCGACGGGCCCATAATCGCGATCCACTCGCCCGAGTCGGCCGTGAATGTAACCTCATCAAGCGCTTGCACCGGTGCGCCGCCACCTGCCTGGTAGTTCTTCGAAACGCGCTCGGCTTCGAGAAAATGGACCATCCGCTTCATTCTCCGCGAAGGATCACGGCCGGTTCAATGCGCCAGATGCGTGAGGCGGCAGCAACAGTGGCGACCGCGGCGATCAGCAGTGTCATCAGGGCCACGGGCATGAACACCGCGAAATCCACGCCGATTGGGGTGGCCTGGGCGGAATTCGAAAAAATCGTCAGGCCAATCCAGTACGCAATAGCCAGGCCCGCTGCGTAACCCGTGAGCGCGGCCGCGAGCGCCAGCACGAGCGACTCTGAAAGAAGAAGAGTGGCGATGCGCCCTTCAGCCGCGCCGATGGCCTTCAGGACGCCGATTTCTTTGCTACGCTCGAGCACCAGCTCGCTGAAATTTCCAGTCACGCACAAGGTGGTAATCAGCAGGATCACCACACTCAGCAGAAGAACCGCGCTGCGAACTTTCATGACTACGTTCGCTTCGGTTTCGGCCAATGCGCGGAGTACTCGCACCTCGGCTTGTGGAAACGCACGGGACAGCGCATCGCGAACCTCGGGCAGCCGCTCGCCATCGGCCCGGATTTGCACCAGACTAGCCACGTCCCGGAATGCTGCGTCCGCGGACGCACGCTCGAAGGGCACTATCACTTGGCTGTCTTCGGCGCCGCCGGTGCTGACAATCCCGCGAACTGTGCACGGCCCGCTGGCGAGTGTGACCGTCTGCGCCAGCGCGACTCGGAAGTGAGCCGCCAGCGTTATGCCGGCAAGACACTCGCCCTTCGACGCTGTGCGCGCGCCCTCCACGCGCCAGTAGCTGATGAGAGGGCCGGCTCTCGAAAAATCTACGCCCGCCTCGACCACGCGCTCGTCACTGATGTGGCCAATGGTGATGCGGCCGATGGTGTAGATGAAGGGCGCCGCCACGACGTCCAGCTTTTCGGCTGAGGAGACGGCCTGGAGCGGAACAGTTCGTGCGTCGCCGACCGGAGCAATGACCAGGTTGGCGCCAAACGCCCGGAATTCGCGGCGCATCTTGCGCTCGATATCGGAGTACAAGCTGAACACAGCCGTAGCCAGCATGGCCGCCACTGCGAGACCGGCAAAAGCGAGGGCCAGCCGCCTGCGGCGGAATTTCACCGCTCCCACAACAAACCGCCAGAACATCAAGCGCCCTCCCGCAAGATTGCAGCCGGCTCGAGTGAAAGAGCGCGCCTCAGCGGCTGCGCGGCGCCTGCCAGCGCCACGGCCACGGCCACCACCAGCACCAATGGGATGAGCAAAGCCGGCGCCTGGGCTTCGACGCCAAAGACGCTGCGGCTCACCCAGCCCGACAGTTCCCAGCCGGCAAGCGCGCCCACCAGACCGCCCACCGCGCCCTGAATTGCAATTTCGGCTCCCAACATCGCGACAATCAGCGCGCTTCCCGCGCCGGTAGCCTGCATGATGGCGATCTCGTAACGGCGCTCGAGCACCGTAGTGGCCATCACGCTCCACACCGTGAGCGCGGCGGTGGCCATCGCCGCGAGTGAGATGAGCAGCATCAGACCGCGCACCTTGCCGAGCACCCGGCCTTCGTTGTCCGCCACACGCCGGATGGGACGAGCCACAGCCATCGGTAGTACTTCTTCAATTTGATGCGCGATGGAGCTGATGTACGGCGTGCAGGACCAGCGTTCATATTCGGCCGGTGTCATTCGTTTCGGGTCCCGACGCGCGAAGGCATCTTCGGGTTTGGTGAGCGCACCGATTTCGATGGCGTCCACGTGCCCGGCGCGTCCAGTCAACCGCTCCAAAACTTCGAGGCGCACGAACAGACGATCATCTTCTTCGCTGCCGGTCGAAATGATTCCCATCACTTTGAAAAGCTCGCCGAAAATCGGGACGGTGGAACCAGGTTGCAGGTCGAATCGCCGGGCCAACGCTGCGCCGGCCATGCCCTCAGCCGAGCGATCGTCAGCGCGCGGATCGCTGATCCATTGTCCCTGGACTTTCCAGGCTGAGTTCAGCACATGCAAACCAGTCATGATGGAGCTTCCATCGGGCACGCGCAACTTGCGCTCGAACCACGCTCCTTCGAGCACTATTTCCCGGCCATTGAGCAGCGTTTGTGCGCGTAAAGAGGGCGCAATCGCGGTGATGTTCAACTGCCAGAAAATGGATTTGATTTTTGGGATCTGCGCTAACGGGATGGATTCGTCTGTGGCGGTGGGTTGGTAGCTGATGCCGCCAATCTCGACGGGCAGCGATGCGGATTTGGGGGTGACGAGAAGGTTTGCGCCGAGCCTGCGCAGCTCATGATTGACACGGTCGCCCACCTCGAGCATGGCGCCCAGCATGGCCGTGGCTACGGCGGACCCCAGTGCGACCGCCCCCATCGCCATGAGTTTCCTCCGCGGCGAACGGCGGGCCGACTGCGCGACGAATCTCAGGAACAATTCAACGACTCCCGCCGCTAAAATACCGGGAACCCGCCTGCAATTTTTCGGTGCGGATCACGAGTTGGCCATCAGCTACGGTTGACTCGAGCGGAACTGGATTACAGCCGCCCTCGGAGCCGATGGTGGGGATGTTGATGGCCGACGCGCAATTCCTGCAAATCAAGTTCGGGCCTTTCTGGTAATAACCCTGGCTGCCGCAAATCTGGCAGGCATCGAAAGCCACGGCCAGGGTCTGGTCGGAACGACGGATCACGATGATGCGAATGCTGGCGCCTTCGGATTGAATCACGAAGCGGTGCAGCGCGCCGTCGCTCACGGTATCCACCGGAATTCGCGCCAAGCCGTCCGTGATGACCACGGCCTGAGCTGTCGAAAGGCTGGTAGCCGACTTCGCATAGATATACTCGGCCGTGATGGTCACCATGAACAGCGCCGCCGCCGAGCAGGACGCCGCCATCCAGAGCCGCTCGCGGCGGGCCGTCCAGCGCATTTTGCGCAATGCTGAGCCCTCGAGATTCCCTGCGTCCGGCGTGCGACGGTTGCGCCATTCAAACAGGACCATGGTGGCAACCAGCGCCAGAATAGTCACGAAGAAAAAGACATCGTTGCGCACGATGGGACCAATCAGAGCCATCTCTTCGCTGCTCGCGGGCAGCACCCCCGCTTCGGAAAGCTCGTGCAGGCCAGTGATGGCGAGCTGAAAAACCACCACCAACAGAATGGCCGTGGTGATACGGAAAAAGCTGCGCAGGTTGATGCGGATGGTGCCCCTCACGAAGCTGACGCCAAACAGCACCGCGAGTCCCAGGCCCAATACCGTTCCCAGGAGTGCCATGATTCCAGAGGTGTCGAACCGCAACCCGTTGAGCATGAGGACAGTTTCCACGCCCTCGCGGAAAACCATCAGAAAAACGAACAGGAATATGCCCCAGCGGGAGGCGTCACTGCGAGTTTCTTGTTGCAACCGAGTTTCAATCTGGCCTTTGAGCGCTTTGGCGTGCCGGTTCATCCAGACCACCATGGAGAGCACAAATACCGCGCTCACCACCAGCAGCCAGCCCTCGTAGCGATCCTGGTTGACGTTGACTAGCGCCAGCGGAATAGCCACCAAAAAGCTTGCAAACACGGCAGCTACGAAGGCGCGGTAAACCGAAGAGAGCAGATCGCGGCGGTCAATTTTTTTCAGATACGCGATGGCGATGGCGACCACCAGGGCCGCTTCCACACCCTCACGCAACGCGATGATGAAGGTTTGCAGCATAGCAACTCAGTTGCAACTAGCTATTGTACAGCACGGCGGCCAAATCCCGTGAGGCCGGCCGCAAACTGTCCGGAAATGGGATTTGGGTTCGTTTTTTTCGGTTCGTTTCTCAAAATCAGTTTTCGCGGCGGCAGCAAGGGGCGGGGGAACGAGACAACGGGAACGAGACCCCGCCAGCACCATTATGCATGATGGATTTGGGTTTACTCGGATCTTTTGGATTTGAAGCCGCGGTCGGCGAGGTAGTAGTGTGGACGGCCGGAATGACCACCAGGGAGAGCACCATCGAGGCCGCTCACTTTGGCTTCGCCAGAACGCTTCCGGAAACCGGTCCCCGATAAATTTCCTTGAGACCTAATTCTTGAGGCCTAATTTATGCTCGACCGTATCTCGCTCTGAAGGCAAGAGCGCGTAATGCCGGGCGCCGGCGGTTCTGTCGAAAGCTCTACCCAGGTCCAGTTCCCCACATACGCGTAAAAGCGCAATGCCGGCTGGAGTTGCCAGGAGCCGCCAATGCGCGTAACCGGGGCATTCTCTTGGCGATCGGCGGCCAGGCGGTCGGCAATCGTTCGCGTGTCAGCGTCGTACTTCCAAACCAGGAAATGCCGCGTGTTGCATTCACTGGCGTACTGAAGAATGAAGATCAAGGCCAGAATGTACGCAGCCATCGAAGCCACGCGCATCCGTCCTGGAACATTCCTCCACTCGTGCGCCAGCCCGGCCAACGCCAGCCCAGCCAACGGGGGGAAGTAAATCCCCGTCCGGTCGGCAGGCTTGTCGAGCACGAAATGGATCAACAGCAAAAAGATGGCCGAAAACGCAGCCGCGCCCCCTGGCAAGATTAACACGAGATTACGGCGCAGAATACCCAATACCAAAGCGGCAGCCAGAACCAGCGGAGCGATTCCGAATGCAATGACGTCCGTCCACCTGTGTACCCAGTGCTGGTTGAGTAATGGACCCGAATGATCGAACGAGGACTCGGCCAAACTGCGCAGACTCGCGCCGATGCTGCCCGCGCCCGTGTAAAAGTCTTGTGAACGCATGTCCTCGATTGGCGCAAGATTCAAAAACAAAAAGGCGATCACAACGGCGGGAATCGCAAACACGACAGAGGGCCGTACGCGCGAGCCGGCGTGTTAATCAGGTCGCGGGGCAACTTTCTTCTTCTTCCGTTTAACTCGCCGGCGGGCGGCTGGGTCACAGGCTCGCGCCGTCGCAGGATGAGAAACGCGGCGATTGCCGCGAGAGCCGCCGCCGGAAGCACAAACACCAGGTTGGCTGTGACTGAAAGTGCCAACGCGGCGCCGGCCAGCATCGTGCGCCTGGATGAACCCGGCTGTATGGATTCGTCGAGCAACAGCACCGCTGAAATCATCCACAGCGCCAGCGCCATCCCATACCTGCGCGCAGCCACCATGAAATCCAGCACCAACGGATTCAAGGCCAGCAGGCAGACGGCAAGCAACATCGTAAATCCATCGCCAAAGGCCACCGCGTAAACCTGTAGCACGCAAAAAAGTACAGCGCCGCTCCGGCCAGTGCGGGTAACCGCAGGGACCATTGCGAAACTCCGAAAATCGATCTGGAAAGCCGCGCGAGTATCGTGTTCAAAAATGATGGTTCGGCGAGTAAAAATGAAATATCTGGCTCGCCGGCGCCAGGATATACAACTACCAGGTCAATGCCTCGTCGTGCACGATCGACTGGCTGAAGGCCCGGAAGACACAGACAGCGAACAGCATTATCAAAAAGGCCTGGGCGGCAACCTGGTAGTATTTCCGCGGCATTGTGCTGAACATTGTCGCAGAATGCTGCGCCGGGATTCTCAGGTGGATGCGACCAACGCGGTCAGATCTGATTGCATTCCGCCGCAACGCGCGAGTGCCCTTGAACCGATTCTGATCATTTCAACTTGAAACCGCGGTCGGCGATGTAATAGTGCACGGCGGGGGTGACCACCAGGGAGAGCACCATCGACGCCAGAATGCCGCCAATCACGGCGATGGCGAGTGGTTGGAGCATTTGCGACCCGGTGCCCCAGGCCAGCGCGAGGGGAACCATGCCGGCGACGGTGGCGAGCGCGGTCATCATGATAGGACGCAGCCGCCGCTCACCGGCATCGATCATGCTCTGCTCGGCGGCAACGCCCTCGGCACGAAATTTCTGATCGGCGTCGAGCAGCAGAATGCCGTTTTTGGCGACAATGCCGATCACCATGATGAGCCCCATGAACGACGAAATATTAAAGGTGGTGCGCGTGACCAGCAGCGTCAGAAAAACGCCGGACGTCGAGAGCAGGGCCGAGGCCACGACCGCGGCCGGAGCGGCGAAGCTTCCGAATTCAAAGAGTAGCACGATGAACACCAGCAGCACCGCCAGGACCAGGACAAAAACCAGATCGCGGAAGGAGCGCTGCTGCTCTTCGTAAGCTCCGCCGTATTCCACGCGTATGGCTGGCGGCAAGTGCAGTCCGGCGACTGTTTTTTGGACGTCCGCCATACCGCCGCCCAGGTCCCGGCCTTCCAGGCGGCCGGTGACGGTCACATCGCGCTGCAAGTTCTCGCGGCGAATTTCCGTCTGGCCAGGAATATCGACGACGGTCGCGAGCGCGCCGAGCGTCCCAATTTTTCCTGTGGAGCTGACCAGCAGCGTGTTACGAATGGCCTCCATCGACGAGCGCGTATTTTGTGGAAAGCGCACGCGAATCGTGTAAGAGCGATCGTTCACCACGACGGGCGTGGACGCGAGCTCTCCCTGCATGATGGCGCTGGCATCCAGCTCGATTTCCTGCGGTGTGAACCCGCCGCGCGCTGCCACCGCCGGGTCCACTTGAAACACCGTTGCCGGCCCGCTAATGGTGTTATCGATGCCGTTGAGCACGTCCACGACGCCGGGAATTTTCTTGATAGCATCACCCACGCGCGGCCCCCATTCGCGCAAAATGGCGGGATCCTGCGAAAACAGCTTGATGGCGATGGGCTCGGGCGCGCTGGTTAGATCGCCGATCATGTCCTGCAGCAACTGGATAAACTGCACCTGCAGCATGGGCTCCTGTTTGGTGATCTTTTCGCGGACGTCGGCGATGACTTCGTCGCCGCTGCGGCTCCGGTCGCGCTTGAGCTTCACCGAAATGTCGCCCGTATTGGCTTCGGTCACAGTAGCCAGGCCGAGTTGCAGGCCCGTGCGCCGGGAGGTGCTAGCCACTTCGGGCGTTGTGCGCAGAATACGCTCGACTGCTGATACCACGCGGTTAGTCTCCGCGAGCGAAGAGCCCGCGGGCATGATGTAATCCACGATGAAGCCGCCTTCATCCATTTGTGGCAACAGATCGGACCCCAAACTGCGATAGCAAAGATACGAGGCACCGATCAAGACGACTGTTAGAACCACCAGCAAAACCGGGTGTTCGAGACTCCCGCGCAGCACCCGCTCATAGGTCCGCATGATGCGCGGCGGCAGGCCGTGCTGTTCTTCGCCCTGCCCTTTGGCGCGCTTGCGTATGAAGTAATGACTTAACGTCGGAGTCCAGGACAGGGCCAGCGCGAGCGAGGTGATCAATGCCACTGCGACGGTAATGGCGAGCGCACGAAAAAATGTGCCCGTCACGCCGGTAATCGAAATCAAGGGCAGGAACACCACGATGGGCGTAATGGTCGAGCCGAGGAGCGGCACGCGGATCTCGCGGATGGCCTTGGTGATGGCCTCTGCGCGCGACTGGCCGGTGTCGCGGTGCGTGACGATATTTTCCACCACCACAATGGCGTCATCAATGACCAGGCCGACCGCCGCTGCCAGACCGCCAAGCGTCATCAGGTTGAAGCTTTCGCCCAGAACACGCAACGCGATGAAGGTGACGGCAATGGTCACGGGAATCACCAGGCCTGCAACCAGCGAGGTGCCCCAGTCGCGAAGGAACACCACCATGATGAACGACGCCAGCACCAGGCCAATGAGAATGGCGTCGCGCACGCTCTTGATGGAATCGTTCACGATTTCCGATTGATCGTAGAACGGCAGCAACTCCACGCCTCGCGGCAGAGTCTTGCGAACGCGCTCCACTTCGGCGTGCACGGCATTCGCCACCATCACCGTGTTGCTGTCCGGTTGGCGATAGATATTCAGCAGGACAGCGGGCTTCTGGTTGGCCGTAACAATTGTGTAGACGGGTTTGACCGATGGAGAAACGCCGGCGATGTCGCCGATGTGGATGGGAGCGCCGGCCGGCGTGGTCTTGACGACGATGGCGGAGATCTCGGCAGGAGTGCGCGCCTGCCCGCTCACCAGGCTCAGAACCAACTGGTGATTATTCTCGATCAGTCCGGGAGAATCGATGAGATTCCCGCGGCCGATGGCGTCCAGCAGGTTCGGAATGGTGATGGAGGTCTCCAACAGTTTCACCGGATCCGGTTGAATCTCGAATTCGGGTTCCTGCCCGCCTTGCACCACAATGGTCGAGACCCCCGCGGTGCGGTTCAGCCGCGGCTTAATCTCGTAGGTGGCCATTTCCCAGATCCTGGTCTGCGGCACGGTATCTGACGTAAGGCTGTAACCGATGATCGGGAAGGCGGCGAAAGTGAGCCGGTTGGCGGTCACCTTGGCAGTGGGCGGCAGCGTGGCCTGGACGCGTGCGAGCGCCGCATTGACCAGCTCGAGCGTCTGAAACATGTCCACTTTCCAGGAGAAGAAAAGATCGATTTCGACCGAACCGCGGCTGGTGATGGACAACACGCGGTCGAGGCCTTGCACAGTATTCACGGCCTCTTCAATGGGCCGCGTGACCGTCACCAGCATTTGCTCGATGGGCGCCACCCCGTTGTCGACACCGATGACGATGCGCGGAAAGCTGGTTTCCGGAAAGACAGAGACCGGGACGGTCAAGGCCAGATAAACGCCCAGAGCGACGAGCGTGAGGATCACGAAGATGATGGGCTTGCCGTGACAGGCAGTCCAATGTTCGCTTTGAGGCTCGGTGGTGGCGGGCGGTCGAGTGGAGACGTCGCTCATTTTTCGTCCGGCTTCTGTTCGCCACCCGGTTTTTCGCTGGCGGCCGGCTTTTCGTCCTCGGCGGGTTTTTGGCCAGGCTTCTCAATGCGCACCTTGTTGCCATCTTCCAGACCAACGCCGCCCACGATGATGACTTTCTCTTCTGGCTTGACGCCGCTCAGGATCTGCACTTTGTCAGGCTCACGAACGCCGACCTCGACTTTTCTTTCGTGCGCCACCGAATCGGCTCCGACCACCATCAGGACCGTTTCGCCTTCGGCCGAGGGAAGTAGAGCGGCCGGTGGAACGATGATGGCGTTGGTCAAAGTCTCGGCCACGATCGAGGTATGCACGGAGACGCCGGGCTTCAAGTGTCCCCCCGGGTTGGCCATCTGAACCCAGACTTGCAGAGTGGTGCTGTTGGCGTCGACAGCCGGACTGACTACGATGACTTTCCCGGCCACCTGGTCGGCGCCGTCGGTTTGATTGACCGTGGCATCGTTGCCGACTTTGAGTAATCGAGCCTGGTTCTGCGGGATATTGGCGCGCACCACGACGCGCGATACATCCATCACGGTGAGCAGTGGCGTTCCGGCGCTGGCCATTTCGCCCTCATAGATGGCCCGGTCGGTGATGACGCCGGTGATGGGACTGCGGATCTCAGTATAGCCGAGCTGCGCTTCGGCGCCTTGAAAATGCGCTTCGGCGGCGTCGGCCTGGGCCGCGGCTCCACGGATCTGCTGTTGTTTGCCCACGCTCTGGAGAGCGCTCAAGTGCTGCTGCACTTGCTCGTATTGGCTGCGCGCCTGGGCAGATGCGACCTGGGCTTCATCCACTTGCTTACGGGCCAGCGCTCCTTCGCGGAAAAGTTTTTCGCGGTTCTCGAGCAGCTTCTGAGCGGCATCCAGCGTTTCTTTGGCGGACCGCAGCTCCGATTGCGCCTTGGTCACTTCTTCAGGAATCGTGACATCAGCCGTCGATTTGTAATTCGCGTCGGCTTGTTCGTATTGCCCCTTGCTTTCCCGGGCAGCCGCAGCCAGATCGCGATTTTCCAGCACGGCCAGCAACTGGCCCTGACGCACATGATCGCCGCGATTGACGTAAAACTTCCGCACCGGCGCGCTGACCTTCGGCGTCAGGCCGGCCTGGTTCAGTGGAAAGAGTACGCCGTCGGCGGAAATGATGCGCCGGATGGAATCCAGGCGGACCGCAGTCACCTGCACCGGCACGATGGGCTCCGCTTCCTTTTCTTCTTTCTTGGAGCAGGCAGCCAGCGGCAGCAGGCATAGGGCTAAGGCCAGATGCGTTTTCTTGGTCATGAGTTAGAACGTTCCAGTCAATGTCTGCAACTGCGCCAGCGCCACGCGGTAGCGGACCAGGCCGTCATCGTAAGCGTTACGGGCTTGCGCCAGCGTGCTTTGGGCATCCACCACCTCGAGCACCGACACCTCGCCCGCCTGGTAGCGCAGCAACGTGAGTTTCAAGCTTTCGGCGGACAGTTTCACGGAATTGGCGAGTGATGTGAGCTGTGCGCCGGCCGACTGCGCTTCCTGGAAGAAGAAGTTCAGGTTGGCCAGAACCTGACGCTGTGCCAGACTCAAATCCAGCCGCGCTTGCTGGAGATGTAATTCGGCCGCGCGGACTTTGCTCCGCGTTGCTCCCCAGGTCCAGACCGGGATGGTGAGCTGCGCCTGCGCCGCGGACCCCAGATTGCGCAGATGATCGCGGTTGTAGACGGCAAACTGATTAGCATTAATTCCGAAGAAGTAGTCAAACGACAGCGTGGGAAAAAAGCCGGCGCGCGCAACCGAGAGTCCGAGTGTCTCCTGCTGTACCGTGGCTTGCGCCGCACGGACATCGGGATTGTTTTTCGCGGCCAGCGCTTCCACTTCGGCGAACGGCGGCAAAGACTTCCCGGTCTCGAGATCATCCGTAACCGTAAAGTCCTGCCGGAAATCAGGAAACAGCAGCACCGCCAGGGCGATGCGATTTTTTTCCATGTTCAACTGCGCTTCCTGCGCGTCCCGCAAGCGCTGTTCCAACTGGATCTGGGCCTTCACCACGTCGGAGTGTGCCGCTTCACCGCCTTGCTCCTGTTTTTGTGTGATGTCCATAAACTGATGCGCCTCGCGCAAACTTTGCTGGGCATTCGCGCTTTTCCGCGCCGCCACAACGAGGCCGTAGTAATTCTGAACTACGGTGGCGACCAGCCCGCGGCCGGCAATCTCAGCCTTGGCGCGGGCAATGGCTTCGGCCGCAATTGCCCTGCGGTATTCGCCACGCTTGGCCAGATCGTAGACGTCCCCATGCACGATGGCCTGGCTGTTGTAGACGTGCACACCGTCATTGGCCACAAAAACTCCGGAGGGAGTGCCGTTGGGTTGGGTGTAAATCATCTGGTTGAAATAGTTCAACGACGGCAACAGAGCGGCCTTGGCCTGAACGCGGTCCTCGTGCGACAATTGCGCGCTAATGCTGGCTGCCAGAAATTGCTGGCTGTAGGTGCGGGCGCGCGCCAGCGCATCTTCGAGAGTAATATTCAACGACGCGCCTGCCTGTGCCATGCCCGTCTGAATTTGTCCCTGCTGGAGTTGGCCCGGCTGCAGGGGATTCTGAGTGGGCTTGGGCTGCGCCGCAGGTGTTGGCGCCAGAGCGCTGACTGACAGCATGGCTGCCACGCCGAGAATCACAACCAGAGAGGGCATCGAGATTTTCGAGTGTACGAATCGAGACATGAATGCACGATGAATGCTACCGGTGGAGCAGCACAGTAAATACGGTGCCCTTACCAGGTTTACTGCTTAACTGGACCGAACCGCGATGTGATTCTGCGATCCACTTCACAATTGACAGACCGAGACCGAAGCCGCCGTTCTGGCGCGAGCGTGCCTGGTCTCCCCGATAAAAGCGCTCGAACACGTGTGGGACCGTCTCGGGAGCGATCCCGACGCCGTTATCCGACACGTGAATGCGCAGATCGCTGCCGGCGGCTTCGAGCTTTACCGAAACCTCGCCGCCGGCAGGCGTGTACCTGATCGCGTTATCGAGCAGGTTCAATACCAATCGCCGGACAAGTTCCTGATCTCCGCGAAAGTTGATATCTTCCGCACACTCGCAGTCCAGACGTATGTTCTTCTCTCGGGCTACGCTCTCGACGGCCCGGCAGCATTCGCCCAGCAAGTCATTCAGATAAAACTCTGCGACGCGTAAATTCAGGTGTCCTGCATCGGCGCGGGCGAGGTTCAGCAAATCGTCCACCAAGCGCGAAAGCCGCCGGGCCTCATCCTGAATGGTGGCGAGCGATTCCTGATATTCGCCGGGACTGCGGTCATGGGACAGGGCGACGTCGGCTTCGCCGCGAATCACAGAAATCGGCGTACGAAGCTCGTGCGAGGCGTCAGCCACGAATCGGCGCATGGTTTCGAAAGACTGGTCCAAACGTGAAAGCAGTTCGTTAAAAGAATCCGCCAGAATTTGGAGCTCCTGGCGAGCGTCGCCGATATCGAGCCGGCTGTCGAGATTCTTGTCGGTGATGTTTCTGGCCTGATCCGCCATCCAGCGCAGGGGCGCAATGCTTCGGGCGGCCAGCAGGAATCCGCCAACACCGGCAATCAGCAGGGCCAGTGGCAGAGACAGGTAGAGCACGCGCCGCACCGTGGCGAGGTCGTTCCGGATCGAATCCAGCGGCTCAACCATCAGAACAATAAACGTCCGGCCGTTGAACATGAATCGCTGGGTCACCACGCGCGCTCCGGCTTTGCCGTAGCTCGGAATCGTGGTGAGAAATTCCGTTTTTTCGCCGTGCCGAGCCTGGGCGACCATCTGGAGCAACTCAGGTTTATCCACAGGGGCGCTGGCCGCCAGGAGCTTGTCGCCGTCAAGAATCGCCAGCAACCGGTTTCTGGAATCCACTTCCGCGATGGTTTCCCGCGCAGCGCCAGGAGCCTCGTCATTGAGCTCGGTCATTTCGCTGCGGAACAGGCCGGCCGCGGTGCCCGCTTCCGAAGAAAGCGTCTGGTCCAGACGCTGGTAAAGAGCCCTCGAAAGCACTTCATAGAAAAAAACACTGAACAGAATCAGCAGCAGTGTGAAGAACAGCAGGTACCAGGCGGTGAGCTGGATGCGGAGGCTCTTAATCATCAGCGGTCACCGCCTCGGCCGTGAGCATGTATCCCTCGCCCCGCCGCGTATGGAGGAGCGGCCGCTCGAAACCCACATCGATTTTCGTGCGCAGCCTCCTGACATACACATCGATGATGTTCGAGAACGGATCGAAATTCTCATCCCACACGTGCTGCGCGATCTGCTCCCGGCCCACGATGCGGTTTGGGTTGAGCATCAGGAATTCGAGCAGCGCGTACTCCTTGGCCGTCAGGCTGATGGATTTACCGGAGCGATTGACCGCATGATTGGCGGTATTGAGCGCCAGGTCCCCAACGCGGATCACCTCCGGACGGATCTCGGCGGCGCGCCGGGAAAGAGCCCGCAATCGCGCGAGAAGTTCCTTGAAGTCGAAGGGTTTGGTGAGATAGTCGTCCGCGCCCGAATCGAGACCTCGCACACGATCATCCACTGCGTCGCGCGCGGTGAGCATGAGGATGGGAGTGCGGATGCCCGAGCCTCGCAGCTCACTGCAGACGGCGTAACCGTCCTTGATGGGCAGCATGACATCCAGAATGACCAGATCGTACTGGTTCACGCCCGCGTAGTAGACGGCTTCCTCGCCATCGCGCGCGACATCCACGGCATAAGTCTGCTCACGCAGTCCTTTGGCAATGAACCCCGCCACCCGGGGCTCGTCTTCGGCCAGCAAGACCCTCACGGTTCCTTGACGGCGGCGCCCTCCGGGCTCAATCGGATCTCGGAAGTTTTACCCGCCGTCTTGATCTTAGCCTCATAAGCAATGACTGAGCCGCCTTTCGTGACTGATTCGACGAATGCGATTTTACCTTTGGCGGCATGCTTGTCGAGAGCCGTTTTCACGGCCGGCGGCAGCGATTCGAGCGTGACTTGTTCCTCAATTTCTACGATCGCTCCGGTTGGATCGATCAAGAGGTCTTTGTTGTGGCCATTGACTTTCAGTTCGGCCTCGTAAAATGTTTTTCCGTTCTCCTCCTCTTTCGAGAAACCCCGGACGGTAGCTCCCTGGCTTTGCTCTTGAATAGTCTTTTGAACGGCAGGCGGAAGACTTTCCATCGTGACGCGCTTCTCCGCGCCGGCGAGATTGGCCGCAACCAGCACCGCGGACACGGCGAGAGATGCGAAGCGTGAGCTCATTATTGTTTTTACTCCTGCTCCTATTGTGACGCCGGACACATGAATGCACGATGAACGGTCTCGGGGCGACGATTCCCTGCGCCGGAATCGCGAAAGCGCGTTCGGCAACAGGCAGGAATGCCCATTTCAAGAGCGCACGACAGCCGGAAGCCGGGATGGAGCGCGGGCGCGGCGTCTGTCCCACAAAAGCACAGGCAAGAATGCCTATTCCACGAGCGCCTGTCGACATTCGAAGAGTTTCGCAGAATTTTTGCTGCAAATTTGCGGAGCAACGGCCACTCGCGTGCATCAATTAATTTTTGGTGAGCGATTTCTGCTCAAATTTCGCTCGACGCGTGTTAAAATTTTCGCGTGCTCGATTCTGCCGCCAAGCAGGAGTACACGCGTCAGGATGTGCGCCGCATGCTCAAGGTGAGCGAGCAGCAGCTTCGCAGTTGGGAGCGCCACGGCCTCATCCAAGGAACCTCCAGCTTTTCTTTTTCCGATCTTATCGCGCTCAAGGCACTGCAGAAGTTGCGTGAAAGCCGGGTGCCGTCACGCAAGATCGGCCGGGCGCTCACCGCGTTGAAACGAAAACTGTCGCACGTAGAGCGGCCGCTTTCGGAACTCAAAATTTTCTCCGACGGGCGCACCATTTCGGTCCAGATTGCCGGCCAGAAGATGGAAGCGCTTACTGGGCAGATGCTGTTTAATTTTGAAACCGTCGAACTAGCCAGCATCAAATCGCTCGCCGCGCCCAAACGAGCAGCCGACCGCGCCAGCGCCGAGCGTCAGGCCGAAATGTATTTTCAACAGGGTCTGGCACTTGAAGAAACCGGCGCACCCATCGAGCAAGCCGTGGCTTCGTACGAAAAAGCCGTGGAACTCAATCCCGCGGCGGCCGGGGCTCTGGTCAACCTGGGAACGATTTATTACCGGCAACACAAGTACGGGGAAGCCGAACGGCATTATTTGCGTGCCGTTGAGGTGGATTCGAATTATCCGCTGGCGCACTATAACCTGGGCAATCTTTACGACGAGCAGGCCGACTTAGAGCGTGCTGAACAGCATTACGTCACCGCGCTGCGCTTGAACCCGAGTTATGCCGATGCGCATTTCAACCTGGCGCTGCTTGCCGAGCGCAAGGGTGATTTCCTGAAAGCCGTGCGCCACTGGAAAAGCTACCTGAAGCTCGACGGCACGGGCACCTGGGCCACCATCGCCCGCAAACAACTCGATAAACTCCGGGAAGCCACGGTCATCCGCCCGCGCGGCGCCGGGGCGTGAACTAAACTGCGAGTGGAGCAGACCGGCGAAAGCCCGGATACGACGCGGGTCTTCGACGCCGGTCCCACCGGCCGGCCAACGTGCCGCAGCTAACTTAACTAACAATCGTCGGAAGCTCCTTCGCCCCCGCGCGTTTGCGCCAGATTGTATCCTGAGAGATTGGAGTCATCTTTGGGACGCATCTGGCTCGCCATTCGCAGTTTCTTTTCAATCTTGTTCCAGGGCAAGCTTCCGGACGACGGTCTCATCGTTCTGGGGCTGACGCGCCGGAGTGCGTCAGCGACGAAGTCCATGCAGACCGGAGCCGCGCCTGCAGTGCGTGCGACCGACGGCGCGCTGCAGATTCTCTCTATCCTGCAACGCGATTCACGCCTGGTGGATTTCATCATGGAGGATGTCGCAGCCTATTCCGACGAGCAGATCGGCGCAGCCGTGCGCGGACTGCACGATCAGGCGCGAGAATCGCTCAAACGCTACGTCAAGCTCGAGCCGGTGATCGACGGCGTGGAGGGCACCTTCACCAACCCGACGGTATCGGACTCAGCCGCGGTTAAATTCATCGGCAATGTGCCTGCAGGAAAACCCCAGGGCGGTGTGTTACGGCACAAAGGCTGGCGCGCCGGCCGCATCGATCTGCCCGCGCTGAATGCCAAACAGGATTCCAGCATCATCGCTCCGGCTGAACTCGAAATCGAATGAAATCCAAGAAACACGCGAACGGCGGGGATACGCGCGCCGGGGCCGTTCAGCGCGAGCCCAAATACGTCATCGGCATTGACCTCGGCACTACCAACTCCGCCTTGGCTTACACCGCAATCGCGTCTGAAGGGGATGCGTCGTCTGAAGTGACGCTGATGCCGGTTCCCCAGTTGGTGAACCCAGGTGAAGTGCGCGACGAGCCGCTGCTGCCTTCGACGCTCTATGTGCCCGGCGCGAACGATTTTCCGGCCGGCTCGCTGGACCTGCCTTGGGAACAGGAGCCAAGATTTGTGGTCGGCCAACTGGCGCAGAAACGTGGCACGGAGAATATTGGGCGCCTGGTGACATCGGCTAAATCCTGGCTGTCGCATTCGGGCGTCGACCGCACCGCCGACATTCTGCCCTGGCGGGCGCCCGAAGGCGTCGAGAAACTTTCGCCCGTCGAAGCCTCGGCCCGGTATCTGGAGCACTTGAGCCGCGCTTGGGATTCCAAGATGCCTGAAGCGCCGTTTGCGCAGCAGCAGATTCTGGTCACGGTGCCTGCCTCATTCGATGCCGTGGCGCGAGAGCTGACCTTGCAAGCCGCGGAGCGCGCGGGTTATCGAGACGTGACGTTGCTCGAAGAGCCGCAAGCGGCTTTCTACGCCTGGATCGAGCGTCATCAGGACTGGCGTGAACGCGTGGAGGTGGGCGACCTGATTTTGGTGGTGGACATCGGCGGCGGCACGACGGATTTCACGCTGATCGCGGTGACCGAACAGAACGGTGAACTGGGCTTGGAGCGTATGGCGGTGGGCGAGCACATCCTGCTGGGCGGCGACAATATGGATCTCGCGCTGGCGCGTCTGGTCACGGAACGCCTAGCGCAAAAAGGCACGCGCATCGATGCTTTCCAGCTTCAGGCGTTATGGCATAACTGCCGTTTCGCGAAAGAAAAATTACTGGAGCCTGGGTCCACCGCCAAAGAGCAGCCGGTCACGATTTTGGGAAAAGGCACTGGCCTGGTGGGCGGCACCATCAAGGCCATGCTGGGCCGCGAAGACCTCGATCAAATTCTGGGGGAAGGTTTTTTCCCAGTCGTGGCCAGCAGCGATCTGCCACGGCGGCTACGTCGCGTGGGCCTGCAGGAGATCGGACTGCCGTACGCCGCTGACGCCGCTGTCACGCGGCACATGGCCCAGTTTCTACGGCAGCAGGCAGCTGCTGGCGAGTATGAACGCGTCCGCCGCAGTCCCTCGGGACTGGCCGCGCCGACGCACATTCTGTTCAACGGCGGCGTGTTGCGCGCAAATTTTGTACGCGAACGAATCATCAGTACCATCGACTCGTGGCTGGCGGAGGAGGGCTTCGAAGCCGTCCGGTCCTTGACCGGCGAGGACCTCATGCACGCGGTTTCACGAGGCGCGGCATACTATGGGCTGGCGCGGCGCGGGCGTGGTATTCGGATTCGCGGCGGTGTCCCGCGCACGTACTATGTGGGCATCGAAAGTGTCATGCCGGCTGTGCCCGGAATGGCCGCACCGCTCAAAGCGCTGACCGTGGCGCCGTTCGGCATGGAAGAAGGCACGTCCATCGAAATTCCACAGCGCGAATTCGGGCTGGTGGTTGGCGAGCCGGCTGAGTTCCGTTTCTTTTCTTCCGCCGTGCGCAAGGACGACCCAGCCGGCGCGTTGATCGAAGAGTTCGGTGATGACCTTCAAGAACTCTCGCCCATGCAGGTGGAGTTGCCGGCCGCCGTAAAGAACGGTTCGGCAACGGTGCCGGTGTCTTTCGAAACCGTGGTTACCGAAACGGGCATGCTGCAATTGTGGTGCGTGGCACGCGACGGCCGCCGCTGGAAACTCGAGTTCAACGTTCGCGAACGCGTCGCGCAATGAAGATCGGCATCGACCTCGGCACAACGAATTCCGCTCTCGCGTGGATCGATCCGATCGAGGCCGAAGACGTCAATTTCCCGCCCATCCATGTTTTTGAAGTTCCGCAGCTCATCGCTCCTGGAAAGACGGAGCCGCGCCGCACGCTACCCTCGTTCATGTTTCTGGAAGACGGCCGGCCTGTGGGCTGGTACGCCCGGGAGCAGGGGTCGATCGTCCCCACGCGGCTGGTGCATTCGGCAAAGTCCTGGCTTTCGAATCCGGATGTGGACCGCACGGCCAAGATCCTGCCCTGGGATTCTCAGGACACCGGGCGCGTGCTGTCGCCGGTCGAAGTCTCTTCTGAGTTTCTGCGCCGTTTCCGCGAAGCCTGGGATCAACAGCACTCGACCCCGCTCGCCGAGGAGGACATCGTCCTCACGGTGCCGGCGTCTTTTGATGAGGAAGCGCGCGAGTTGACCGTCATGGCGGCCGAGCAGGCGGGTTTGCCGAAACTCACGCTGCTTGAAGAGCCAGCGGCGGCTTTCTATTCCTGGATCGCAAATAATTTTGAGCGCTCGCGCAAGCTTCTCTACGACGGCCAAATCGTGCTGGTTGCGGATGTGGGCGGAGGCACGAGCGACTTCAGCCTGATTCGCGTCTCGCGCGAAGGCGATCGAGTGGACTTCACACGCACCGCCGTGGGAAAACACCTGCTGCTGGGCGGCGACAATCTGGATCTGACGCTCGCCTGGCTGGTGGAAACCAAGCTGGGTATGCCGCTCTCCGTGCGCCAGCGTAGCGGGTTGCGTCGGCAATGCTCGGCGGCCAAAGAGCGCTTACTCTGTGATCCGCATCTGAACAGCGTCGAAATCACTGTGCTGGGCGCCGGCGCATCCATCGTGGGCGGTTCGCTCAAGGCCGAGATTCTGCGAGAAGAGGCGCTCGAACTCGCACTCGAAGGTTTTCTGCCGGTGACCAACCGCGCCGATTTCCCAAAAGAAGAAAAGCGCAGCTTGTTTCGCGAACTGGGGTTGCCGTACGTGACCGACCCGGCCATCACCAAGCACTTGAACCAGTTTCTGGAGGCGGCAGGCCAGGCCCCCGACGCGATTCTGTTTAACGGCGGTTTTTTCATTCCGGAAATTTGCCAGCAGCGCGTGGCAGAAGCAGTAGGCCACTGGTACGGCAAACGGCCCGAAATCCTGGAGAACCGGGATCTGGATCTCGCCGTGGCTACGGGCGCGGCCTACTATTCCTACGTGCGCTCGACCGGCAGCGGCGTCCTGGTGCGCGGAGGCCTGCCTCGCACCTACTATCTCGGCATCGGCCAGCCCACGGAACAAAAGCTCACTGCCGTTTGCCTGGTGCCACGCGGCGCCGAAGAAGGCGCAACACTCGAAATCGATCGCGCCGACTTGCAACTGGTAGCCAACCGGCCGGTGTCTTTCCGTCTCTACAGCTCACTCACACGAACTGAAGATCAGCCGGGTGAGGTCCTGGAATTTCAAATCAATGATCCCGACTTGCATACGCACGCCCCGCTCCACGCACTCATCCGGTTTGGCAAGAAAGCCGGCGAGCGCTTGATTCCGGTTAAAGTGGGTGCGCACCTCACCGAGGTCGGCACGCTCGAAACCTGGTGCGAGTCGAAAATCAGCGACAATCGCTGGCGGCTGCAATTTGAGTTGCGCAAGCGCGCGGCGGAACCTCAGAAGAAGAAAACGGCGGCGATCGTGAGCGAAGAGGCTTTAGAGAAAGCAGTGGAGCTGATCCTCAATGTTTTCTCGACCAGCGCCAAGGCTGAGATTGCGCCGGAAGAACTGCCGTCGAAACTCGAGCAAATGCTGGCGCTCGGCCGCACATCCTGGCCCGTCAATACCATCCGGCGGCTGGCTGACAGTTTTCTCGAGTGCGCCGATGGGCGCAAGAAGAGTCCGGCCTTCGAAGCGCGTTGGTTGAACCTGGGCGGCTACTGCCTGCGCCCGGGATTCGGATTTCCAGGCGATGATTTCCGCATCGAGCAGACTCGACGTATCTGGTCCTCCGGCCTGCAACATGCCAACCAGGTGCAGTGCGAAATCGATTGGTGGATCTTCTGGGGACGAATTGCGGGCGGCCTCAACCGCAATCAGCAGATCGATCTGTATCAGCGCATCGCGCCGCTGCTTCTGCCGCGCGCCGGTAAGAAACTGCGGCTGAACAGCTCGCTCGAACGCGAGATTTGGCGAACCGCCTCGAGTCTCGAACTGCTGCCCATCCAGACCAAAACTGAGCTTGGAGAAGCACTGATCCGCACGGTGAAAGCCGGCAAGGCGAGGGAATCGGAGTTTTGGTGCATTTCGCGGCTGGGTGCGCGCGAATTGTTCTACGGACCCATGAACCAGGTGTTGCCGCCGTCTCCCGTTTCACGCTGGGTGGATGCCTTACAGCCCAATCCGGCAGCCGCGGATGCGCTTGCGTCGCTGGCCCGCCGCACCGACGATCCGATGCGCGATTTGCCGCCGGCAACCCGCGAAGCCGTCCGTCAGAAGCTCGCTGCGCTGCCGAATTCGGAGCGGCTCCTGGCGGTGTTCGAAGGCGAAGAAGAGCGCGACGAGCGCACCCTTGGCCGCATCTTTGGCGAAGAATTGCCGTCAGGCCTGGTTGTAGTGGAAGGTGAAGCGGCCGGTTAAAAGCTTTCAGTTGTTGGCCGACATCCGAAGAGCCCGCCCGGACCTGCGCGTGGCGCGCAAGCTGATCAGCTCCGCCACTTTGCCCAGAAAAGTGGTGACATCTTCGGTCTCCACCAGCATCTTTGGGTTCTTCGAGTATTCCCGGGCGTTTCCGTCCCGATGCGCGTGGATAATGGCCGTGGCCGGCTTATAATCCTTGCGGCGCGCATACGCCAGAATGCCGCGACCCGTTTCTCGGGTTTCAATATTGGGATCGGTCAAAACGAGTTCGTAGGTACTCGTGTCCATCTTGCCGACAGCCTCAGCCGCCGAGGCAGCCACGTCCACAGCGTACCCGCTGGCTCTCAACAAAGTCTGCAGGGTCAACCGCGAAGCGACATCCGACTCAACGAGCAGTACCCGGGCGAGCTCGAGGCTACGACTGCCGATCTCCGCCCTGGCTGCTGCGGCACTAGACATTGATGCTCCTTCTTTCTTCCATTTTCCACTTTAACCGAATACGCGCTGCTATTCACTACTAAAGTTAGTAGAGTAAAAAAGTTAGTAGAGTAAAAAGGGGTGGATATCTTCTCAGAGATTTCTGACTGCGGCCATTGGACTCCGTAAGCAACTGATTAGTAGATGGTTATCTGGGATTATAACTTGAGGCTGACGCATACGCCGTCGCGAATCGGCAGCAGGGTAGTAAAAAATTGAGACAAATTGTACAGTTTTTGGTTAAAATTTGCGACTGCCTTGTCACTCGGTTCTCGTGGATTGAGGATCGCTTCATGCCAAAGTGTATTGTCGGTCACAAATAGTCCGCCTGTTTTGAGCCGAGGAGGCACGGTTTCGAGCACCAAAGGGTAACCTTCTTTGTCTACGTCGTTGAAAATAAGATCGAATTCACCTCGAACCTGGGCCAGACTCGCAAGCGCGTCCCCGACATGGACTTGGATCACAGACGAAACGCCGGCGCGGTCGAAGTAGCGTTGCGCCTCACGGGCGTTGTCGGGACTGCCGTCGGTGTAGTGCACTTCCGCGTTTTTTCCAGCGGCACGAGCCAGCCAGATGGTGGAATAGCCGAAGGCCGAACCCAGTTCGAAGATGCGCTTTGCGCCGGTTGCCATTACTAGTTGAGCCAGAATGCGCGCGACAGTGGGACCGATGATCGGCACGTTTCGCCGGGCCGCGACCTCTTCCATTTCAGCGAGGACTTCGTCCCGCAGGGGCAGCAATCCGAGCATGTAGCGCTCGATCTCGGGATTAACGATCATCGAAAACTCGCTTGAAGATCTTGTCCACGTTGCGAAGCTGGCGGTCAAGCGAAAAACTCTGGGCGATCTGCTCGGGTTTGAGCACGCGCCCGATCTCGGGGTCGGCTTCAATGGCGGCACGAAAATCGGATTCCTTCTCCCAGGCTTCCATGGCATGGCGCTGCACGAGGCCGTAGGCCTGCTCGCGGAGCACTCCAGCCGACGCAAGATCGAGCAGCAATTGTCCTGAAAAGACGAGGCCTCGTGTCATTTCGAGATTGCGCCGCATGCGTTCGGGATAGACCAGGAGCTGATCGACAAGCTGTGACGTCTTTGCCAGCAGGTAATCGGCGAGGATGGTCGAATCCGGCAGGATCACGCGCTCGACCGATGAATGCGAAATGTCGCGCTCATGCCACAGCGCGATATTCTCGAACGCTGCCTGCGTATTGCAGCGGACCACGCGCGCGAGGCCACTGATTTGCTCGCAGGTGACCGGGTTGCGCTTGTGCGGCATGGCGGAACTGCCCTTCTGACCTTTCGAAAAAAACTCCTCCGCCTCGCGAACTTCGGTGCGCTGCAAGTGGCGCACTTCAAGGGCGATTTTCTCGAGGCTGCCGGTGATGATGGCCAGCGTGGAAACAAAATTGGCGTGACGGTCGCGCTGGATGATCTGCGAAGACACCGGCGCCGGCCGTAATCCCAGGCGCGCGCAGATGGCTTCTTCGATTTCCGGTCCGATGTGGGCGAAAGTGCCCACAGCGCCCGAAATTTTGCCGACGCGCATGTCTTCCGCCGCAGCCTTCAGACGCCGGATGTTGCGCCCGCACTCCTCATACCAGATGGCCAGCTTCAGGCCGAAGGTGATGGGTTCGGCGTGCACCCCGTGCGTACGGCCAATCTGGACGGTGTGCTTGAACTCCAGGGCGCGGCGTTTCAGGATGCCGCGGAGCCACTCGAGATCCGCAAGCAGAATTTCGTAGGCCTGCTTAATCTGCAGCGCCTGGGCGGTATCCACAACGTCATTCGAAGTGAGCCCGTAGTGCAGCCAGCGGGAAGATTCGGCGTGGCCGGTCGCAGCCATCTTTTCGGCGACGGCGGTAGTGAACGCAATGACATCGTGCTTCACCTCGCACTCGATTTCCTGGATGCGAGGGACGTCGAATGCGGCGTGGGCGCGCAGCAGGCGGGCGGCATCGGCTGGAACCACACCGCGCTCCGCCAGCGCTTCGCTCGCGGCCAGTTCCACCTCGAGCCATTGCTGAAACTTGTTCTGGTCGCTCCAGATGCGGCCCATATCGGTACGTGTGTAGCGGGAAATCATAGGGCTGGGCACCGCTCGCTATCGGTCGCGGCTCGGTGCGGGGCTAGAATTGGAACACCTCCGTGGACTGCTGCTGGCTGGCGATCACGAGGCGTGTCGGGAGTCCCCGGCGGTCGAGCGCCTGCTGCCCGACGAGGCGAACAATCTCGGGATGATTGTTGTGCTCGCTGAGGTGGCCCAGGATCAGCGTGCGGGTCAAGCCATTCAAGTCTTCCAGCAGGAAATCTCCCACGACGTCGTTCGAAAGGTGCCCGTTGCGGCTCATGACGCGCTGCTTGACCGACCAGGGATACGGACCCACTTTTAGCATTTCGATATCGTGATTCGATTCGAGCATCAACAATTCCGTCTGCAGCAGATGGTACTTGATGGATTCCGGGATGTAGCCGAGGTCGGTGACCAACCCGATCCTCACGCTTCCGGCTTCAAAACAGAAGCCCACCGGATCGACGGCATCGTGCGGGATGGTGAAGCTCTGAATTTTGATATCACCGAGCTCAAAGCTGGCTCCGGCCTGGAAGGTCTCAAGCTTCGGCTCCTGGTCTTCCCACTGAATGGCGGGACTGGTGAGGTGCGAGAGGTAAATGGGAATGCCGGTGCGTTTAGCGAGTTGGGAAAGGCCGCCGATGTGGTCGGAGTGTTCGTGCGTCACCAGCACGGCGTCGAGATGGATGGGATGCTCGCCCACCGCTGCCAGGCGTTTTAAGAGTTCACGATAACTCAGCCCGGCGTCCACCAGGATTCTAGTGGTATCAGTAGCGATCAAAGCGGCATTGCCGGAACTGCCGCTGGCGAGAACGCAGAATTTAACGATAAGGTCCCCCGGCTCAAGCCCCGGTCGCGGGGCGGCGTTTATGTGCGTTTAACCTTTTCTTGTAACAGGAAACGCAGCCGGCCACAAGCGAATTCCGGAGAGAGCAGATAAACCTTATCGGCGCGCTCCGCAAATAGTGTTCGCTGCCGGAAGGAACTGCAGATGGATCACCTTCCAATTTTTACGGTGATTGCCGTTAACATCGGGGGACGGGGGGCGCGTGGACCTTATGGGGTGGCCGCTCGACTGATTTTTTCACCTGCCTGATAAGCGGCTAAAGTTCTCCCGCCGAACAGCCGATGCACGGATGTAAATTGCTCGAGGAAAACGAATGCGGCGTGCCGCGCAAATCGGAGGTGGCCTGCTGCAGACGCTGCCTTTGATTCTCGGCAACCACGGCAAACTGCCCATCCCCATCCAGTCGATTCCATCCGGCGGAGGCGGAGCTGGACCTGCCGCAAGCGACGCACTCATCGGAACCTGGGTCGGCTTCGGAGCCGTTACGAGCATCGCGAAGGCAACGACAAGAACAAAGGCTCGGTGGTGGATGCGCGGGTCAAATCCGCAAGAAAATCAGGTTGTGGTCCGGATCCTGAAGAGCGGCACGGGGTACGTTTTTGAAAACTTCGACGGCCGGCGCGTCTCCCTCCGTTACGTGAATGGCAACCGCATCGGCACTTCGGCAGGATCAACGCAGAGGACGGCCGTTACTTCAATTACACCGGTGACTACGAGGCGAGCGGCAACCGCATGACCGGAACACAACGGGCCGAAGGCAGGACGACAGCCTGATCGTGATGTCGGTGACGCTCACGCGGCAATAAGATCGGCAGTTATTGCGGGGCGACGAAGTGCGCAGCGGCGTGATCAGGCCAGCATCGCTCACAAGGGGTCGTGCAGCGTGAGACCCGGCAAACTTACGAAACCAGCGTCGTGAGTCCAAATTTCCGTTGCGCCGTTTTGAAAGGCCGTGAGCGCGATTTGAAGGTCGAAGATTCTTACGCCTTGAACGCGCAAGTCGGCCGCCGCGCGAACCAGATGTTCCCAAAAAGATTCCAGCGGCAGCCAAATAATCCCTCCCGCACCCTGAATCAACTCTCTCAGAAACTCGCGCACGCTCCGGGCGGACGACGGGCCGCCTGAACTCGCCGGATGGGTGACCACGCTCCAGAATTCAGCGATGCAGGGTAGCGGCATTCCCCAGCCACGCGAATCGAGACTGGCTCTCTCAATCGCCAATTGCGCCGAACGGTGCTCTGGTAACGAAGCACGATGCGCATAGACCAGCAGGTTGGTGTCGATGGCGATCATTTTGGTTCTTGAAGCCATTGGTACAGATGTTCGCGATTGGCCACATCCATGCCTGGCGGCACCCCCCCTTTAGCCGTGACCCAGCGAATCGGCCGCCGCTTCGACCGTTTGGGCGTAGCCGCGCTATACAGCTCCCGGCGCAGACTGCGCTCGAAGATCTCTTTCAGGGTGACTCGGGTTTCGGCCGCCCGCTTTTTAGCGGCGATGAACAGCTCGTCCGGCAACTCGATCGTCGTCTTCACGCTACCCATATTACCATAGACCCATAAATATGGGTTAGTGGTGCAGCATTGGGATCTACCCGCCAAAGGCAGCCGACAGGCTCCCTGAACGCCACGTCCCAAGATGGCGTGCGATTTCTCACCGTTGTGGGAAAACTCTGGCACTTCCTAGTTCCAAGAGGCACCCCCGGTGATAGAACATTCCTAAAGACAGGAGGGGATGTGGATCTTCAATTTTTCCGAACGGGGCTATTGGTGTGCACTTTCGCGGCATGTGTTTTCGCGCAACGCGATCTGGGGACCATCCTGGGTTCAGTCACAGATGCCAGCGGAGCGGCAGTCTCGGGAGCGAAGGTTACGATCACCGAAGACGCAACCGGCGTTGCATACAATCTGGAGACCGATACAACAGGGAACTACATTCGTCCGTTGTTGAAGCCGGGGACGTACACCGTTGAAGGGGAGGCAGTCGGTTTCAAAAAAGCAATTCAGCGTAATGTGCTGCTCACCGCTGGCGACCGCATCGTCGCCAATCTGAATCTGCAGGTCGGCGAGATTACTCAGCAGGTCGAAGTCAGCGCAGAAGCGCCATTGTTGCAGACTGAGAGCACTGCGCTCGGAGCCGACCTCGGAACCAGGAGTCTCAGTGAACTGCCTCTGGGCGGCCAGCGTACGTTTACTTTCCTGGCGCGCTTGTCGCCGGGTGTGATACCTGCCGAGCCGGGCGCGCGCGACGCCGTGGGTGGCGGATTCTCGGCGAACGGGGTGCGCTCGAACGGTCAGAATAATTTTCTGCTGAATGGCGTCGACAACAACGTCAACGTGATTGATTTCCTGAATCAGACGGCATACGTGGTGGGTCCGTCGGTGGAGGCTATCGGCGAAATGCGCGTGCTGACCAACGGCTACAACGCCGAGTATGGCCGGGGCGCAGGCGGGGTTCTGAACGTCAATCTGAAGTCAGGCACCAACGATTTGCACGGCACGCTGTGGGAAATCCTGCAGAACGACAAGCTGGACGCTAATCGATGGGAATTCAATAAGGCGGGAAAACCGCGCGGGCCGTTCAAACAAAATCAATTCGGAGGCGCCGCCGGTGCCCCGATCATCAAGAACCGGTTTTTCATTTTCGGTGATTACCAAGGGACCCGAATCGCCTCCACGGGCGGCTCGATCCAAAACCTGGGCTACGGCGGGTTCTACACCATTCCGACTCAGGCGATGGTGAACGGCGATTTCTCCAGCTTACTCGGGCCTCAAATTGGCACGGACGCGCTAGGAAGGCCCATCCTGCAGGGACAGATTTACGATCCGACCTCGACGCGCACTGTGAACGGCCAACTCGTTCGTGATCCGTTTCCCGGAAATATCATTCCATCGAACAAGTTTGATCCCGCGGCGGCAAAGATGATGTCTCTGTTCCCGGCGACGAACCAACCCATACGCACGGGGAAGTACCCGCAGAACGATTACTTCACTTCAACCGCCGGCCATCAGACTACCGACCAGGCTGATGTTCGCGCGGATTACCGGATCAGTGACAAGGACAGCGTTTTCGGTTCTCTGAGCTGGTCGAACCTGGACAAGCTCAATGTGCCGCCATTTCCCGGTCTTCTCGACGGAAGTCCGTTCAACGCCGTTACGGAGGCAGACCTGGGGCGCAATGCCCAGC
Organism: Acidobacteriota bacterium; assembly: GCA_003223115.1. Taxonomy (GTDB): domain Bacteria; phylum Acidobacteriota; class Terriglobia; order Bryobacterales; family Bryobacteraceae; genus QHXW01. Next base: position 81,888 of record QHXW01000290.1, read on the forward strand.
TCAGCTACACGCGCGTGTGGTCGCCGGCGATCATTTCGGAGACGCGCATTGGGTTCAGCCGCCTGGTCACGTCCCGCGTGGGCGCCAACCCGAATGTCGACGCCTTCAAGGCAGTGGGTATCGGCGGGTACGACCCCACCGGTCCTCTGAACGGCGGCCTGCCGCAGTTCGGCATGGGGCGCTATTCCCAGATCGGAGCGAATGACTGGTTACCCTCCAAAGAGTACAGCAACGTCTGGGACTTTATCCAAAACGTAGCCATTTCCAAGCGCGCTCATGCCTTCAAGTTCGGGGCTGAATACCGTCCCATCAAATTCCCGTTTTTCCAGGTTCCGTACCCGCATGGAGAAATGAATTTCGGCCAGAACGAAACTGCGTATCCGTCGATTGCGAAAGACAGTAATAAGAACGCATTCAACGCGGACACGGGCGACGAGATGGCGTCATTGCTGCTGGGCCAAATTGGCGGAGGCCGCATCTCGACGACGAACTTTATCTCGTCGGAAAAACTCGGCTACGCTTTTTACGGCCAGGACGATTGGAAGGTCACGCCCAAGCTGACTGTGAACCTGGGCCTGCGCTATGAGCTGTTCTCTCCAATTTCGGAAAAGTTTGCGCGGCAATCGAATTTCGTTTTCGACAACCTCACTCTCTACATTCCCAGGGGCAAAGACCAAAACACTCCCTTACCGCCGAACTTCGCGACGGCGTTCCCGAATGTGCGCGTTTCGCGCGGTGAGGTTTCGAAATATCTGATTTCCTGGGACAAGAAAGATTTCGGCCCGCGGATCGGCTTGGCTTACAACGCAAGGCAGAACACCGTGCTCCGCGTGGGCTACGGAGTCTTTTACGGCGGCGAGGAAAACCAGGGCGGCAATCCGAACCGCGGCGAATCGGTGCCGTTCAACGAGTCGCCCAATCTGGATCGGCCTGCTGGCGTCGGCTCCTTTGACCCAAATCCGTTCTTTACGGGCGGTGTTTCCGGCGGTTATCCGGTCAATGTCTTTGACTTGCCTGCCCCGGTTTCGTTCCGCGGCGTCGCCACCGACTTCCGGAATTCGCTGGTTCACAAATGGAATTTCGCGATACAACAGCAACTGCCCTGGCAGATGGCGCTAGAGGTGGCATATGTCGGCAACCACCAGTCTCACCAGCTTTTCCAACCCGATCCGAATGCCTGTCCGAACTTAGGAACCACGGACTCCAAAATCAATTGTAATAAGCTGCGTCCGTTTCCTGGAATCGGCGGCATCTCGGGAACCGCGTCATTCGGCTACGGAAACTATCACGGGATGACGTCCAAGCTGGAGAAACGCTTCTCGCGCGGCCTCGAGTTCCTGACGTCTTACACCTACGGCCACGCTCTGGCCAACACCGGCACGACGTTGAGCGGCTCGAGCGGATTCGGCATTCCGAATCCAAGAAATTACGTCAGCGGCTACTCGAGCGCCGCCTGGGATGTGCGTCACAACTTCACTTCCGCGTTCCTCTGCGAGGTGCCTTTCGGCAGGGGGAAAGCACACGGGGGAAGTATGAGCAGGGCGCTCGATTCCATTGCAGGCAACTGGCAGATGAACGGCATTCTCACGCTGCACACCGGCTTCCCGTTCACGATTCGTTCGAATGGCTGCCAGGGCGTATGGAATGCCTGTCGCCCGGATCTGGTGCCGGGCAAGAACCCCAGCAACGCGCCCAGCGGCGGCCGCAGTCCCGATCACTGGTTCGACGTAACGGCTGTTGCGCCGCCCGCTCCGTTGTCCGGCGGCAATCTCGGTTTGCAGAGTAATTATGCACCGCCGGCGCGCACGCTCGATTTCTCAATTTTCAAAGATTTTCCGATCGCCGAGCGTTGGAAGCTGCAGTTCAGGGCCGAGAGCTTCAATCTCGCTAATACGCCGCAATATGGCACGCCTGACAGAAACCGTCAGGACAGCAACTTCGGGCAAGTGACCGACACCGTGTCGGGCAGCGAGCGCCACATTCAGTTCGCGCTCCGGCTGCAGTTCTGAAAGCGCCATCGTGAGCAGGCTTCGTAGCGACGGGCTCGAAGCCGGAGAAAAGAAATCGCGGCACGCATGCCAGGCCATCCGGGCCTCGCGTTATCTATGCGCCTGATCCGCAATCGTATGACAGGTCCCGGTCCGCCTGGCCGGTCTCACGCGATTTCTTGTAGCTTCTACGGTTTCGGCTCAGTGACTTTCAAGATCTGATCCGCAGCCACGCCCTCGAGCTTCTGTACGATTCCGCTGAGCCAGTGAATTTCGAGCAGGCGCGCGCGGCGGTCCTGGCCCAGGCCGAAATGCACGCGCTTGTCGTTCGCCGAGAGATAGCTCGAGGCGCTCGAGACCATCGCAAACTGTTCCAAGCCCGATTCACCGACTAGTCGGATACGCGCGCCGATGCCGTCCCGGTTACTGGTGGAGCCGGTAGTGTCGATCAGCAGCCAGTGATTGCCATTCGCTCCCTGGTTGCGCAAGATCACAGCGGGCCTGTTGTTGCAGTTGACGGCAACATCGATAAAGCCGTCATTGTCCAGATCGCCGAACGCAACACCGCGGGCAGCACGCGGCTCGATCATGGCATCACCACTCTGGCGCGTGACGTCCTGGAATTTGCCGCTCACGTTGCGCATCAGCAGGAAAGGCTCCAGATGGCGCAGGGTCGGCTGGGTCAGCTCGATGTTGTCCATGACGTGGCCCTGGCCGACGAACAAGTCTTTCCAGCCGTCGTTATCGTAATCGAAGAATTTCGTGCCCCATCCGGAATGCTGCAGGCTTATGCCGCCCACGCCCGTGGGCTGAGTGACGTACTCAAAGCCGGCTTTCACGTTGTGGAACAGCGCGTATTTCTGGCTGCCCAGCGCGTCGATAAAGACGTCTGGGAGGCCGTCATTATCGTAATCAGCAAAATCCAGGCCCATGCCGGCGAAGGTGTTGCCGTCCTCGTCGTAGGCCAGGCCGGATTTGAGACCGACCTCGGTGAATGTGCCGTCGCGATTATTTCGAAAAAGCTGCTGCGGAAAAGAATCGTTGGCGATCAGGATATCCGGCCAGCCATCTACGTCGAAATCATTCATGGCTACGCCCAGCCCTTTACCCGGAGACATCGCGATGCCGCACTTTTTCGAAACATCGTTAAAGCTGCCGTCGCCGTTGTTATGAAACACCAAGTGCGAAACGGCTTTGAACTGATCTGGGTGGCAGTAGGCGCGGTAACCCGGTTTGCGTGCGCCGCACCAGATGTTCGTTGCAAAATCCCAATCGAGATAGCGCGCGACAATCAGGTCGAGCCGGCCATCGCGATCGTAATCCACCCAGCACGCGCTGGTAGACCAGCCTGCGCCCGCCACGCCGGCTTTTTCGGTTACATCGGAGAACGAACCGTCACCGTTGTTGTGATACAGAATATTGCGGCCCAAGTTGGTGACGTAGATATCGGGCCGGCCGTCGTTATCGTAATCGCCTACCGCCACCCCCATCCCGTAGGAGTGACCGCGCAGGCCGGCTTTTTCAGTCACGTCAGTGAATGTGCCGTCGTGATTGTTGTGATAAAGACGGTTCCAGTAGCGCGGATCAGACTTGTCCGGCTGCTTGCCGGGCGGCATGGGATCTTCGAGCGCCGCGCCATTCACGAAGAAAAGATCAAGCCAACCGTCGCCATCGTAGTCCAGCATAGCCACGCCGCCGCACATGGATTCCGGCAGATACTTCTGCGAGGTCAGGCTGGCTTCATTCTTGAAAGTGATGCGTGAACGCGCGGTGATATCGGCGAAGGTGGGGAGCTTCGATTGCTGGCTGAACGCATGCCGCGCCAGCAGGGGTCCAAGAAAAAAATGACGGCGGGTCAACCTTCATTCTAACCGTGCTGCAGCCGCTGACTGCAGGCACGATGCGGCATTGTAATATAACCTTAATTCAACAGGTTCTGGATGACTTCACTTGTGGTGCTTGTGTTATTCGCAACGGGTGCGGCGCAAAGTGCACCCCAGCCGCCGCAGAGCTCTCCGAAACAGAAATCGCTCACCGCAACGATGACGACGGAACAGTCCCGCATCGTGAAGCTGGTGCATTTGGTCGCGGAATCGGGGCGTATTGTCGAGATCGCGACGTCACCGAGCGCGCGCGCAGATCCGCGGCCGCAGATTGCACCGGGAGCGCCGCCGCTGGTGAGCTTTCGCATGTTTGAGGGCCAGATGCGTCATCGCTTCAGCAATCTCGACCTGGTGATGGATGATGCCGGGCATTAAGTCGCATCGCCGTTCCTGGCTGTGCCTAGTCGTTATTGCGGGCGCGCTTGTCGGGGGGCCGGCAGCAATTTTCGCCCAGACTCCCGATCCCGTTGCCAAGGGCATTGAGGAATTTCATCGCGGCCAGTACCAGGCGGCGCAAGCGACTCTCGAGCAGGCGCTTCAAACGAAACCAGCCGACCCCTACGCGCGTACTTTTCTGGCGCTGGCGCGAGCAGCCACCGGCGGATGCGGCACGGCCACCAATGCGCTGGCCGAGGCCTTCGCGAAAAACTCCGATGCGGATTTGCGGCGGCTCGCGGGACTGGCCTTGGCGCAGTGCCATCTTTCCCGAGGCCGTTTAGGTGAAGCGCTGCCCGTTGTCCTTGCCCTCGAGAAAGAATTCCCGGCCGACGCCGATGTACTCTACGAAGCCGCCAAGGTCCACATGAGAGCATGGAACGACATCCTCTATCGGCTGTTTCAAAACGCTCCGGCGTCATACCGTGTGAACCAGATCTCGGCCGAAATTTTCGAAATCCAGGCACGATACCCGGAAGCCGTGGCTGAGTATCGCAAGGCTGTCTCGTAGAATCCTACGGCATTGAACCTCCATTTCCGGCTGGGACGCGCGTTGCTGCTCGAATCGCATGCGGCCGAAGTGCTGGCTGAAGCGCGCAAGGAATTCGAGGCTGAGCTGAAGCTCAATCCTCAAGATGCCGTGGCGGAGTATGAAATCGGCCAGATTCTGCTCACCGAAAACAAACCCGCGGACGCCGGGCCGCACCTGGAACGAGCGGTGGCTCGAAGCCCTGATTTTCCGGAAGCGCTGATCTCGCTCGCTAAAATGCGCGCCGATTCAAGAAAATATGCCGATGCCATTCGCATGCTGGAACACGCGGTGGAGTTGCAGCCGCTGAACGAATCCGCGCATTACAACCTTATGCTTGCGTACCGGAACGCCGGCCGCGGCGACGACGCATTGCGCGAGAAGGCCGCCATCGACAAGCTCCAGCGCCCGCCTCAGGGAGAATTCACCGAGTTTCTCAAGAAGCTGGGTGAAAAGGCGCCCAGCCAGTGAAGCGGTTGGCCGCACTGGTGGCGGCGGGCGTGTTTGCCGCACAGGACCCGCACCTTCCGGATTTCCAAAACGTCGCTGCTCAGGCCGGGCTCACCGAAGCGTTCCCGAACGGCGGAACAGAATCCAAGAAATTCATCGTTGAAACCACGGGCAGCGGCGCGGCTTTCATCGACTACAACAACGACGGTCTGCCGGATATTTTTCTCGTGTCCGGCTCCGGCGGCACCAATCGCCTGTATCGAAATGATGGCAACGGCCGCTTCACGGACGTCACCAAAGAAACAGGCCTGGCCAGCTCCGGCTGGGGCCAGGGTGTCTGCGCGGGAGATTTCGACAACGACGGTTTCACCGACGTTCTGGTCACGTATTGGGGCGGCCTGAAGCTCTACCGTAGTGTCGCGGGGCGCCGTTTTGAAGATGTTACGCGGCGCGCACACTTGAAGCAGGACCGGGTCCGCTACAACACCGGCTGCGCGTTCCTGGATTATGACAACGACGGTAAGCTTGATATTTTCGTGGCGAATTACGTGAAATTCGATTTCGCTACAACGCCCGCGCCAGGAGCGAATCCCTATTGCTGGTATCGCGACTTGGCGGTGAATTGCGGTCCGCGCGGCTTGCCATTCGATCGCAACATTCTCTATCACAACAATGGCGACGGCACATTCAGCGATGTGTCCGAGGCTTCGGGCGTCTCGAAACCCGATCAAAGTTACTGCCTGGGCGTGCTGCCGGGCGATTTCAACGGGGACGGCCGCACCGACATTTACGTGGCCTGCGATCAAACTCCTTCACTGCTCTACATCAACCGCGGTGACGGGACATTTAGCGAAGAGGCTGTCCTGCGCGGCGCAGCGTTCGACGAAAACGGCAAGGCTATGTCAGGCATGGGCGTGACTTCAGGTGATTACGACGGCGACGGGCGGCCGGACATTTTCCGCAGCAACTTCTCCGACGAACGTGAGACGCTGTATCGTAACCGCGGCCCGGCGGAATTCGATGATGTTAGCCTGGCGGCCGGCATGGCTCACAACACGCGTTTTGTGGGATGGGGCTGCGGATTTTTCGATTTCGATAACGACGGCTGTAAGGATCTGCTGCTGGTGAACGGCCACGTGTTTCCGGAGGTCGAGCGTCTCAAGATCGACATCCACTACAAAGACCGCGCCATTCTCTACCACAACAACGGGAAGGGCTCCTTCACCGATGTTTCCGAGCGCGCCGGAGCCGGAATCCTGGAGCGTCACGCGGCGCGCGGAGCCGCTTTCGCAGATTACGATAACGACGGATCGCTCGAGGTCCTGATCAACAATCAGAATGAAGCGCCGTCGTTGCTGAAGTCCACGCGCCAGCCGGAGGGTAACTGGGTGATCTTAAAACTGGAAGGCGCGACGTCAAACCGCAGCGCCATCGGCGCCCGGATTCATCTCACAGCAGGGGGCCGGACCCAAATCGATGAGGTGCGTTCGGGCGGCAGCTATCTTTCGCAAAACGATCTGCGGCTGCATTTCGGCCTGGGCGGCGCCGCCAAAATCGATCGCCTCGAAATCGCATGGCCTAGCGGTACGCGACAGACAGAGCGAGAACTGGAAGTTAACCGGGTGATCCGGATTCGCGAGGCGGTCCAGACCAGTTCTCACTGACGTACGCGGCCCGCTTGGTTCTTCTTGAGTTTGGCCTTGAAGGAACTGGTGCCGCGGGCTTCCCGCACAGTCTTCATCAAGTCATCCACTTTGCATTGGGCGGGATCGAACTTGACCACCGCTTCTTTCTTCTCATATGAGACTTGCGCCTGTTTGACGCACTTCACGGATTCCAGTGCAGACTGCATTGGCGGCGCGCAACCGCTTCAAGTCATGCCCGTGATCTCGAGAGTCACGGTTTCGAGTTTTTCCGCCCAGAGAGTTGCAGCAGCCAAGACGGCGACAGAGGCGAGCATCTTGCGCCAATTCATTCAGGGATTCCCGGCCGTGGATTATAGCACCTGCCGCTCGAGGCCCGCGAGGAAATGAGGTGAAATGAGGTGAAATGTGATGATGCGGTGTCTATCGGTCCTCTCCTTGCTGATCCTTCCGGTGTGCCAGGGCCAATTCGAGGGCGCGGACATTAGAATAGAACGATGTCAGGTGGCAGATTCAGAATTGCGATGGCGCTGCTTTTCATATGCATTTCGGCCGGCGCCCGAGGCGGAGATTCCAACATGGACCGCAGCACGTTGCGCGGTCTGAAAGCTGTAAAGGTAGTGGTGGACGCGGCAACTCCGGACATGGAGAGGATCGGCCTCACCCAGGATCATTTGCGAACAGATATCGAAGAGAAGCTGCGCGGCGCCGGAATCAACGTCAGCAACGATGCACAGGAATTTCTCGGACTCGGCATCTCGACCAGCCCGGCCCGTAGAGGTCCTCAGCCGGTATCGATGGAACTTGCGGTGTATCAGGTTGTCCAGCTCAACCGGAATAAGACGACCAAGACGGTGGCTCCAACCTGGAGTTTACAGCGCGTGCTCTTGTTGCCGTCCAGACAGGTGGGCCGTATTGTCCCGCGTGCCATGGACGATCTAGTAAGTCAATTTATCCAGGCCTATCGCGAGGTGAATGCGGGAGCAGGGCCGTAGCAGGGGTGGCGCAGACTTCATTCCGCGATTCGGACGACAGGCGGAGCGCCTGTCCCACCACAAGCAGGAAAGCCTATTCCACAGATCATTTTTTTGTGCCGTGTACCAGGCGCTCCAGATGCTCCAAAGCGGGCTCTAGGCGCTGCGGCTTGGTGAGCACCGGCTCAAATAAATCCCCAACTCTTGAGAGCCGGTCGAGAGAATTCCGGAGGTGAAAGTGCGAAGGCAGCAGCCCCTGGGTCACTTCCCTCCAAGCCAGCGGCATCGCCACCGGCGCTCCTGGATAAGCACGAACCACATACGGCGCGGCGATGGTTTTCGATTCGCCGATCTGCAAATAGTCGAAGTACACTTTGCCTTGCTCGCGGCGCGCCACAGACCGCGGCGTAGTGAACAGATCCGGCCGCTCCGATGCCACCACGCGCGCAATGATCTCGGCGAACGAGCGCGCCTGGTCATAGGTGTAAATGGGCTCGATGGGCACGTAAATATGCAGCCCGTCGCCACCGGTCGTTTTGGGATAACCCTCTAATCCCAGCGCATCCAGTTTCTTGCGCACCAGTTGCGCCGCCTCGACAATGCGATCGAATTCGCAGCCCTGCGGGTCGAGGTCGATGAGGATGAAGTCCGGATTTTCGAGTGAGCCTGCGCGGCTCATCCACGGGTTCTGATCGATGCAGCCCAGGTTCGTGAGATACAGCAGGTGCGCGCGATCTTCCGCCAGCACAAAGCGAATGGGCGCCTTCTTGTGGTCGGAATAGATGGGCTCGACGCGGACCCAATCGGGAAACCGGTCGTGGCTGTCCTTCTGGAAAAAAAAATCTCTCGTGATGCCGTCGGGGTATCGTTTGAGCGAAAGCGGCCGGTCCTTCAGGTACGGCAGAAGCGTGCCCGCGATGGCGTCGTAGAAATTGAGGAGGTCGCGTTTCGTGTAGCCCTCGGCGGGGAAGAAAATCTTATTGAGATGCGTGAATTTCAGCAGGCGCCCGTCAATGTCGATGGTGGCCTCATCAACCTTTCCCCCGAGCAATACAGAGCAGGATTCGGTTTTTGGTTCCTCTGAAGACATCCTGGTTTCTTCGCGCACGCATTCCTTCGGCTCCATGTCCGGCCGCAGGCCTAAGAACACAGGCGCGCGAAGCCGGCCATCCTGCGTCCAATTCGCGAACTTGACTTCGCACACCACTTCAGGACGCACCCATGTGACCTCGCGCGGAATCTGCGGAGTTGCCCCAAACGGCGAACGCGTGATGGCCAACGGCTCCAGACGCTTGTAAATCATCTCCATCAGCTTCTGATCGAAACCCGTGCCCACGTTGCCGACGTAGATCAGCTTGCCTTTTTCATACAGCCCCAGCACCAGGGAGCCGAAATAATCGCGCTCTCCAGCGGTATAACCGCAAACGATGAATTCCTGCTGTTCCACAACTTTGATCTTGATCCAGTCGCGGCTGCGCTTGGATTCGTAAGCGCTGTTGGCGCGTTTGGCCATGATGCCTTCGAGGCCGGTGGCGCGGGCCGCTGCGAGCATCTCCTCGCCGTTGTTGACGAAGTGCTCCGAGTACCGCATTACGTTCGAAGGTTGCAGAATTGCCGCCAGTGCGCGCTTGCGTTCGACCAGCGGAACCTCGCGCAAATCGTAGCCATCCAGATAGAGCAAATCGAAAATGAACAGCGTCACTGGAGTGCGGCGCGCCAGATGCGCAATGGAATTAGGATCGGCAACGGCGATGCGCGGCTGGATGAGGGCGAAGCTGGATGCGCCGTTCTTATCGAGCACGGCGATTTCGCCATCGAGCACGGCCTGTTGCGCGGCGACTTGGTGCACGATGACGCTCAGCTCCGGATACTGGCGCTCGCAAGGATTGCCGTTGCGCGAGATGATGCAAAGCTTCTTGTCGTCGATGAAACACGTGCCGCGCACGCCGTCCCACTTCACTTCGAAAAGCCAATCATCACCCTGGGGAGGCTTGTCAGACAGTAAGGCCTTCATGGGCACGATGCTGGCGGGCATCGGCGCGCGAACCGCTCCCGGCAGTGTGGCGGGATCGATGGTGCGCGCGGAATTTATCTGATTTTTGGAAGAGGCGCTTTTCTTAGCGCCGACTTTTTTTTTACCCTCGGCTTTCGGCTGTGTGCGCGCCGGCATGTCCTTGGCGATTTCTTCCTGAGTGCGGCCCGTCAGCACACTGAAGGCGTTTTGTTCGACGTCCCAGCCAGGGCGCGCTTCGGCATCCTTCTTCTTGAGCAGCAGCCATTCGTTCCCTTTGCCGCGTCCTTTCATGCGGACGAGCGCGAACTCGCCCTTCAGCTTTTCGCCGTGTAACCGGAATTTCACATCACCGCGCGCCAACTGCTCTTGAGGCGTTGCATCTCCCAGGAGTTCGTACGTGCCGCGATCCCACAGCATCACGCTTCCCGCGCCGTAGTTACCTTTTGGGATATTACCTTCGAAGTTACCGTACTCGAGAGGATGGTCCTCCACCATGGCCGCCAGACGCTTGGGCGTGGGGTCGAGCGTGGGCCCCTTGGGGACGGCCCACGATCTTAACGTGCCGTCCATTTCCAACCGGAAGTCGTAGTGCAGGCGTGTTGCGTCGTGCCGTTGAACATAAAAATGCGGTTCGGCGGACTTGCGCGGCGCTTCTTTCCCCGACGGTTTGGGCTCCGGTGTTTTCTCGAACGATCGTTTACGAATGTATTCGGTTAAAGACATCCAAAAATGTTGAAAACCCTTCTACATCATGATATCGGTGTTATAGTGTCATCCGCCCGTCCCGGGCCGCACAAGTGAGGTTGCATACATGGCAAGCAGCGTCTGGAAGGGTCACTTAACTTTTGGTCTGGTTTCATTTCCGGTGCGCTTGTTTAGCGCCGCGCGCGGTGAAACTGTAAGTTTTCACCTGCTGCACAAACCCGACCATTCGCGCATCAAACAAATTACTTATTGTCAGGCTGAAGACAAGCCTGTGCCGCGCACCGACCTGGTGAAAGGGTATGAGTACGAGAAGGATCATTACGTAATCGTCGAGGATGAAGAGATCAAAAAAGTTGCGCCCAAGACCGCGAAAGTAATGGAGATCCAGGAATTCGTGAAGTCGGCACAAGTGGATCCGATCTATCTCGAAAGCTCGTACTACATGGCGCCGGACGAAGGCGGCGAGAAACCCTACGCGCTGTTGTTTGAAGCTCTGAAGCAGACCGAGTACTACGGAATCGCTAAAGTGTCCATGCACAATCGCGAGCATGTCGTGATTCTGCGTCCGGGCGACAAAGGCGTAGTGCTACACACCATGTATTTCTCCGACGAAATCCGCGCTGTCGAGGAATTTCGTACCGATATCAGTCAAGTGAAGGAAAAAGAAATCGCCCTGGCGAAGATGCTGATTGAATCACTGGCGGATGACTTCAAGCCCGAAAAGTATACTGATACTTACCGGGAAAATCTGCAGAAGCTGATTCAGTCTAAGTTGGCAGGCCACAAAATCGTCGAGACGCCCACACCGCATATTGCGCCCGTCATCGACATTATGGAAGCTCTCAAGAAGAGCCTGGCCCAGCAAAAGAAACCGCCGCGCACCGCCGTGGCTGTTGCGGGGGAGGAAGAGCAGGAGGAAACTCCAGCCGACAAGCCCCGCAAACGACGCTCGCAAGGCCGCTGAGGCCGGTGTTTGTTCCCCGACGTCGTGCATCTTTGAAATCGTGACACGCTCAACCGGGCGCAGCGAATACCGTGACCGGTTGATTCGCCGGATGAGTTGGCCGAATCAGTGCAATCGCTCACTGCGCCGCCAGCGCTGCCTTCTGTACCTCTTCCGCATATAACGCACCTTCCGGGGTTTCTTCGTGCTTGAAAAAGAGATATACATCTTTGCCCTGTGCGAGCAACTCGCGTGCCCGCTCGCCAATCGACTTTCGTTCTTCGGGAGAATATTCCAGCTTTCTCAGCCGGTAATAAATGAAATCGGCCGTGATGACTTCCGGTATTTCCAGCTTCTCCGACTCAGCCACGCACAAGGAGATATTTTTCGAGCGCAATGCGTCATACACTTCCGGCGCGAGCCACGAGGGATGGCGAAATTCGATGCTGAAGCGGAGATCGCCGGGAAGAAGCGGCAGAAAATCGCACAACAATTTCAGATCGCACTTCAAATTCGGCGGAAGCTGGAACAGAACCGGCCCCAGGCGCCGCGCCGAACGCAAAGGATCGATCGACCGCAAGAAGAGCTCGACAGCGCTACCGACCTCCTGGAGGCGCATGATGTGCGTGATCCGCTGGTTGGCTTTGCAGGCGAAACGGAAACCGGCCGGCGTGGCCTTCACCCAATTTTCGAGTGCGGCGGCGGCAGGCAAACGGCGGAACGTATAGTTGATCTCGACGCAGTTGAGACGCGTCGCGTAATGCTCCAGGAATTTCTTCTCAGGCAGATCGGCGGGATAAAAGCGAGGCTTCCAACTCGGATACGCAAAGCCAGAGGTCCCTGTGAAGAGTTGCGCCATAGTGCACAATTATGCCTTGTTACAATCGAAAACCACTAGATGCTGCACTTGATTGCCAACTGGTTCTTGAGCGCGCTCAGCCTGCTGATCGTAGCCGCCATTGTGCCCGGCATCGAGGTCGCCGGGTTTGGAACTTCGCTCATCGCCGCGATCGTCATTGGTCTAGTGAACGCAACCTTGGGATTCGTCCTCAAAATTCTGACGTTCCCGCTGACACTGGTCACCTTTGGAGCGTTTCTCATCATAATCAACGCCCTGATGCTGAAGGTCGCAGCCGCGGTGATACCCGGGTTCAAAGTGCGCGGCTGTCTCGCGGCCATCATTGGCGCCATTTTACTGGGCCTGCTGAACACGCTTCTTCACTGGATGTTTTTTCCGCTGTAAAAGGCAGAAGGCAGAAGTCAGCCATGCCTCCGTCGGTGGATTGAACAGCCTGTGACTTCGACCGCAGCCGACTACCGGCTTCCAGCGCCGCAGTTTTTGGGGAGACAGCCGATGTTGGAAATAAACTGGTAATAAACGGCTTGACTGGAAGTCACAGATCAGAACAGTTTCTTGCGGAGAAATTTTCGGGGATTGCCGCGCAGATCATTCAGCAATATCTGCAGGCTCGCGGTGACTCCCTGCAGATTGTCATAGAGACTCGAATTGACCATCATGTGACCCAGCGGACCTTCGCCCGCATTGAAGGCATCAATCTGCGTCTCCAGGTTGACCAGCATCTTGTAAATGCGATTGTAGGCCTCGTCGTTCTTCAGCAGCGCGGCGCCCTTCTTGCCGGAGTTGAGTTGCGCGAGATTACGGTTCAAGTCTGCAATCGATTTATGCACCTGGTCGTACTGCGCCGAATTCTTCAGGAATTTACCGCCTGTGCTCTGCCCCGCATCCAGCTCCGCGAGCTTTTGATTGACGCGCCTGATCGGCGCCAGAATCTCCTCATATGACGATTCATCGTAGAGCAGCCGCCCCATTTGCGATTCGGTTGCCAAAATCGACCGCATTTGGCTTTGGAACCGCACCACGTTGCCAAGAGCGCGATTGTAGACCTCTTCCTCCTTAAAGAATTTTCCGAACTCGCCGCGTCCGGCTTCGATGTCCGCGAATAAGCCGTCCATACGGCTCATTACCTGGTGCGCTTCATTGATAATGTCGGCCTTGTTGATCTCCTGGCGAGGCGGGCTCACCAGTTCGCCGCCCGGTTGAAGGTGCTGCGGGCTCTTGCCCTGATTGATGTCGGCAAACTTGTCGCCAATCACCGTATCGGCGGCGACTGTCACGGTCGAGTCTTCCGGAATTGAGCTGATATAGCGGTCTAAAATGGACATGTCCACTTCAACCACTTTCTGCGGGTCGTTGAGATGCGAAAGCCTCACGGCTTTGACTTCACCAACGCGGATTCCGTTAAACCGTATGGGCGAGCCTTTGGCCAATCCCTGGAGATCCACCATGTGCGTGCGGACAGGCTCTGACGGCCTGAAAAAGTCTGAGCCGCCGACCAGCACGTACACCATCGCAGAGAGGATGGCCAGAGCGGAGCCCACCATCGCCGCAACGCGGGTTTTAGCCCAAGCCACCTGTTGGGCAGAAGGCATAAGGTGTTAGTACCTTTATCATGAAATCGTTGTTTTTTCTGGCAGGAAATTTTTCGATAGTGCCGTTTGGCCCTTTATCCATGCGGATTTGGTGGCCTTTCGAAAAGAATCGGACTTGTGTATCCTTTTTGGTTCCGGCTACGCCGGGTTAGGTTCTATTGTGGCTGAATTCTAACGGATTCGTCAGCCTCCCGGCACGGAATGAATACGCCGCTCGCTGAGGCTATCGGGCGGCGCCGGCGTTACCCATATCCTGGGAAGCGGACTCCGTCGACGGATAGAGCGGCATCACCTTATCCAGGTGCGTCATTTGCAGAAGGTGCAACACCTTGCCCGTGGCTCCGGCGATCCGAAAATCCCCATTTGAGCGGTTCAGCGTGCCGAAGCAGTAAGCGATGATGCCGATGCCGGTGCTGTCCATGTGGTCCACGCCCGAAAGGTCCAAAATGATTTTCTTGTGGTCCTGCCGCAGTAGATCTTGAACTGCCGTCTCCAGTTTGTGGCTTTCGCGGCCCAGGGCAATCTTGCCCGAAACGGCCAGGATGGTGATATCGGGCTCGATGCGTTTGGTGTCAATTTGCAGTAGCATCGGTGTGCATTCAGCATACACGAAATTGCGCCCAAGGCAAGACCCGGGCGGGTGACGACGCGTGACGACGGGTGACGAGGGTGACGTCAAGCTGCAAGGCCTGGCAAGCGTCGTGGAGTCATCGCATCATGGAAATCTCTTGCCCACGATCCTAAAAAGGAGAGCGTCAGTCCAAGGTAGCAGGCTGCTGCCGCGGCCAGGCCGAATAGAACATAGGGCGTGAATCGCCAGGATGCAAAGTTCGACACCGCTGGCGGCATATGGATCAAAAGCATTAACATGCCGGCAATCGCGATGAGCCCCGCGAACAAGCTCACGCGACCGATGGCGAGTAGTACCCGATAGCGTGTTCGCAGATGACTCAAGTCCGAATGGCTCCCGTCAGACTCGTTGCGGTGGCCAAGGATCAGAAGTCTTCCATCACGCTCATAACCGCCCAAGGTCACACGATCGCCCACGGCAATCCGGACCGCCGATGATGAGCTAATCTCCATTTGCCGGCCATCAATGTCGAGGGAAGCAGTATAGTCCCCGGTCTCCTCGCGCGGCGAAAGTCTAACGTTCCTGACGACACCACGCACGAGTTGGACACGCGGCAGCCCCCAGCGCTCGCGGTACGTGGGATTCCGGTCATAAAATGTTTCGATCCGGCGGACGCAGTCCTCAAGATGGCGTTCGTTCACCTCCTCCAGATGACGTTCGTTCACCTCTTCCGGATGGCGATCTTTCAATTCCTCGGCGCGGAACGTAGAACCGGCCTCAACTGGCCGAACATGCACTTTGAGGGGAATGGTTTGCTGTGCGTGATCGCCGCGTATTGGAAGGCGAATCTTGCCGGCGGCAGTGTTCGGGACCTGGCGCTCGACAGGCACGGCGGCAGTGTTCGGGACCTGGCGCTCGACAGGCACGGCGGCAGCGTACAGGACCTGGCGCTCGACAGGCACGGCGGCAGCGTACGGGACCTGGCGCTCGACAGGCACGGCGGCAGCGTTCGGGACCTGGCGCTCGACAGGCGCGGCGGCAGCGTTCGGGACCTGGCGCTCGACAGGCACGGCAGCAGCGTTCGGGACCTGGCGCTCGACAGGCACGGCGGCAACTTCGACGGGCCCCTCAAGAGCGAATTCCGTAGCCTTGCGTTCGTGCCAAGCCTCGATGCGGCCGACGCACTCCTCCAGAAGACGCTTCTTCGACTGCTGAAATTCGATCTCAGTGATGAGGTCGGACTTTCTTAACCTGTTTAGCTTGTCGACTTCGTTAGTGAAACTCATCGGAACGCCGTGGCCACTTGCAGTCTCTAGAGTGAGCCGATGGAAGGTACGCACAGAGATCCTGTCCACCGTTCAGGCGATTATCGGCCAGGGACGCACACCGACTCAATATGCTCTCAGTTAATGGAATTTTGTTAACCAAAGTGCCCCCCTGAAAGGGTGGTCTCTGGGGAGGCAGCCATACCATTACGGAAGGGCATTGGGCAAGAAGCTTCAATCCGGGCCAAATCCGGGCCTATGGCGCCGTGTCATGGACGTGCGGATCACTGGCGCGCCTTGGCAGTGGACTCGCGAACCACAAGTTGTGGCGAGATCAGATATTCCACGCCCATGCTAGAAATGTCGCGCAAAGACGCCAGTAGCGCTTCGAAGGCTTTGCCTGCGAGTTCTTCGCGGGGCAGCCGGACCGTGGTGAGGGGCGGCTCGGTGAATTCGGCCAGAGCGATATCGTCGAAACCCACGACGAGAATCGCGGTGTGCAGATGGCGCCGCTCTGGCTCTCGACTTGGCAATCGAAGTGATTGAAAGGGCCTGCGCTAAAGTAGCCACACCTAAATGAATTTAAGGACCATGGCTAAGCCGGCTAAGGTTTGCAGGACGACGGCTAACACACGCGGAATGAGCGAGTTCGGCTGAAGTGATCCCTTGCCGGGTGGGGTGAGAGGGCGGGATATGGGAATGCGGGTTTCGAATCAGTCGCGGTGGGCGGATTGGGCCCGTTTGGCCTGGTGGCGCAGGACGGTCTGCGATAGTCTTTCAAGACGATTGAGCAGGGACTTCAGTTTTCGATGCTGTTGAGAAGCGGCGCGAAACATGGGTATTACTTCGGGGAGTGAGTTTCACATTGACGGTTTTGCCTTTTGACGGTTTTGCCTTTGGCCTTATACGTCCACTCGAAGTAAGGTTCCATGTGGTTTGACTGGGTCTTGGCGGCAAGCGCACTGGGCTTTGCCGCATTTCATCATCCGCTGGAGAAGCGTCCCTTTGCAGAAGTACTCCAGTTGTTGAAATTCCCGCTTTAATTAAATCCCGAAAGCGTCGCGAGTAGCGATCCAGGATGGCGGTCGGTTGGGGTCGTCGAGCTCTGTTCATAATGGTCTAGACACGGAGTCCATTCTTACGGTAATTAATACCGTAGTATCAACAGCAAATACCGCAACGCCATTTCTGCCGCGCGATCCAGGCTCACTCCCGATTCTTGAGTCGCCGGCTTCGCCCACCGCCGCCACTCCGGCGGCCATCGAGTTCGCCTTGCTGGAGGCTTGGTTGGCATCTACTCGTGCAGCTGCAACTCCCGCTCCACGAGATTGAATCTCAGCAGCAGACCAAGGGCGGCGAGGTGCAGCGCCTGCTGCTTCAGGCTCATCTCGAGCGCCGCGGCGATGGAGATGTGGGGCCTGCGCTGCGCGTCTCACAACAGGCCGGTACCGTTTTATGCAACCCATCGTCGACTCCGCACCCGCTCTCTAAAAACCATCTTTGGAGCGGTGGAGATTAACCGCATCGGCTACTCCCGCGATGGCGCACCCAGCATTTATCCACTCGACCAGACCCTCGCCTTACCCGCGCGTTCCTTCTCCTACGAACTGCAGCGGCGTTGGGTCAAGACGGCGGTACAGAACCCTTCCACGAATCGGTCGAGGCCAGCGCCGACCTTACCGGCGTTTCTGTCCCCAAGCGCAGCCTGGAGGAAATTCTGAGGGATGCGGCTCTGGACTTTGACGCCTTTTATCAGGAACGCACCCCCGAACCGGCCAGAAAGCCAACCGCAAAAGAAGGGCCACGGTGGCCGCGGTGTTCACCCGGGCGCCCTGGGTGCGCACCCCAGAACAAGTTGTGGAAAGCCTGTTCCGTATCCCCCAGATTCCGGCCGACGAGCCGGCCGCTCCGCGTCCAGAGAACCAGCGGGTGTGGGCCAGTTTGCTCAAAGGCAAGACCGCCGTCATCGAGGAGGTCGCACATGAGATGCAAACGCCGCGATCCACAAGGCATTAAGACCCGCGTGGCGCTCACCGACGGCGAGCGAGCCTTACAGATTCTGGTCGAAGGACGCTCGGCGTCACCCTGATCCTGGATCTGTTGCACGTTCTGGAGAAACTCTGGAAAGCCGCTTATGTATTCCATCCCGAGGGAAGCCTGGAAGCCGAACTCTGGGTTCTGGACCGCACTCTGCGCATCCTGTTCGGCGAGGTGAGTCAAGTCGTCAAGGGGATTCGCCAGACGTCACCAAACGCGGGCTCTTCGGAGCCAAGCGCAAAACGCTGTGCGGCGTTGCGGACTACCTACACCGCAATCGCGCACGCATGCGTTATGACGAATATCTCGCCAAGGGTTGGCCTATCGCCAGTGGCCCCGTCGAGGGTGCATGCAAGAATCTCATCAAGGATCGGATGGAGCGTTCGGGAATGCGCTGGACTGAGGAGATGGCGGAGCAATCGTCCAGCTCAGAGCTATCTACTTAAGCGGGGACTTCGATCGCTACTGGTCCTTCCACATCGCAAAAGATCAGCAGCGCCTTCATCCTGGCCTCTGGAGCGTCGTCCTAAAGTTTCGAATCGGACGGCGCCCCGGTCAGCCGGTGGAAATCACTTAGTGCGCCACCTTTGCTCTCCAGGCGAATGGTGATTCGTTTCTCGAGCCAGGGCGCTTGAGGCATGGGCTGGAGGGGAGCCGAGAGACGAGTCAGCCGGGAGCGCTGGTGGTACGATTCGAAATCAGCGCTCCGTGGTGAAGGATACGGACAGGCGAAAGCCCAGATACAACACGGGTCGCTGCTGGGTCGCTGCCTGTCCCACAAAAAGGAATGCTGGGAGAATGTTCGTGAACTATTCGCGCAGAGATTTGACAGTTCTACTATCAGGGCTCGCAGCGGCAGGTGCCGCGGCACAAAAGTCCGTTTTGCCCTCGAAGATGTATGCGTATGAGGACCTGACGGTTCACACCAACGGGCCCAACCGCTCGCGGCCGATACTCCAGGGCGAAACACATTCGGGTTGCCCGATCGAGCTGCATGAAACCGAATTAGCCCCGGGCGAGAGACCGCATCCGCCGCATCATCACGCGCACGAAGAGATGGTGCTGGTCCGCGAAGGGACGCTCAAAGTCACCATCTCCGGAAAGAGCGTCAATCTGGGTCCGGGTTCGGTGGGGTTTGTCGCTTCCAATGAAGAGCACGGCTGGCGCAACGTCGGAAGTTCAAACGCCAAGTATTGGGTGATCGCGCTGGGCGGGACCAACACAGTGAGCGCAATGTAGAAGGAATAGCCTCGGGTCTCGCGGACACACCGCTCGAGCCCGGCAATACAAATTCTCAGTGATGATGATGCCCGTGGCTCTCTTCCACGTCCACAGGAATCACACAGCCGCTTTCAGATACCGCGCAGCTCATGTGCTCGAATTGCACGGTGGTATGGAAGATGTGAAACTTCTCCGCAAGCACGTCATTGAGTCGGCGGAGCGTGCGCTCGCTCGACGAGAGCGGCAGATCTTCGATGAGCACGTGGCAGCTCAGCGCGCGCGTATGCGAACCAAGGCTCCAGATGTGCAGATCGTGTACATCGAGCACGCCCTTCACTTCCCGCATGGCCGACGTCACAGATTGCAATTCCAGGCCCCTAGGTAATCCTTCGAGTAGAATATTCAGCGATTCCTGGATGATGTCCCAGGCAGTCCAGATGATCAGCACACCGATCAGGATCGACAGAATGGGATCGATCTGCTGCCAGCCGGTGTAATGGATCACCAGGCCGCCAACCACGATGCCAATGGATCCCAGCAGGTCGCCAAGCATGTGTATGAAGGCGCTCCGCACGTTGATATCGTGGTGACGCGCCACGCGCAGGCCCCACATGACGCCACCATTGAGCGCCAGGCCCATTACGGCTACGACGATCATTACGGACTCGTGCACTGCGAGCGGCCGCATCAGCCGTTGATAGCTCTCGTAAAAAATCCAGGCTGACAACGCCACCAGCGTGAGCGCGTTGACAAAGGCAGTCAGCACTCCGGCACGGTGATAACCAAATGTCTTGACTTCGTTGGCGGGCTTGGTTTGGAGATAGCAGCCGAACAGGGCAAGCAGGAGCGACAGGGCATCCGTCAGGTTGTGGCCAGCATCGGAAAGCAAGGCCAGACTGTGGGACTGAATACCCGCGACAAACTCCACCACCACGAAGATCGAAGTTGCCACAAATGACCATCTGAGGACGCGTCCAGTGGCGTTGGCGTGGTAGTGGGAATGCACAAAATCCCCTTATCCTTATTTTACTGCCGATGCGCCGAAGAACTCTAGGCGCAGTGCCGAGGGAGACTTCGCGCTCTCGGATCGCGGTCAAAATCGTGTGACTTCGGTGAAGTTGAAGTCGCGCACTTTCATGGCCGGCACCACCATATCGAAAGCTTCTTCGCCCGAAGCCCGCATAGATGGTGACAGTTCTTCCACGTTCGAGA
>QHXW01000293.1:0-7182 GCA_003223115.1 Acidobacteriota bacterium
GCGGCGCGATCGTTCGTGCGGAAAATCGTCACGGTGATGCAAACGCGCGGGCCCGTCGCGCTCTCGTTTCGCAATGCTTCGGCATTGACTTCGGCGGAAACGGCGGCCATCCGGTTGACGCTCGAGCGCGAGTTGCGCGGCCAGGATGTTGCGATTGTGGAGCCCGCGCCAAACGGCATCGAGCTCACGATCACCATCGCGGAAAGCCTTTCGCATTACCTATGGGTGGCGGAAGTACGGCGTGGTGAAGCGAACGACGTGGTCATGGAAGAAGTGGCGCGGCCGCAGCCGACAAAATCCGTCTTACCCATCTCGATTGAGAAAAGGCCGGTTATTGAGCAGGACCACCCAATTGTCGACATTCGACTGCTCGAACCCGACGCCGGGCACACGTCAGCGATGCTGGTTCTCGATTCGCTCGGCCTTTCGCTTTACGAAGACACGGGCGCCGGCTGGAAGCAAACGCAAACCGTGGCCATCCAAAGTTCAAATCCTTGGCCTCGTGATCTGCGCGGCTTCTTGAACTCGTCGCGTGATTCTTATTCGGCCTACTTGCCCGGACTGGTATGTAGCGGCGTGCTGCGCCCGGCTCTCAGCATGCAGTGTAAGGGCGAGGGACCGTGGCCCTTTTATTCTCCGGCGCACCAGATCGCTCGGGCGGATTTCGTTTCCACACGCAACTTCTTCAGCGGCCGTCTGGCGAACGACAACGGATCGCAGAAAAGACTGCCGCCCTTTTTTACGATGACAGGCGCTCGAGATCGCGGCCGTGCAGTGTGGCTGTTTGCCGGCACGGACGGGCGCACGCGTTTATATAACATCGATCTTGAGCCGATGGGCTCCTGGGCAGGATGGGGAAGCGACATGGCGGCCATCGAAAGCCAGTGCGGCTCGCGGTCGCAAGTCTTGGTCACTCAACCAGGAGATGCTTCCGCCGCGGATTCCATTCAGGCATACGAGATCTTGGATGGGAGCCCACAACCTGTGGGAGACGCCGTGACCTTTTCAGGCCCGGTGACGGCGCTTTGGACCGCGGGCGGGAATACGGCGTTCGCGATTGCGCAAGACTTGAGGACCGGCGGCTATGTGGCGTTCAGCCTGGCCATTGCTTGCAATCGTTAGCCTGACCGGCAGCGCAACTTCGGTCAGCGCGGAGTTTCGGCCGCGTTACGGCGGAGCGTTGATGCTCGAGCTTCACGACGTTCTGACTTTGACCGATCCGGGAGACTGGCCTGCGCCGTTGGCCGGATTGGTGTACGACCGGTTAGTCGAGCTTGATGATCGTGGCCGTCCACAGCCAGGATTGGCCTCGGCATGGACGCACGATTCTGAAAACAAGCGTTGGCAATTCACCATTCGTCCAGGCGCAAAGTTTCAGGACGGATCTCCCATCACCGCGGCGTCTGTGCGAGCGAGTCTCAAATCCTGGAGCGACGTCGAAATCTCCGGTGAAGACACCATCTTGATCCAGACCGAAAAGCCGTCGCCGGACATTCCCATCGAACTCGCCGGTGTACGAAACGCGATCCTACGCCGCGGGAGCGACGGCGTGACCATCGGCAGCGGACCATTTCGTATTACTGAATGGCAGGCTGGGCGGCACGCGGTGTTCGCGGCGAATGAAGATTACTGGGGCGGCCGCCCGTTTCTCGATACCGTCGAACTCACAATGGGCCGTCCATTACGCGACCAGCTCATTGATTTGGAACTGGGTAAGGCCGATCTGGTTGAACTTTCGCTCGACCAGGCCCGTGGTGCAGCTCAGCGGGGCATGCGGACCTGGAGGTCGCTTCCGCTGGAGTTGATGGCTCTGGTTTTCGAGCCTGGACATCGCGCGGTCGAAGACACTCGGTTGCGACGAGCCGTAGCATTGGCAATTGACCGCGCTGCCATTTTGAATGTGCTGCTCGAAAAGCAAGGCGAACCGGCCGGCGCTCTGCTGCCTCAGTGGATGACAGGCTGGGCTTTTCTATTTCCTGCAACGCGCGATCTGGGGCGCGCCCGGGACTCGGCGGCGCTGATTCAGCCGGTGCCGCGCCTTTCGCTAACGTATGTTCCCTCTGATCCGCTGTCGCGCTCTATCGCGGAGCGCATCGCCCTCAATGCCCGCGAGGCAGGCGTCGTGATTCAAGTCCTGCCCGATGCGAAGGCCGACATGCGCATCGCACGAGTTCGCTTGCGATCCCATGATTCCGCGCAGTCTCTTGCGGACATCGCCGCGGCTTTGGGCTTGCCCCAGCTCATCAGGCCTGATGGCGGAACGCTAGAAACGCTGTACGCAGCGGAGCAAAAAGTGCTTGCCGATTTCAGAGTGGTTCCACTCTTTTACCTGCCCGCGACCTATGGACTAAGCGCGCGAGTACGCAACTGGCAACCAGCGCCTGGGGGGAACTGGCGCCTGGAGAACGTCTGGCTCGAAGCGAGGGTGCCGTGAGCTTTCGCACGCGCCTGTTCGTGATATTTGCAATCACGATCTTTGCAGCGGTAACGCTGGCCGTAGCCATTATCTCGAGCGCAACGCGCCGGGAATTCGAGCGCTCGGATTCCGAGCGAACTCAAACGCTGGTGCAGCAGTTCCGGAAGGAGTTTTCGCAGCGCGGCAATGAAGTGGTCGCGCGGGTGGAACGCATTGCCGAGTCGGACGCGGCGTTACGGGTCGCAATTGATGCGAATCGGCCGGAGCCGGATTATTCACTCCACTATAAAGACGCGCGTGCGCTGGCCTCGGCGCATGGCCTCGATTTTCTTGAATTGGTATCGGGCAGCGGCACCATTGTTTCCTCCGCTCAATCGCCTGCCCGCTACAGTTACAAAGAGCCGTGGCTGCTCGAACCAGTGAACTGGAACGCCACCGGCGCATTCTTGAGGCGTGAAGACTTGGCGGACGAGCCCGCATTGGCGCTCGAAGTGGTGCGAGTGATGAACGCGGGAGAAAGCCGACTCTACATCGTCGCCGGCCGCCGTCTGGATCAAACATTCCTGGCCTCTCTGGTGCTGCCGCCTGGGATGCGCGCGCTGCTCTACCGCAACCTCGATCCGGCATTTTCGGCGCAGGCACTGGTGGATAGCTCTGGCCCCGTACCCGAGGCGCAAAAACTTGCGCCGCTGATTGAGAACGTGCGTGCCGAGAACCATGAGGCGGACGACACGATTCAGTGGACCTTCGATGCCGCGAGCGCCGAGGCGTTTCACGCGATTCCGCTGGATGGCCGCGATCAGAAGCTCCTGGGCGTACTGTTGATCGGCAGCTCGCACCGCCAGGTGGTCACACTGGTGAGATTCATTCGTAACGTCGGATTTGCCGTGGGAGGCGCGGGAATTCTGCTGACGCTGATGTTGGCGGCCTGGGCCACGTCGCGGGTGACCAGTCCGGTGAAACAATTGGCCTCGGGCGCGCGCGAAGTTGCGGCGGGCAACTGGCAAATACAGGTTGAAGTGAACTCAAGAGATGAAATTGGCGAGCTGGCCCACGCATTTAATCAGATGACGCGCCAACTGGTGGAACAGCGCGAACACCTGTTACAGGCCGAGCGTGTCGCGGCATGGCGCGAACTGGCAAGGCGGTTGGCGCATGAGTTGAAGAATCCACTTTTTCCGCTGCAGATCACCGTAGAGAACCTGGTGCGTGCGAAAAACCAGTATCCCGAACAGTTCGAGGAAGTATTTCGCGAGAGCACCGCGACGTTGCTCGAAGAACTGAATAATCTGAAGGTGATCGTCGGCCGTTTCAGCGATTTCGCCAAAATGCCAGTGCCGCAGCTCGAGCCTCTGGATCTGAACGATCTTGTGCGCTCAGTTTTGAAATTGTTTGATGCGCAGTTCTCGGCTTCCGGAAAAATCCGGGCCGAGTCTGACCTTGCGGCTAATCTGCCTGCCATTCAGGCCGATCCGGAACAGATGAAGCGCGCGTTGCAGAATCTGGTGCTCAACGCTATGGATGCCATGCCCGATGGGGGCACGGTGCGCATCAGGACGCGGCAGTACAATAGCACGGTGACTCTCGATGTATCGGATACCGGGCAGGGTCTCACCACCGAGGAACGCGATCGCCTGTTCACGCCCTACTACACCACTAAACAGCACGGCACGGGTTTGGGATTAGCCATCGTGCAATCGGTGGTGAGCGACCACGGCGGGAAAATTTCGGTCGAAAGCGAGCCCGGCCGCGGTTCGACATTCCGCATGGAGCTGCCCGTGAACTCCGGCTCGAAACCACTGATCTCGACCGCTGATGAACGCCGATAAACGCAAATTTAGGACTCAATGGCCCATCTGCTGATCGTGGATGATGATGCCAACACGCTGGCGTCGCTTTCGCGCGCGTTTCGCATGGCCGGACACAACGCCACCGTGTGCGACAACGGCGTGAGAGCCATCGAGCTGCTGAAGTCTCAGCCGTTCGATTTGATTTTTTCCGATGTGGTGATGCCCGGGAAGGACGGATTGACGCTTCTCGAAGAGCTCCGCGGATTGGACGTAGTGACTCCCGTGGTGATGATCTCCGGGCAGGCGAACATCGAAATGGCCGTACGCGCCACCCGCCTGGGTGCTGTGGACTTTCTCGAAAAGCCGCTTTCGACCGAAAAGCTGCTGCTCACCGTGGATAATGTTCTGAGGCTGAAGCGCCTCGAGGAAGAGAACCGGCAGCTTCGCGAGCGTCTCGGCAAGCACGAGATTATCCGGTCGAGCGAGACCATGCGGCGCGTGATGGCGCAGGTGGAGCGGGTCGCAGCCAGCGAAACACGCGTGTGTATTCTAGGCGAGACAGGCACGGGAAAAGAGCTGATCGCGCGTACCCTACACGCACGCAGCCCGAGGTCCGGTGGGCCGTTCATCACGCTGAACTGCGCGGCCGTACCAGCGGAACTGATTGAATCCGAGCTGTTCGGCCACGAAAAAGGCGCATTCACCGGGGCGGCGACGCGGCACACGGGAAAGTTCG
This sequence comes from Acidobacteriota bacterium, assembly GCA_003223115.1. Classification (GTDB taxonomy): domain Bacteria; phylum Acidobacteriota; class Terriglobia; order Bryobacterales; family Bryobacteraceae; genus QHXW01. Next base: position 4,943 of record QHXW01000293.1, read on the forward strand.
AGCAGGCGCAGAACGGCTCTTTGTTTCTGGACGAGATCGGCGACATGCCGCAGGTGATGCAAGCCAAATTGCTGCGCGTGCTGGAGGAAAATGAAATCGAGCGCGTGGGCGGCGACCGTCCGATTTCCGTAAACGTGCGCGTGATTGTCGCCACGCATCGCAACCTGGAGGAATTGGTTCAGCGCGGCCAGTTTCGGCAGGACCTCTATCACCGTATTTATGTCTTCCCGATTCTTCTGCCTCCGTTGCGCGAACGAATCGATGACATCCCGGTACTGGTAGAGCATTTTACGCGGCAGATCGCGGAACAGAACGGCTGGAAGCCGCAGACATTTACGCCCGAAGCACTCGATGCGTTGAAGCGCTACTCCTGGCCGGGCAACGTCCGCGAGCTACGGAACATTGTGGAGCGGCTGTTGTTACTGTCGGGCGAGCAGGTGGACGCGAACACCGTGAACGCGACACTCCCTCGCCAGGCCGCTGGCCTTCCCTCTATGAGGGGAGCCCTTACCGGCGGCACGCTGGCCGAGCGCGTGGATGCATTTGAACGCGACGTGCTGCTGGCGGAATTGAAGCGCCACAACCATCACATGACGGAGACCGCCCGGGCTCTGGGACTCGAGCGCAGCCATTTGTACAAGAAATGCCAGGCGCTGGGGATCGATTTGCAGGCGGTCAAGCGCGGGGAGTAATCGTGCTATAACCGGACTAGTCAGACTAGTCTTATGCCCGGCAAGCGGAATTCGTCTCAACCCAGGAATGCGGCGCCCGCGACGTCTGCAGCACGCCCCCGGAATTGGAAACTGCAGGATGCCAAAGCGCGTTTCAGCGAGGTTTTCCGCCTGGCCCAATCACAAGGCCCGCAGCGCGTCACGCGTCATGGCAAGGAAGCCGTAGTGGTCCTCTCCGCTGCAGAATTCGAACGGCTGGCCCGCCAGTCGAAAACGCCCAAGAACTTAGTCAGATTCTTTGCCGAATCTCCACTTGCCGGGTCTGGTATTGACCTCGATCGCAAACCGGATTTCGGCCGTCCTGTTGAGCTGTGAACGGGTTTCTGCTCGATACCAACATCGTTTCTGATCTGATCAGGTCTAGCTAGACCCGAACCGAAATTGTCCCGCTGGATTGCATCAACAGATGAGAGCCTGCTCTATCAGAGCGGGCTGACCATGGGCGAGATTCGTAGGGGCATCCTGCAACTGGGGAAGACGGCTCGACAGATCGCACTTCAAACCTGGGTGGACAGAGATTTGCGAGCGCGATTCGTTGACCGGATTCTGCCGATCGATGAGCTTGTCGCAGACCGTTGGGGCTGGATCTCCGGACAAGCTTTGGCAAAGGGCGTGCACCTTCCCGTAATCGACGGGCTGCTCGCAGCAACGACGCTACACTACGACCTGACCTTCGTAACGCGCAACACCAAAGACGTGCTCGCAACTGGAGCGGTCGTCTTCAACCCTTGGCAAAGTTAACCCCTTAAAACAAATTCAACTGACCGCGTGCTCTGGTTTGGTGTCCAACATTTCGACCAGCCCTGTGCGCGCCTTCACGCCATCGCCAGAATCTTGTCCAGCGCGTCTGAAACCTGGCGCAGCTTGTCGGGATTGTTCGGTTCGTGGCCAATCTCTGGCGAGAGGAATCCGCGATAGCCCACCTTGACGAATGCCGCCATCACTTCCTTCCAATCCACATCGCCTTCCAGCAAATCGCAGAAGTGTCCCTGCTCGGTGCGATTCGACAGCTTGTAATCTTTCACGTGCACCCGCTTGATCCGCGGTCCCAGCGTAAGAATCCAATCCTGCGGATATCCGTATTGCATGACGTTGCCGATGTCGAAGTGGGTCTGCAGCCAGCGACTGTGGAACTGATCCACAAACGAGCGCATCTCGAGCGGACTCACCAGGAACTTGTTCCACACGTTTTCGGGTGTCAGGAGAACTTTCGCCTGCTCAGCCCACGGAATCGCTTTTTGCAATGATTCGGTGACGCGGTTCCACGTGTCTTCGTAACCCACCTGAAACTTTGGGCCGTTTCCCAGACGGCATGGATAAAGCAGCAGCGCGCCGCAATTCAAATATGTCGCGAACTCGATGGCTTTCTTCAGTGCGTCGAGGCCGCGGGCGCGAACGGCAGGGTCGGGACTGTTGAGCGGATCTTTCTGGAATGGTGCCGAGCTCCACATGCTGGCGATCTGGATTCCTGCCTCATGTGCCGCGTCGCCGATGCGTTTGACTTCATCA
>QHXW01000293.1:7336-69655 GCA_003223115.1 Acidobacteriota bacterium
GCCGAGGTTCAGGAGGCGAGGTGGAAGGCGACACTTTTTGTCCTCATCGTTTTCCTGCTGAATATTTGGATTGTCCGGGAATTGCTCACCGCGGAATTCGTGGACCAGATGGGATCCATTGAGGGGACCCACATCGCCCTGGGCCGGTTCGCCCTCGAAAACGGGCCCAATCTCCGGTGGTTCCCCTGGTGGTACGGAGGCATTCCCTTTCAAAATGCATACCCGCCGCTGCACCCTTTGCTGGTGGCTGCGGTGGCTGGTGTGACGGGCCTAACGGCTGCGCATGCCTATCATTCTTTGACGGCCGTGCTCTACAGTCTGGGCCCGATCGCGCTTTTTTTTCTGGCGTTGCGGATCTCCCGTTCCTTGCCATACAGCTTTGCGGCGGCGGTTCTCTACTCGCTGATTTCTCCTTCAAATTTCCTGAGCACAGCGGTGCGGAACGATGGAGGCCTCTGGCACGCGCGGCGGCTGCAGGCGCTGGTTCAATATGGCGAAGGCCCGCACATTGCCGCACTCACTTTGATTCCGCTGGTTCTGCTACTGCTGGTTGTGGCGTTTGAAAAGCGTCGTCCGGCCTGGTGGTTTCTGGCCGCGCTGGGACTTGCATCGGTGCCTCTCACCAACTGGCTGGGTTCCGTTGCACTCGCGTCGGGAGTGGCTGCCTGGCTGTTCTCCATGCCCGACGACAACCGGTTCTGGAATTGGACGAAGGCGCTTGCCCTGGCTGTCTGGGCTTACGCCATTGCATGCCCCGGTTTGCCTCCCTCGACAATCCTCACGGTGCGGAGGAATGAGCCTATTGTGAGTTCCCCGGTCTCGGCGCCTTCCCTGCGTTGGGCGTGCGCGGCAGCAGTGGTGCTGCTTGTAGTCCTGTTGCTACGACTTTTTCGCCGTTACAAAGTGCCTCAGGAACTCCGGTTTGCCGTTCTTTACTTGATTCCCATGGCGACGCTCACGCTCACAGCCGAGTGGTTTCGAATCTTCCTCATGCCGCAACCTCAGCGATATCACCTGGAAATGGAGATGGGAATTGCGCTGGTAGCCGCCTTCGGTGCGAAACGGCTGCTCGACCGCGCGCCTCAGCTAACTCGGGTGGTTGTGGCTTGTGCCCTCCTGGTGTTATGTATCTATCCGGCGAAACAGTACCGCCGGTACGCCAGGAACTGGCTTGACCGGCATATCGACATCCATTCCAGAATCGAGTACCGCGAAGCGCGATGGTTCGATCAACACATGGATGGGCACCGTGTGTTCGCGCCCGGCTCGGTTGGTTTTTTTCTGAATGTTTTCACTGACACGCCGCAACTGAACGGAGGTTTCGATCAAGGCGTGGTGAATTATATGCTCGCTGTCTTCCGCTACCAGATCATGTCCGGCGAAAATGCGGGCGCAGAGGAAGGGCCGGCCGCCGTCTTGGCCCTGAAGGCGTTCGGTATGGATGCCGTCGGAGTGAGCGGCCCGCGCAGCCAGGAAGTGTACAAACCTTTCCGAAATCCTAAAAAGTTCGACGGTATCCTACCGGAACTTTGGCGGGATGGAGACGACGTTATCTATGGCGTTCCCCGCCGCTCGAAGTCGTTGGCGCACGTAATTCGGCCGGGAGACTTGCCGCCGCGTGTGCCTGTCCATGGACTCGATCTCGATCCGGTCAGGCACTATGTCAGCGCGCTTGAAGATCCGGCATTGCCGGTGGCAGAAATGAACTGGCGGACCCGCCACTCCGCCGTAATTTCCGCCCAGATGCAGAAGGCGCAAATTCTATCGGTGCAGATCAGCTATCACCCCGGCTGGAGGGCGACCGTGAATGGCGCCCGGCGTCGAACATTCGAGGACCATCTGGGGCAAATGACCGTCGAGCCTCAATGTGACGGCGCGTGCACCGTCGAGCTGAATTATGATGGAGGCCGTGAAATGCGCATTGCCCGATGGCTCTCGTGGAGCGCGCTCGGCGCGGGCATCCTGTGGATTGTAAATTCAGAATTCGGCAGACGTTTTCGAAAGCGCCGGCCCACGACCGCATGAGAGAATGAATGTTCAACCAAGCACCCCACATGGGCGAAGTGAATCTGTCGGTCATCATCCCGGCCTTGAACGAGCGTGAAAATGTGGAGCGCCTGGTCCCCGCAATTCGGGAAGTGCTTCGGCAGTTAGACGTGCAGGCGGAGATTCTCGTGGTGGATGGTCCTTCGCAGGATGGAACGGCTGACGCCGCGTCGCGCGCCGGAGCACGTGTGCTTCGGCAGCAGGAGAGGGGATACGGGGGCGCCTTGCTGGCTGGCTTCCGAGTCGCCTCTGCTCCCCACGTTCTGACCATGGATGCGGACCTTTCGCATCCCGCAAATTTTATTCGCGACCTTTGGGCCCGAAGGAATGAAGCCGAGTTGCTCATTGCCTCGCGATACATTCCCGGAGGCGGCGCGACGGTAAGCGTGTTCAGGAGAATCCTGAGCCTCATTCTGAATTTCATTTATCGCCTGGTGCTGTCTTTACCAGTGCGAGATCTTTCCAGTGGTTTTCGCCTCTACCGTAGGGATGCGCTCTTACAACTCAAGTTGGAATCGCGGGATTTCGATGTGCTCGAAGAGATCCTGGTGCGAGGTTACAACCTGGGCTGGAGGATCGTCGAGATCCCGTTCCACTACATGCCGCGCGAATCGGGTACGTCCCACGCAAAGCTGATCCAGTTCGGCCTGGCTTACGTGAAGACTTTGTTCAGAATGCGCCGGCTGAGAAACGCCGCACCCCCGCCCGGTCCCCGTGACGAACTGCTCCGGCAGCGATTCAAAGCCTAAGTGCTTCTTGCTCTACGATTCGTGCTTCTCGCTCTCCAGGATTGCCGCGAAGCGCTTTGGCCCGAAATTTAGCCTATACTTTTGGCTCGAATGAGTCCTCTGGTCGAGCCCGGATTTACGCGCGAGAGCCGGGTACGGAACCTGGAACGCCTGCGCCATGAATCCTTCGACGTGCTGATCCTGGGCGGCGGTATTAACGGCGCGGGGATCGCGCGGGACCTCGTCATGCGAGGCTCAAAGGTCGCACTGGTCGAACAGCGGCACTTCGCCTCCGGCACCAGTGGCAAAAACTCCCAGCTCATTCACGGCGGCTTACGCTATCTGAAACAGCTCGAGTTCCGGCTCGTCCGTGAATCGTTACGTGAGCGCGCCACGTTGCTGAAACTGGCCCCGCACCTGGTTACGCCGCAGCCGTTCCTGATCCCCCTGTACGGATGGGCTCGACGCTGGTTTTACGGCACTGGGCTCTGGATGTACGACATGCTGGCAGGCTCCGGCAACATCGGGCGCCACCGCATCCTGTCGCGGACTGAAGTCGAAAAGATCGAGCCGGGTCTCGCGCGTGAGGGTCTAACGCACGGCGCCGTTTTTTTCGATTGCCAGATACACTCCGCGCGTTTCGTGCTCGAGAACATCTGGGATGCGGCACGCGCCGGCGCGGCGGTTGCGAATTACGCACGGGCCGAGCGCCAGGGTGAACAGGTGACAGTCACTGACGCAATCTCCGGCGAGTCCTTTTCAGTGCGCGCGGAAAAGCTGGTGGACTCGACCGGTGCGTGGGCTAACGAAGAAAGGTTGCGTCTTGTGCGGGGATCGCATGTAGTGGTTCCGCGCCTGAATTCGAGCGAGAACGCCATTGCCTATTTCGAAAAATCAGGTCGCATCATCTTCGTGATCCCCTGGGGCAGCTCGCGCCAGTTGTCGCTCGTGGGTACGACGGACGTCGATCATGACGGCACTCCGGATGATGTGCGCATTTCCGCCGAAGAACGTGAATATCTTCTGCGCATAGTGCGGATGTTATTCCCCGAAGCCAAAGACATCCAGCCGATATCCACGTTCAGCTCGCTGCGCCCGCTGGTGCGCAGCCATACGCGGTCGGCCACCCGGACCAGCCGCGAGCATCGCATCTGGATGGCCGCGGATGGCGTAGTCCATGTGGCCGGCGGCAAATACACCACCTACCGGGCCATGAGCGAGGAAGCTGCGAACCTCATTTCCGCTGTTCCTTCCACGACGGCTCACAGTCCGCTCGGAGGCAACACGCAGGAGCGCATCGACGCGCTGTTCTCGTCCGTCGCGCAGCTTGCGGCTCAGTATCGCATCACGCCGGAGGAGGCGGCACTAACGGTGCGTCATTACGGAGTGCAAACCGCGCGCCTTCTCGATTCTCTGTCCCAGCAGCCGGGTGCCGGTTTATCGCGCCTGGAATGTGCCCAGATCGCCTTCGCCGTGGAACATGAGATGGCTGAGAAGCTGGCCGATCTGATGTTTGTTTCCACCTATTGGGGCTACGAGCGCCGTTGGACTGAGCAAACGGTCGCACCGTTCGCCGCCGAAATGGGCCGGCAGCTGGGCTGGAAGGAACAGCGGGTTAGCGACGAAATTCTCTCGATGCCCCGGTAGTGCGATTATTTCCGCAGCGTCGCCGCCAGCGCGGCTGCAATCTCGAATTCCCCCTGAACTTCCCGCGTGCGTAGATTTGCGCGCAGGTGCTCGAGCTTGTTGATGTACGCCGTGAGAGCCAGTTCGATGGCATTCGCGTTGGTGGCCAGGATGTCGCGCCATAGCTCGTAGGGGCTCAGCGCGAGGCGTGTGGTATCGGCCAGACCCGGCCCCGCGACTTCCAGACGATCGCCGGCTTGCTCGGCCACGGTGGCAGCCAGCGCGGTCGAAGCCAACTGCGCCAGATGGGATGTAAAAGCGACGACACGGTCGTGCTCTTCGGGCGTCAGGACCACCGGACGTGCGCCGATTTTACGGATCCAATCCACAAAGTTTCGAGCGGGATGCGATTCTAGCGACGCCGTGTCTTCGGGCGTCAGCACATAAGCGCGCCCTTCGAACAGATCACCGTCGGCTTGGGCCGCGCCACGCCTTTCTTTTCCCGCCATGGGATGCCCGCCGAGGAACGCTGCCAGGTGAAGAAATTTGCCGGCTGCGGAAACGATCGCCGCTTTGGTGCTGCCGGCGTCAGTGATCAGAGCGCCGGGCCGTACCAGCGGATCGAGGTGCCGCAGAGTGTCGATAATGCGGCCGATGGGCTGCGCCAGATAAACCAGATCGGCCTTGGGCACCGCGTTGGCCAGGGTCGCAGTTTCGTCAATGGCTCCGCGCTCGAGTGCTACCCGCAGCGTCTCCTGTGAACTCACGCCGAAGATTTTTCCTGAGAAGCCGGCTTTCTTCAGCGCCAGTCCGAACGAGCCGCCGATCAGCCCCACGCCGACGATCGCGACGGTTTCCATGCGCTAGATGCTGCGGCCCACGGCGGGAGCAATCATCCGCAGTTGTCCCATGAGTTCTTCAAACTGGGCGGGATAGAGTGACTGAGCGCCGTCGCTCAACGCATGGTCCGGATCGTGATGCACTTCCATCAGCAGGCCGTCAGCTCCAGCAGCCAGTGCGGCGCGGGCCATGGGCGCGACCTTGTCCCGCCGCCCGGTTCCATGCGAAGGATCGGCCACGATGGGCAGATGGGACAATTTCTTCACCACCGGTATAGCGGAAATGTCCATCGTGTTGCGCGTGTAATTTTCGAATGTGCGGATGCCACGCTCGCAAAGGATCACATCGTAGTTGCCGCCCGCGAGAATGTACTCGGCTGAGAGCAGCAGTTCCTCGATGGTAGCCGCGATGCCGCGCTTGAGCAGTACAGGTTTCCGAATCCTGCCCAACTCGCGCAGCAGATTGTAATTCTGCATGTTCCGCGCGCCCACCTGCAGAATGTCAGCATACTGGACCAGCAGCGGAATCTGCGTGAGGTCCATCACCTCGCTCACCACCAGCAACCCATTGCGATCCGCGGCGGCTCGCATCAGCTCGAGGCCATTTTCGCCCAAGCCCTGGAAACTGTATGGCGAGGTGCGCGGTTTGAAGGCTCCACCGCGAATAATTTTCGCACCGCCGCGCGCCACAATCTCGGCTGCGCGCTCGATCTGATCGCGAGTCTCCACGCTGCACGGCCCGGCCATCACGACCACTTGGTTGCCGCCGATTTCAACCGGCGGGTGTCCGCCTCCGCCGATCTTCACCACCGTACCCCCAGGACGGAACGTGCGGTTTGCCAGCTTGTACGGCGACATGATGCGGTGAGCTTCCTGAACGCCCTCCATTACCTCGAATGTGGCAACGTCGAATTCCTGCTTGCCGCCGACTCCTCCCAGCACCGTGTGCACCACACCCGTCGAGCGGTGGACGTTGAAGCCCAGCTGCACCATGCGATCGATGACCTGCTGAACCTGCGCTTCGCTGGCGCCTTCCTGCATCACTACCAACATGGTTCTATCTACTCTCCGTCCCGCTGCGATTCCGTACGCATGCGCTGCAATGTGCGCATTTCGTCAATGATTCGCTCGAAGATCCGCCGTAAGGCTTCCTGACCCATGGGCCCGGTGTTGTGCTCGGCCACATTGCGCAGAACATCCTCTTCCCGTTTGGGTTCATAGATCGGCATTTGACACTCGCGTTTGATCCGGCCGATCTCTTCCACTACCTTTGTCCGTTCATTGAGCAGTTCCAGAAGACTGCGGTCCAGCCGGTCGATCCGATCGCGGAACTCGGCCAGCGCTTTGAGTGCGGCTTCGCGAGTCATGAGAGGTGAACTCCGGCGTTCGCCAGCTCGAAACCGTGTTTCAACTCTCGCGCGAAAGATTCGAGCTGGATGTCGAGCGAAGGATTATCGAGGTTGCGTTCGATCAAATGCACGAGGGCGCTGCCCACCACCACGGCTTCCACTTGTTTGCCAAGCTCCGCCACGTGTTCCGGCCGCGAAACACCAAATCCCACGGCGAGTGGAAGATTGGTGACTGCCCGCACCGCGCGAACCAGAGGCGCCACTGAGTCCGATAGCGAGTCGCGTTCGCCCGTGACGCCGGTACGCGACACCAGATAAACGAAACCGCTTGAATACTGGGCCACCAGTTGCAGCCGCCTCGCCGAGCTGGTTGGCGCCACCAGGAACACCGTGTCCAGACCTGCGGCGCGCATGACCCGAACGTATTCGCCGGCTTCCTCCACGCTAGCATCGGTCAGCAGGCACCCATCGATGCCGGCCGCCACCGCGTCGCGCGCCAGCTTCTCAAAACCGTATCGCAGCACCGGATTGAGATAGGTGAAAAGCAGCAGGGGAATCTCGGACCGGCTCCGCACCTCTTGCGCGATTTCGAGCACGCCTCGTAGTGTGGTACCAGCGCGCAGCGCACGCTCGCCGGCTCGCTGGATCACCGGACCGTCGGCAATCGGGTCTGAAAACGGAACGCCCAGCTCAATGAGATCAGCGCCGCCGCGCTCCAGTGCTTCGATCAGAGCCGGCGTTCGCTCAGGCGACGGATCGCCCACGGTGAGGTATGCGATCAGGCCCTTGGTGCCTGCACGATTCAGGGAGTCGAAGAGCCGGGTGATACGGGTCTGCATAGTTAGCCGATTGAGGATCTATTGCGCGTCCAGCTCCCTGAAGTTCTCCCGGTAAATATCGATATCCTTGTCTCCCCGCCCCGAAACATTCACGATGAAGACTTGCCCCTGAGCTTTGGGAGCGCGAGTCACCGCTTCCGCCACCGCGTGAGCGGATTCGAGCGCCGGAATAATGCCCTCCGTTTGAGACAGCACGCGCGCCGCCTCAAGCGCCTGACGGTCGTCGACAGAGATGTATTCCGCGCGGCCTTGGTCGTGCAGCCATGCGTGCTCCGGTCCGACCAATGCATAATCTAGTCCAGCCGATACAGAATGCGTCAGAGAGACTTGGCCGTCCTCGTCCTGTAACAGGTAACTGCGCGCGCCGTGGAGCACACCCGGAGAACCGCCCGAAAAGCGCGCTGCGTGTTCCCCCAGTTGACTGCCGCGGCCGCCGGCTTCGACGCCGATCAGCTGAACACTCGCGTCGGGAATGAATGCATGAAAAATTCCGATCGCATTGCTGCCTCCGCCCACACACGCGAAAACGGCGTCAGGCAACCGCGCCTCCGCTTGCTGGATGTGTCCACGCGCTTCTTCCCCGATGATTTTGTGGAATTCCCGCACCATCAACGGATAGGGATGCGAGCCGAGCGCGGAGCCCAGCAGGTAATGCGTAGATTTCACATTGGTGACCCAATCGCGCATGGCTTCGCTGATGGCGTCCTTCAGGGTCCGGCTGCCGTTGGTCACCGCCACAACTTTGGCTCCCAGCAGGCGCATGCGGAATACATTGAGCCGCTGGCGGCGCATGTCCTCCTCGCCCATGTACACCAGGCATTCGAGACCGAACAGCGCACAAACCGTGGCTGTTGCTACGCCGTGCTGGCCGGCGCCGGTTTCGGCGATGATCCGCTTCTTGCCCATGCGGCGGGCGAGCAGAGCCTGGCCCAGGCAGTTATTGATCTTGTGTGCACCGGTATGCAGAAGGTCTTCGCGCTTCAGATAAATTTTCGCGCCGCCCAGCTTCTGGCTGAGCCTGCGCGCGAAGTAGAGAGGCGTGGGACGCCCAGCGTAGCTGCGCAGCAGCTCGTCGAGTTCGGCCTGAAACGCCGGATCATTTCGAGCCTCGAGGTAGGTGCGCTCCAGTTCCTCGAGCGGCGACATCAGCACTTCAGGCACATAACGCCCGCCGTAGTCTCCGAAGTGGCCACCGGCGTCGGGTTGCGAGACGATCATCGGTCCTCGGCCAAGGCGGCTTTGATGAACTGAGTCATCTTGAGCCGATCCTTTTTCCCAGGCGCGGTCTCGAGTCGCGAGCAGGCATCCACGCCCCAGGGCCGGGCCTGATCCATGGCATTCCGTACGTTATTCGCGTCGAGGCCGCCGGCAATAATAATGCGTTTTGAACTGTGAGCTGCGATGGTCCAGTCGAACGGCACGCCGTTGGACGGCCCGTCCAGAAGCACCGCCTCGCCGGGATACTGGTCCACGTCGCTGGCATTGAAGTCCAGGGCAACGCGAACCGCTTTCCACACCCGCACACCATCCGGAAAATCACCGGGTGCCTCCCGGCCGTGCAGTTGCGCTACGTCCAAACCGGCAGTGTGCGACATTTCGTTCACTTTTTCCCGCGGTTCATCCACGAACACTCCGACTTTTAACACCGCCGGCGGTAACTGTCGGATGATGTGCCGCGCATTCTCGAGAGCGATGTGACGTGGACTTCCCGGCCAGAAATTGAAGCCCAGAGCCGCGGCGCCGGCATCGATGGCCGCCAGAGCATCATCCAGATTGGTGATCCCGCAGATCTTCACCATCATGACGCGCTCATCAGAGCCTGCAATGCGGCGGCAGGATCGCTCGCCTGCATGAGGTGCTCACCCACGAGAAACGCCTGGAAACCGGCGCCACTCAGGAGGCGTATGTCGCCGGCAGAGCGAATGCCGCTTTCGGCGATCTTCAAAACGCCGGCAGGGATTTTGGCGGCAAGCCGAAGTGAAGTTTCAAGCGATACCCGGAACGTTCTCAGGTCCCGGTTGTTGACTCCGATGATGTCTGCTCCTGCTCCGAGAGCCAGCTCGAGCTCAGCTTCATCGTGCACTTCAACCAGCGCGGCCATCTTGTAATGCCCTGCCAGCAGCCGCAACTCGCGAAGGCGGTTCGTGTCCAGGATCGCCGCGATCAGCAGAATGGCATCGGCCCCGCCGGCGGCGGCTTCTGTCACCTGATATTCATCGATCGTGAAATCCTTGCGCAATACGGGTAGCGTCACAGCCTCGCGCGCGGCGCACAAGTCGTCGAGATTGCCCTGGAAGAAAACCTGGTCCGTAAGCACCGAAAGCGCGGCCGCTCCGCCACGCTCGTACGCCGACGCTAGGCCACACGGGTCATAATTGGCAGCGAGCACTCCACGGCTGGGTGAGGCTTTTTTAATTTCACCGATAATTGCCGGCCGCCGGCCGAGGAACGCGGAGCTGAAATCCCGGCGCGAGCCAAGCCTCGCCGTGGCACGCATTTCTAGTTGAGCGGCGGGCACTTTAGGTGCATCGAGCTCCTTGCGTTTATGAGCCACAATGCGAGCCAGGATGTCGGGGACAGTTTCGGTCACATCAGCGCCTTCTGGTTAAAGTTCATCGTATCAAAACTGAAACCGGCGTTAGATTGACTAAAGTCTCCTGTAGTATGCTGATGTTTACAGGCAAAACACATCAGTGGAGGATTGTCCTCGAATGCCCACAAAAATGAAAACGCTGGCCCTGTCCGCCGCGGGTTTGCTGTTTATGGCCTCGGCAGCCTTCGCGCAGGTCTCCTCAATCGAAGGAGATGTGAAGGGCGAAGACGGCGCGCCGCTCAAAGGCGCTCTGGTCAAAATTGAGCGCAAAGACATCAAAGGCAACTATAAAGTCAAAAGCGACAAGAAGGGCCACTACTTTCACACCGGACTTCCGCTTGGCACATACAAGCTGATTGTCGAAGTGGACGGCAAGGACGTCGACTCGGTCGACAACGTCAGGACGACGCTGGGCGATTCCACGGTGATCAACTTCGATCTCAAGGCAAACAAGCAGAAGCAGCAGTCGCTGGCGCAGGCCGCCGAAACCGGCACTCTCACCAAAGAACAGACCAGGGAGATGTCGGCCGAGCAAAAGGCCCAGCTCGAGAAGGCCGCCAAGGAGCGCGAGCAGTCGCTGGCAAAAAATAAGGCGCTAAATGACGCCTTCAATCAGGGCATGCAGGCTCTGGCAGCCAAGCAGTATGACGCAGCCATTGAATCGTTCACCAAGGCCGGCGCAATGGATCCCAAGCAGAATGTGGTTTGGGCGCAACTGGCCGAATCGTACACACAGGCGGCCCTGCTAAAGGCCGGGCCTGACCGCGACGCTCTCATGGCGAAGGGGCTGGAGGCATATACCAAGGCCCTCGAGATCAAGCCTGACGACGCTGCTTATCACAACAACTATGCTCTGGCTCTCGCCAAGGCGAAGAAATTTCCCGAGTCGCAAGCCGAGTTAGCCAAAGCCGCGCAGCTCGATCCGCCGAATGCCGGACGTTACTTTTTCAATCTCGGAGCCGTTCTGGTGAATACCGGGCAGAACGATGCCGCGTGTGAAGCGTTCAAGAAAGCGATCGATACGGATGCGAACTACGCCGACGCGCAGTATCAGTTCGGTATGTGCCTGCTGGGCAAAGCGCAGGTCTCGCCGGATGGCAAAGTGACGCCCGCGCCCGGCACCAAAGAGGCTTTGGAGAAATATCTGCAACTGAAGCCGGCCGGCCCGTTTGCCGATTCGGCCAAGGGTGCTCTGGCTTCGCTCGACGCCTCAATTTCGACCAAGTACGAGAACCCGGCCGCGGCCACGAAAAAGAAGAAGAAGTAAAGCGGCGCAGGGCTTTTTAGTGCCTGCCCGCTATTGGTGGGCCCGGAGACCCGCCGGTTCATGTTTCGGCTTCTATTCCGCTTCCTGATATTGGTGGTCCTGATCGCGCTCATCCGGTATCTGTTCGCCGTGGTGTCGCGAGCGATCTCCCAAACCTTCAATCCTCACACACCCTCGCGTGCATCTTCGGCGCCGTCGTCCGGAAACTTGGGGGGTGAATTGAAGCAGGATCCCGTTTGCGGAACCTACGTCTCTACCCAAACGTCTGTGAAAAAGACCATCAATGGCGAGTTAGTCCACTTTTGTTCGAGCGATTGCCGGGATAAATTTAAAGTAGCCTAAGTGTTTGTTCACGAGGAGAATACGGATGCGTAGCCGGGCTATGGCGGTACTTTTTTGCGCTGGCGCGGGTTTGATGCCGGCTCAAGTGGCGGAATTAGCGGTAAGCGGCGGCGTCTCGCGATTTGGTAAAGCCAGTTTAGGAAGCAATGTCGATCAGTCGGGGAACACCACTAACGCGACGGTAAAGGATGGCTTCCGCCTGGCTGTTCGCTTTGCGCTCAACACCTACCGCTTTGCGGGACACGAATTCGGGTACGCTTACAACCGTAGCGGCGTCGACCTGGGTAACGGCTCGACTGTCCCCATGAACATCCAGCAGGGCTTTTACGACTTTCTGGTGTATGCCACGCCCGAAGGATCGCGCATCCGGCCGTTCGGCGCTGGCGGGGTGCAGTTCAGCAGCTTCTTTCCACCAGGCGCCTCCGTGTACTACGGCAACCAGGTGACGAAGTTCGGCATCAATTATGGGGGCGGAATCAAAGTGCGAATGACAGCCACCATGGCCGCCAGAGTCGACTTTCGCCAATACAATACCGGAAAGCCCTTCAACTTCCCCGATCAGCATGGCAGGCTCAACCAGACAGAGATTTCCGTCGGCCTCGGGATTTGGTTCTGAGTGTTTTAGCTTAATTAAGATCGTCCGTGGCTTGGGCCGCGTGAGTGGGTGGCTCCGCGACGTTTAAGCTTCCGTGATAACCTGCCTACTGGCGATGGCGGGGACCGAGATGAGTTCGGGGATCTCCGCGGCATCAAAGGTGATTCCATTCCAAAAGTTTCCTCAATAGCCAGGACAAGTCTAGCTAGGTCAGCTAGCTAGGTGCCGTACGGAATCCCAGGTACTGATGGTCTCGAAGGAATCGTTCTCGGCGATGTTGTCGGTTTCGAGGATATTGGTCAATACTTCTCTCAGTTGCGGGTGCATGCTAACTAACGAAAGCACCCTTTCAAAAGTGATCCACGGCGGACAAGCCGTGACGGACGCGGCGAGTTGCTTCTGCCAGCGGCTGTGCAGGTCCTCACGATAGATAAGATACATTGATACCCATGCTGCTCCAGAAAGTCTGGGCTAATCCGCCAGCAGGTGTGACGCGCCCCGATCCAACGCCTGCTGCTCCAGGAAATGGAGAATGGCTGTTTCTACGGTGCGCCCGATGATCCGGCAACTCATGAGAAAACTGTCCATCTCGCAGAAGTTCTCGTTGAAGTGCAACAGCGCCACGGCGATAATTCCCTGGTCCGAGTGCACGTCACGCGCGCGGAACGCCCAAAGTTCCGACTTGCGGGCCAGCGCATCCACCAACTCCGGTTTCTGATAGCGTGCGTGTGGTCAAGTTGAACTGATTCGTCTTCTGAAATAGCTGCACGATGCGCTCGAAATTGGAAGCGTTTTCCCCCTCCGGAATACGGTCTGAAGCGAACGATAAAAAGACTCGAGGTCAGTGGCGGTCTGGGACAGCTTCAACTTGCTTTCTTCTGACGTCGTAAAACTCGGCGCGCCGCAGATCCTCGGCCTAAAGACTGAGTTGATCGAAATCCTCCAGCGCCGCCAGAAAATCCACGAACTGCTCCGGCTTATCCGGCATTTGATACGCGCGTACCTGCGGCAGACTCATGCGGACCAGAGCCACCTCCGCCGGGTTATCGTCCAGAAATACAGTACTGTCCAGCCCGATATTCAGCCGCTCGGCGATACGCTTGATCGACTCCGTTTTGGGCTCCCGATGCACCTCCCACTCGCTGATGTGCTCGGAACGAAGAACCATGTCGCCGCGCTCTCGGAAGGCTTGTTCGACTGCCGGCAAATCGTTCTTGCTGGACACCGCCAGCAACACACCCCGGCTACGCAGTGCCAGGAGTGCCCGCTGGAACGATGCAGAAGCGTTTCAACGATGCAGAAGCGTTTCCAGGATAGTCCCCGTCCCCGCAGTGAATCCGCTCGAACCCGGCTTTCCCCAGGATTCCGCCCCATGCCGTGTTATCCAGATCCAGGACCACGCATTTTGCCGCGGGCCTGCGCAGCGCCGCAAAGCCTCGGGCGATGAGTTTGGCGAGCGCGGGAAACAGCTTGGGATGAATGCCGGCTCTCGCCAGGTACCACAGTGCGGGGGTTGTGCCAGCCCGCAAGGCCAGTCCGGCAGGCGAGTCTTGCTGCATCCACCAGAAAAAAACGGACGGAATCTTCGCGATCGTTTCACGGAGCGATTGATTCAAGCTCATGACCCACTCAAATAGCGACTGGGCGCTCGATGCGCAGAGCGTGCGCCGGCGGTATGAAATTTTGTACGAAAATCGGGAGCGCACTGCGCATACGATAGCTCTGAACGAGCGCATGAAACTGCGCGATCCACTGGCCTCGATTCGGCAACTAGCTGGATGGCGGCGCAAATCGCGGCTGACAGATCAGGAAAGGCCGACTCCAGGTGTAACGAAATCAGAATGGCATCCGGGCTGAATCTGTCCACGGCCCCGTCGGCCTCAAGCAGCTCCTGCCCGCTCGGCTGAATGCAGATGCGCATTCGCAACCTCCCCGCGCCACTCAAAATCTTCTGCCTTGCAGTTCGGATAGCCGAAGTGCACCACAGGCCTCTGCAGTTCTTCTTCAATCCGCTGCTTCGAGCCTGCAATTTCGTTTCGAAGCTTGCGGGCCGCGCTTCAGCAGAAACATTTTCAGCACTGCAGCCGCGCTCGCCATCGACGATGCCCCGTTCGTGTAACTCCTCGACGCGTGCTTTGGCCTTTTGCCGAAGCTCATCTACTTCTCCGTAGATGATGGAATTCGTCGGACACGCCTTGGCACAGGGCGGCTCCATGTTGTCTTTCAAGCGGTCGTAACACAGCGTGCATTTCCACGCAAGGCCGTCATCCTCCAAACGATCGATCACTCCGAACGGGCAAGCGACCACGCAATAGACCCAGCCGTTGCAGATATCCGGCTGCACGTCAACCGTCTCGAACTCCGTACGGATAATCGCTCCGGTAGGACAGGATTCCAGGCAGCCTGCGCGTTTGCAATGTTTACAGACGTCAGACATCATGAACCACGAGAAATCGCCCGACCTCTGCCCCCAGCGGCACCGACGTTCAATGAATTCCACGTGACGCCATATGGATGCGCCCAACGCCACGCTGTTGTCGGAGGACATGCCGCTGAAGTGGTAACCGTCGTCCGGCAATTGGTTCCACTGCTTACAGGCAACTTCGCAGGCTTTGCAACCGATGCAGACGGTGGCGTCCGTGAACTGCGCCGGTCCCATTCGATATTTGCTGTGAGCGCCTTTGATTCCTGAATCGAAGGATTCGGATCGCCTACGAACGAGATCAGATCATTTGGCGCCTACCTGCACGCCTCGCTCGGGATGGATTCGCCCGTAAACATCTCCCGCGAGCCGGCCGCGGGTCCTACTTCAACATCTGTATTGCCAGGATTTAATCTCGTATTGGCCTTAGCTAGCCGGAATTCCATCCGCTGAATAGGCCGTTCAGGTCTTCGGTGTCCTAGTCGTCCGATGATCGCGGCCGCGTTGGTGTACTTGCGAACGTAGTCCTTAGAATAACGCTAAAATAACGCTCCGCACAGGAACGCGATGTCGCTGCCCGCCCGCATGGGAATATGGATATCCACTACAGCGCTCGTGCGCGTAAAGCGTGCATTCACGTGAATCACGGTCGCGCCTCGGCGCTTCGCCTCCATCACCCACTGGAAGTCAACCGGGTGACATTCGGCCATGTTATGTTGGAGCCTTGGATCAAGGCCTTCTACTGAGCGAGTTTGTTAACAGTCGGGCCGGAAAATATTCGAAATCGCTAAGGATCAGCACCGCCGGCGACGTGCTCGACGCCTGTCCCGGCTCTCGTCCGACTCCGCAAACCAATTTTCAGCGCGAATTCCGCCAATCGGGGCGAGCACCTGATAACATGAACCACGCGATTGATGATCTTGAGTATCCCGGGGAGGCCGCCCATCGAGCGTGCGTATTTCGCCTGACTGGCTAAACCGGATAACCATGGATAGTGCGAGTGAGCACGCTCATGCCCTGCTGGAGTACCATTGAACGGCGAATTTTTGCAGTTCAACCCCCATTCATTGACACTCGGTAAGTCGCGTGCTTAAATGCCTTTCTAAGCGCACATAATCAGGTTTCGCATTGAAGACAAAGAATTTTCTCTTGACAGTCGTCACCGGATCGGGTATGAAATATCTTTACCACGTCCGAAGGCATTTTATTGCGCTTTCGTCCCGCAAGCACAGACGGAGTAGTTAAAAACGCAAGTTTAAAAAACATGTGCTCTCGCGGGTTCTAGTTTGTTGGGCCGTTGTGTCCACTTGAGGAGCGACGGTGATTCTGATTCTCCGCCCGACACGGAGAAGTCCCCAAGGGTTTTTTGAAGCGGTTTTGGAGAGTGTCAGAGGCTCAGGTTGCTAGAGAACTTCGACCGATTCAATCACGCACTTTACAAGGAGAAGGAAATGGCAGATTTTCGCAGATGTATTTTAGTGCTTGTGGCGCTAGCCCTGTTGTTAGGAACAGCGGGAACGGTAAGCGCGCAGACTTTTAGCTGCCAGAGCACTGCAACGCCGCTGCAGGTGCGGTACGAAGGCTTGGCTGAACTTCTAGGCGACTTCGTTCTGAACTGCACTGGTGGTACTCCGACCGATCCGGGCGCCCCGGCCCAGAAGGTGAACATTCAACTGTTTTTGAATACACCGACGGTAACCAGCCGCGTTTTGAACACGGCTACCGGCGCCACAGAAGCCCTGTTGCTGGTCGACGAACCGCTACCAGGGGAGCAGGTGTTGTGCGCTGTGGGCGCGAACTGCCCTGTTCTTGGATTGGGCTCGACTACTTCAAGTCCGTACAAGCCCACCGGCGGGACCAACACCAACACGAACCCCGGGCCAATCTATAACGTTTGGCAAGGCCAACTCGCTGGTGCTGGGTCCCCCAATTCCCTCGTGTTCAACGGAATTCCGATCATCGCTCCTGGTACCCAGGGTGGAACGCGCACGTTCAGAATCACCAACGTTCGCGCTCCGGCCAATGCTCTGGGCGTTCCGGTGGCTGGCATCACTACGACCGTCTCCGAATCGCTGGCAACCAGCAACGGCTCCATCTTGCCGATCAGCAGTAATACGGCCCAGCAGGTGGTTGGCGTGGTGCTGAAGGGCCTGCTCGTCACCAACGGCAGTACGACAATCTTCCAGCAGTGCTTTAGCGTGACCAATGGGACATCAGGTTCAGTCACGCTTCAAAAGGGGTTTGCAGCCGCCTTTAAGATACGCAACACGGCGACGACGGCTATAGCGCCTAACGGCGACGGGGATCAAGACCTACCCAACACGGTTTACACCACGGAAAGTGGTTTCTATAACAAAACCTTGCTGGCGAACGCCGGCAATGCGACTCAAGGCACCAGGTTCCGCATCGTGTTCACTAACGTGAACAAGGGTGTAACTCTGAGTGTACCGACATCGATTGGCTACTGTACCGTAGCCTTTTCTAGCACCACCCCCGGAAGTTGCCCGTCAGGCGTCACACCTCCTGCCTCGGTTCCCAACGCCGGGCCATTTATCGGCCCTGCGACGTCACTCACCCCAACCTTGTATGTACACTTGACGTCCACTGATTCCAATGGCGGTGGAGCATACAGCGCGTTGACGAGCGGCGCAATCACGCCAGATTCGAGCGGCACAGCCACAGCCGTTTATGAAGTGCTGCAGGCCGACATCGGCAATCCGAATGAGCAGCTTACGGTGCCGGTCACCATCTCGTTCGTCTCGAATCCGGGCTCGAACATCCCGGCCATCACGGTTGGGACACCTAGCCAACTCGGCGCCAGCTTCGCGCCGATCAGCAACATTTCGACGCCTTCTGACCTTACTGTCCCGATTCCGCGCTTCCGCGATACCTCATCTGCTGGCAACCACTTCAGTATTGCCAAGTGCGCCACGCACCTGTTGTTCCCGTTCGTCACCAACCAGGCTGGTTTCGATACGGGTATGGCGATCTCGAATACCTCAGCAGATCCGTATACGACCTCCACTCAGGAGGGAACTTGCACGCTGAACTTCTTCGGCGCTAATGCTCCGGCTGCTGTGACCACGCCTAATGTGGCGGCGGGCACAACCTATACCACCACAGCCTTGCTCGTAGCCCCGAACTTCCAGGGTTATGTCATCGCTGATTGCGAGTTCCAGTATGGACATGGATTCGCGTTCGTCACCCGCGTGGGTGCCGTCGATGTCGCCATGGGCTATCTGGCGCTGATCATTCCGGATCCGCCGCGCAGTCCGAATCCGGTCTCCTGCCCGCCAAGCGCTTCAGACGCAAGTGGCTCCATCAGTTGCGGTCAGGGTAGCGGCGAGCAACTGGGCGAATAGCCCTCGTTTGACCTTTATCAAGGAGGAGAGCTTCGGCTCTCCTCCTTTTTCTTTCTAGTCCGTTCTTTTTCGCCGAACATCCCGAATATTTTTTATAATTTAGGTTTTCTCTCCAGACCGCAAGGGTGTATACTGGCTAATCTCCGCGTCCTTTCCAGGCTGGTTTTTTCTCAAAATTAAGAGGTGAAAAAAAATGACTTTTGCCAGATTTGTGCTGTGCATTCTTATAATTGGAGCTTGCTTGGCCGGCGCGGAAATCGTCCAGGCCCAGACCGTTACCATCGTTTCCGGTAATGGCATGGTCGCTCAAGCAGTCCATGTGAGCCCTCCCATGACAGTGCTGGTGCGGGATGCTGCTGGAAACCCCGTTAAAAACGCCACAGTAAACTGGACCATTCAGGGCGGTGGCGTACTCTCCAACCCGCAGACCACCACGGATTCGAACGGCCAAGCCACGAACACATTCGTTGGGGTGGACGTCGCGTCGATAACACCTGCGGTATCGTTCGTCCAAAGCACCATCACCGCTACGTACGGGACGGCCAAAGTTCAGCTCACTGAGACCACCGCTGGCATTGTCAATGGGATCGTTGAGGTCCAGGCTCTTCTGATCTCGCCGGACTTGTCCCAGTTGCCGCTTGTGGGGGCCGCCGGCCAGCAAGGGACGATACCCACGAAGATTCAGATCCGGGCCGTTCTAGGGCCGCAACAAGGCAAGGGAGTTCCAGGCGTTGCCGTCAGTGCCTCGCCGGACATTCCCACTAACTCATCAACCATTGCTTGCGTCGGCGGGTACGCCGTGACGGACTCAACCGGAACCGCCACGTGCAATCTGGCCTTCGGCGGAAAGATCGGTGCCGGTGGGTTTACCGTTAGTGTCGGAAACTTTAGCTTTTTCGACTTGTCCTTCAAAGTGATTGCCGGACCTCCGGCCAACATCAACATCCTCGGGGGCGACAACCAGAAAGGCAACCCCGGCGCTGTGCTTCCGATTCCACTAGTGGCGGAAGTGACCGACCTTGGTGGCAATGACATTGCGGGAGTGCCGGTGGTCTTTGAAGCGGTTGTGCCCGGGACTGTCGCATTTACGAATGTTCGGGACACGTCCGATGGGACGGGTCGCGTGTCTGCTCAGGTAACGCTCGAAAGCACAGGTGGTAACGTCCAGGTCCGGGTGCGAACGGCCGACGGGAAGGTCGCAAAGCTTTTCAATTTGACGGTGAATATCGTGATCGCCGCTCTGCAGAAGGTTTCAGGCGATCCGCAGAGTGCGGCGGTCGTCGAAACCCAGTTTTCGAGTCCATTGATCGTTCAGGTGAATGATGGCAGCAGCCAGCCCGTTCAGGGAGCCCCCGTCACTTTCACTCTGACCAGCGGCGATGCAACGCTAGGAACTGGGAGTACCACCACCAACGCTCAAGGCCAGGCATCCACCATCGTAACCGCCGGCGCTACACCCGGTCCGATTGTGGTCACAGCCAGTTCCGGCGACTTCCATGTTACATTCAATCTCACCGCACGTCTGTCCGGGCCGGCCTGCGATCCGAAAAACATGTTGTTCAACGGCGCAAGCTTTATCAAAAACGCCGCATCTCCAGGTGCCGTCGTAACCATTTCTTGCACCGGAATCGCGCCTGGAATTCAGGGATCGGTGGTGGCTCAGGCTTTCGGAGGGCTACCCACTCAGGTCGCAAGTGTGAGCGTGACGTTCGACGGTGTCCTCGCGCCGATCTACAACGTGTCCAACGTCGATGGCCATGAATCGGTAACGGTTCAGGTGCCGTACGAAACACCTGTCGGAACCACGCAAATAGTGGTCACGCAGGGCACCGGCTCCACAACCGTGACTGCCCAGATCGTGTCGGCCGCGCCGGGCATCTTCGAAACCTGGGTGCCGAATCCCGCCAGCGCAGACCCCTTTAGCAATCTGGTGCGCATCGCAGTGCTGGTACGGCCGAACGGCACTTTTGTATCGCTAACCAATCCGGCGCAGCCCGGTGAAAGAATGCGGGCATATGTGACCGGCTTGATTCCGGATCCCGGGACGGTGAGCACCGACGTGACGTCGCCTCTCGATTCCGATGTCCTGATCACCACTCCGGTAATCGTCGGTGTCAACAACGCCGGCGTGCATGTTGCGCAGGTCGTCTACGCGCGCAACCTGATCGGTGTGTGGGAGGTGCAATTCGATGTTCCAGCCGATGCACCCTCCGGCCTCCTCCTCCCGTTCGCGCTGGGCATACCGGCTGACGGCCGCCTGGCGTTTTCGCAGGGATCGCACATTCCAGTGGGCCAGTAACAGGCAATCCTCTGGGGGCGAGTCTCAAATCGGCTCGCCCCTTTTTCACCTCGAAAGTTTCCTTCGGCTGTGGCTCAGATGCCGTCAGAGACCGCGCTCCGCGCAATTTGCGAGCCCCATTCCGAACTGCCGGTTTCCGTCCGCCGCGGTTTACTTGAAATTGATTTGCAAGGGAATTACGGCGTTGGTGGGCTGAACTGCTACCTCGACGCGCACAGATTTCGGTGCGGGCTCTTCGCCCGGTGTGTAATGAAAACGAACGGTCGCTTTTTCGTTCGCGTTCAATTCAGTCCGGTCCAGCTTGACCTCGAGGCCTGGCACCGCAAAGTGGCGCATGGCGAGTTTAACCATCCCAGGCATGTGATTGACGATCGTGATTTGATCCGAAGATGCCACTGCCCGATTCAACTGCCCGTCGAACTTGTCGGGTCTCACCTGATTGATCAAGGCTTGCAGGTCTGGAGCTTTGCTTATGTCCGGCAGCGGCGCTGCACCTCCGGTTTTCGCGGCAGGCGCATTTCCTAACTTTCCGAACGGCGTGGTGTTGATCAGGTCTTCGGTGATGTACCAGTACCATTGCCCGTCAACCAGCTTCCACAAACTCGTAATCGGCACCTTCACGGGCTTGCTGCCAAATCCGAGCGCCATCACATAGGTCTCGGCAATGACAACGGCTTTCGCCTTGGTAAAACTGTCGGAATACTCGATCTTGCCGATCTCGAAGCTCAACAGTTGCGTCTTCTTCATGTTGTAGAAGAAGTCCTGTGAATCTTCGGCAACCAGCGGTTCGGCGCGGCGTGGTTTTGCGTCCACAAACGCCTGATAGTACTTCGAGACACGCGCGCGTAGCGCTTCATCCACATCGGGCGGCGCCTTGGAGAGCAGATCTGTGGGGTTCTGGGCCCCAGCGCAGCAAATAAATAACAGCGCCAGAATCGGTCGAAAAAGAATAATAAGCCTCACGATTCTTCTATTGTAACCGCGTAGCGTGGGTCGTGGTCACGGCCTTGGCGCAGCGGCTAAAGACCTGCATTCGCAAACATTTCCAGCCAATGACGCGCAATTTCCAAACGATCGCTCTCTATACTGAAAACGCAAGGAAGCCGTTCACGCGCCCCGGCGCACAAGAGCGCCGTGCCGAGACGTCGCGCAGAACCGCCACTCAAACAAGAACCAGGAGATGAGGAGGATTGATGCCCGCAATTTACACTCTGAAATCGCTGGCGCTGCCGCAAAGCAGGATCCTCGCCAGCCGCGAAGACTACAAACTAAACTGTTCACCGGCCAGGATGCCCCGCTGCCGAGCTTCGACGAAGATCCGAAATACTGGATCGATCTCGATGTTCTGCGCAATCCGGACAACTATGGGCGTCACATGACGTACGACGGTGTTCTGGCGCTGAATGATGATGGCTCGCCGCGCATGGTCGACACCAGCACGGAGGCTGACCATAATCGTCAGACATTCTACAAACCGTTTGGCTTCAGGCAGGTTCCGTCGCTCGACCGTTACAATTGCTCAAGACATTTTGCGCCACGGTGAACCTGGCATACACCGGCGCGGTATCCGGACAGCCGGATTACTCAGCGTGGCTCAAGCGTCCACCTACGACCTACCCGGTGCGTGAGCTCGCCAGCACCGAGGCCTTCTGCCCCACACGGTTTGAGGTGGCCTGGAACGCCAGGTGTGCATCATGAATGAATACCGCAAGCAGGTCACAAGCTCTCAAAGCTTGAGTGCCAAGCTCGATCACGCGTTGGCGAAGCTGGATGAAATCGAGGCCCTGGTTCGCGGCAATTAAATTAAAGCAAGGGAAGGGCCCGGCTTTAGCTGACGAACGCCACTGCCTGGCGCACCATGATGTCCGCGAGTCCGGAAAACTTCGATTCGGGGTAGGTCCGGTAGTGGGGGGTCTGGCTGACGCCGGCTGGCGTGGAGCGAATTCCTTTTCCCAACCCGATGGAACAACTCTCATGGCGCTTCGAACCTCGCCATTGTTGGGGCAAGAAACGGGCCAAACCCAATGGGCAGGAAGGGATCAGTTTTGTGGAGTGTGCTCAGCTCTGGCGGCGGGAGCTGCCTTTGGAGGGGAAATCGATGACCGGAATCAGACAGTTTTTTTGCTCCTGCTCGCCGTGGCGTGCGTGAGCGGCCAGCTCCCGGTTGAGCGTGAAGACGAACTCTTCGATCTGGCGCTGCATTTCGGACATCTTTTCACGCATGTTGAGAATGATCTCGACGCCCGCCAGATTCACGCCCAGATCGCGGGTCAGGTGCAGAATGATTTCCAGCCGCTCCAGATCGTCATCCGTGTAGAGCCGTGTATTGCCTTCACTGCGAGACGGCCGCAACAGACCTTCCCGCTCGTACAGGCGCAGTGTTTGGGGATGGATGGAGTATTGTTCGGCTACCGCCGAGATCATGTAAGCCGCTCTGGAACGGGTTTTCGCCATGGCTACACCTTTTCCCAAATCGCGGCGCGCGGATCTTCGGGATGGAGCTTCGCCAGCTCGCGCAGAATCTCCTTTGTCCGCTCGTCCTGCACCTTGGGAACCTGAATTGCCACTTCGACAACTTGATCACCGCGCTGGTTCTTGCGCGAGTTGAACACGCCTTTGTCCCGAAGGCGGAACTTCTGCCCGTTTTGTGTTCCCGGCGGAATCTTGAGCTGCGTGCGCCCATCGATAGTGGGTACTTCGACCTTGGCCCCGAGGCCGGCTTCAGCCACCGTAATGGGCACGCGAATCTCGACGTTGTCGCCCGTACGATGAAAGAAGGGATGTTCTTCGACGCGCGTCGTGATGTACAGGTCGCCTGCAGGAGCACCGAGCGTACCCGCGTTACCCTTACCCGGCACTCGAAGACGCGAGCCGTTCTGCGCGCCCGGCGGAATTCGGATCTCTACCGTTTCCGTGCGCGGGACGCGGCCGTCACCATGGCAGGTAGGACATGCGTTCTCGAGGCGGCCCTTGCCCCCGCAGCGCGGGCAGGTGAGGTTGAAGCGCATCGCGCCGGCCATTTGCGAAACCGACCCCGTGCCGCCGCATTGCGGACACGACACGGCGCCCCCTGATGCCACGCCCGTGCCGCTGCAAGTGCCACATACATCGTGGCGGGTAATGCTGATTCGCGCCTGCGTTCCGCGAATCGCCTGCCAGAAATCAATATTCAACGCGTACTCGAGATCGGTCCCTTGTTGCGGCTCCTCAGCCGGCTCTCGACCTCCGCCCCGCTTGAAAAATTGAGAAAAAATATCGGAGAAGCCCCCGGCGTGCGTCTCCCCGGCCGGCGGTTGACGGCCACTTTGCTTAAAGTAATCTGAAAAATCGAAACCTCCGAAGTCCATGCCAGGCTGGGTCTGATCCGCCCCCGCACCACCAGGGAATCCATTCTCGGAATAGAAACCGTGTTGATCGTACATCTGGCGCTTCTTGGCATCGCTTAGGATGTCGTAGGCCTCCTGAACGTTTTTGAAATGCTCTTCGGCTGCTTTGTCGCCGGGATTCAGATCGGGGTGATACTTGCGTACGAGTTTACGGTAGGATTTGCGGAGTTCTTCCGCCGAGGCGCTCCGCGGCACACCCAAGGTCTCGTAATAATCGTGCTTCGGCGTGGTCATAATCAGGCCCGGGGCGCCAAGTTCCAGGGGCCAGAATCGCGACCCCGGCTTATGCCGGACTCTAAGACCTGCCACCTGGCGCCTGACACTTTATTTCTTGTCCTCTTACTTCTTTTCCTTGTCGTCGACATCCACGAACTCGGCGTCCACAACATCGTCCTTCTTGCCTGGCTCGCCCGGCTTGGCCTCGCCGGCAGCTCCGTTACCAGGCGCCCCGGCTGCTCCCCCCGCGCCCGGCTGGGAAGATGCTTTGTACATGGCTTCGGCCAGCTTGTGACTGGCCTGGGTCAGCCGATCGGTTGCGGCGTTCAGCTTGTCAGCATCGCCGTCGCTCATGGCTTTCTTGGTCTCTTCGATGGCTGTTTCGATCTCGCGCGCCTCGGTATCACTGATTTTCGAGCGATGCTCTTTCAGCGTTTTCTCGACGTTGTAAACCATCGCGTCGGCGCGATTGCGGGCTTCAATCTGATCCCGTTGCTTGCGATCGTCCGCGGCATTGGACTCCGCGTCCTTGGCCATCTTGTCGACCTCATCTTTCGAAAGACCGGAAGAAGAGGTGATCGTGATTTTCTGTTCGTTGTTGGTAGCCCGATCCTTCGCCGTGACGTTCAGAATGCCGTTGGCGTCGATGTCGAAGGTCACTTCGACTTGCGGAATGCCGCGCGGAGCCGGAGGAATGCCCACCAGTTGGAAAACGCCCAGCAGCCGGTTGTCCCGCGCCATGGCGCGCTCGCCCTGGTAAACCTTGATCTCAACCGACGTCTGGCTATCGGTGGCCGTGGAGAAGACCTCGCTCTTGCGCGTCGGAATGGTGGTGTTGCGCTCGATGAGCTTGGTGAACACACCGCCCAGGGTTTCGATACCGAGCGACAGCGGCGTCACGTCGAGCAGCAGCACGTCTTTGACCTCTCCGCCCAGTACGCCACCCTGGACCGCGGCGCCCACCGCTACGACTTCGTCCGGGTTGACGCCTTTGTGCGGCTCTTTGCCGAATAACTCGCGCACCAGCGCCTGAATGCGCGGCATACGGGTCTGGCCGCCCACCAGCACGATCTCATCAATCTGCGTGGGTAAGATGCCGGCATCCGTCATGGCCTGTTTGCAAGGTCCTACGGAACGTTGGATGAGGTCTTCCACCATCTGCTCCAGGCGCGCCCGAGTGAGCTTCAGCGCCAGGTGCTTCGGCCCGCTGGCGTCGGCGGTGACGAACGGCAGGTTGATCTCCGTCTCGAGGAGCGTGGAGAGCTCCATTTTGGCCTTCTCAGCAGCCTCTTTGAGCCGCTGCAACGCCATCTGGTCGCGCGAGAGATCGATGCCTTGCTCTTTCTTGAACTCGCCGATGATCCAGCCGATGACACGCTGGTCGATGTTGTCGCCGCCCAGGTGCGTATCGCCGTTGGTGGACTTGACCTCGACCACGCCCTCGCCGACCTCCAGAATCGAGATGTCGAAGGTGCCGCCGCCGAAGTCATATACCGCGATGGTTTCGTTCTTTTTCTTGTCCAGACCATAAGCCAGCGCCGCAGCCGTCGGCTCGTTGATGATGCGCGCGACTTCCAGCCCCGCAATCTTGCCTGCATCCTTGGTGGCTTGGCGCTGCGCGTCATTGAAGTAAGCAGGAACCGTGATCACGGCCTGCGTGATTTTCTCGCCCAGGTAGGATTCAGCGGCTTCCTTCAGCTTGGTCAGGATCATCGCCGAGATCTCCGGCGGCGAATATTTCTTTCCGCTGATGTCCACGCGAGCGTCCCCATTTTCCCCGCGCACAACGTTGTAGGGGATCATCTTCATTTCTTCGGTGACCTCTTCGTAGCGCCTCCCCATGAAGCGCTTGATCGAGAACACCGTGTTTTCCGGGTTGGTGATGGCCTGTCTCTTGGCAACCTGCCCGACCAGCCGCTCCCCGCTTTTGGTGAACGCCACGACCGAGGGGGTGGTCCGCGAACCTTCCTGGTTCGCGATCACCGTTGGCTGTCCCCCCTCCATAACGGCTACAACAGAGTTCGTCGTGCCTAAATCGATTCCTATGATCTTGCCCATGCGTAGGGGTCCTCCTGAAACGTTAGTGCTATCAGGGCCAAGCACTTAACCTCATGACCGGGACCCGCGTCGCGGGCCACAAATCCGGTCTGGAGGCGCCGGCCACTTAGTACAGTACCATTATCAAAGTTTAGTGTGTTACTGTCAAGTATTTTAGAGTGCTGAGTCCGGCGGCCGTAGGGGATTCATGCTAAACCGGATAGTGCGCCTTGGATAAACCGATGTTCCTGCTAGCTCCACCTCCGGATTCCAAAATCAGGCGAATTTTGCAGTCGCAAGAGCGTACCCGGAAGTCGGGTCAACGGCCGATGGGACGGCCCCGCGAGGATACATCCTGAACCACCAGCGCCTCGAGCTGTGGACCGGCGCTGCCACGTTTGAGCGGGCCAAGGCTGCAGTGCGGCATTGGCGGATGTTCGAGTTGGGTGCGGTGTCTTCTGGCCCGACGCTCCGATACAACCTGGCGCTGTGGTCGCGGTGCTGGCTCGAGTGGTGGAATGGTGGTCGTTGAATGTCTGCCGAATTGTCTACATGGTCGACGAAAAGCGACGGTACGGCTTTGCGTATGGCACGCTGCCGGAGCAGGCCGAAGCTGGTGAGGAGCGCTTCACCGTGGAATGGCTGGACGACGATTCGGTGTGGTACGACATTTTGGCCCTTTCACGGAAAGACATCTCCTGGCGCGCGTGGCTTTATCCCGTTGCGCGGCATTTGCGGGACAACTTCCGCCGAGATTCAGGAGCGGCCATGGAGCGAGTCGAGACAAGTCGAGACTCTATAAGACGCGCTATTTCGTCCACGGTGGTGCTTTTCCACCACGGGCCGGCGCTAGAACGCAATCAAGACACAGGGTTTGGCTCTGGAGTTCAACGTGCTCGCCTGAAGACGCGAAACCCTATGAAGAGAAGCGCGAAGTTTCTGGTGCCGTTCCTGGCCTGTGGTCTTTACGCGGCGGACGCGGACAAGAAACCGGATCAAGCTGAGGGCGAACAGACCCAGGTACACGAGACCACGCGACGGCCGCACATACGCTTCGGCGGCCTCATGATCGGCGCGGGCTACACGCATTGGTCAGGCGGCTGGTGCTGCGGATATCCGGCTTACGGCTACTACGGCGCTTGGATGCCCTTTTTTCCGGCATTTTTCTCCTGGGACCCGTTTTTCTACTCGCCCTACTACGGGGCAGGGTTTACCGGAGGCCCGAACATGGGCGAAGTGAAGCTTCACGCTGATTTGAAGGACGCCGAGGTATTCCTGGACGGCGCGTACGCGGGGACCGCCGCGGAGCGAAAATCGATATGGCTCGATCCGGGCGCTTACAATCTGGAAGTCCGGGCACCCGGCAAGCGAACCTACACCCGGCGGATCTACGTTCTGAGCGGAAAAGCGCTACGAGTCAACGCCAGACTGGAGGCGAATTGATGAGACCGGCAGCAGCGATCTTGCTGTTTGCAGGGGCGGGGTTCGCGGCGGACCAGCAGGTGATCCCACTTCGCGATTCGGCCGGCGCGTACCCAGCGCATTCCGAACGCCCGATGGCAGCCATTGGCGCTGAACTGCTCACCGCGGCACAAGTCCACGGCAGTTTCTCTTCGGAGCTCAATCGCGCCTACCTGGTGGTCGAGGTCGGATTTTTTCCGGGCGAACAGACGGATGTCACCCTGCTAGATTTTTCGCTCGTGCCCGCGGGCACTCAGACAGTACTTCGCCCAGTGCGTTCGAAAGTGATTGCAGCGGTGCTGCAGAAGAAGCCCGCGGATACGCGCAAGCCCAGCGCTCCGGGCGACGTCACGGTCTATCCGACGGTGGGCGTGGGATATGAAAGCGGGCCTTCGTATGACCCGGTCACCGGCAGGCGGCGTGGAGGCGGGTGGACGACCTCGGCCGGAGTGGGCGTGGGAGTCGGCGGGGCAGGCGGGCAGGGCGCTCCACCACCGGCATCAACCAGCGCGGATCGCCGCACGATGGAAACCGAGCTGAGCGAGAAGAGCCTGCCGGAAGGTCCCACGGCGCGCGCGGTAGCCGGTTATCTTTACTTCCCGTTCCCGGGCAAGAAGAAAGACCTGGCCTATGACCTGGTATACACGCATCACGGCGAAAAGATCGTGCTGCCGCTAGTGAAGTACTCGACTAAATAAATAAATGGTGGCGTACACCGATGCGATCCGGACTCCATGCGGCAGAATGTGGAGCGGCAACGCGGGCTACTGCCCGGTGACGAATCACGGGGATAGCCCGCAGGAAGCCCGCCCACCAAGGCCGATCACGGTTCCCTGTGACCGCTCGCTGGGCTCGCGGTTCAGCGGCACACTCACTTCCTAGACTGGTCGCGGTTCCGTGTGCCTTGATGCGTTTTCTTTCTCTGCCCACAATCGGCCTACAGCTACAGTTCGCTGTTGACTAGCTGAATCAGACCCTTGATATACCCGTAACCGAACGCGAACGCCTGGAAACCGCCCGGATCGTCCGGATGACTGGGCATGTGATCCGGGCAAATCGAGCCTGGGAACTGGGTGTCCCGCAGGATTCGCATGATTTTCAAAAAATCCATTTCGCCTTCGTCCGGGAAGACCTCGTAGAAGTTGTGAAGGCCGCCCCGGATGTTGCGCATGTGTATCTGATGAATCTTCCCCCGTTGGCCGAGGTACTGGACAATCGGCAGAATTTCCGTGGCCGGATTTTTCAACCCCGCCGCAGCGGTTCCCAGATCCAACTGGAAACCGTTGTAAGGAGTGTTGACAATCGATTCGTAGCGCTTAATGGCTTCGAAAATCGCAGGTGAATCCCATTGGTCGATTCCCTGGTAACCAAATGGGAGTCCCGGCGGATCGTAAGGATGACACGCCATTCTCACGTCATTCTCTTTGGCGGCGGGAATGATCTTTTCCAGAAAGTAAGTGATGCGCTCCCAATAGTCCTCATGGGTTACTCGGCCGGCGTCCCCGGTGGGCAGATTCTTCCAATCTTTTTCCAGCTTGAACGAGTCGTAGGCGGCGCCGCCGCGTCCACGGATCTTCCCGTTCCGGCGATGCGGGACCACCTCCCAGTGATATGTAATGATCTTCACGCCGATCTGCGCTGCCTTCCGGATATTACCGACGATGGTGTCGATCTCACGATCCCGTTGAGGCCCCTTGCGCAGCTTGATGTAGTCGGAGTCCATGCGGATAGCTTCAAAGACAACGCCGTATTTGTCGCAGTTGTCCTTCATCCGTTTCAGCTCATCCGGATCCCAACCGCCGTGCGGGCGCTTCCCGACCGCGGCGGTAAGGTGTTTCACTCCGTGGCGCAGGTTGTACTCGAGGGTTCTGTTTTGAGGTGATGTCGCCTCCCCGCGACGCTGTGGTAGTCACCGCCCACGTGCATCAGGGTGTTCTTCCGGGGTTTTTGCGCCGCCGCAAGGGAGTTCCAGGTGACGCCTGGGCTTGTCATCCCCACGAGACTGACACCGAACTCTCTTCGTTTGATCATGCTACCTCTCCACTCGCAACCTGTTGATCAGCCTGCTGATTATAGCGAGCGTTGGAGACGTTTCAATGGCGCGTGCCGCCGATTGTCGGCGGATATCGGCGCACTCTTCTATAGTGGTTCGGAAGCATCCTCCAGAGAAGCCGCATTCAAACTGTAGAAGAGTCGCCGACGTCCAGGAATTGAGGAGTATAGGGCTACACTGCGGAGTTTGGCGCTGGTCACCGTGTCCCTGCTGGCGTGTGATCTGCCGGCGCGCCGGGCCTTAACGATAGAACCTACGATCGCGCTGAGGTATGAGTAATCCGCTGCAGCACGATGGAGAAATCGCGTACTCAAGCGAGTCGCCAAGCTCTTCGCCCGCTCCCTAGCTAGCTAGGTCGGTCGCGGTTCAGGCCGGACACCCACGTCCAAACCAATTAATCGTATTTTTCGTAGATGATATGTTTGCGCTCGAAGCCCATGGCTTTCAGCCGGGCGCGAACGTCATCGACCATCTCGCGCAAGCCGCAGATGTAGACCTCGATATCGCGGCGATCGCCTATGGCTTCGCCGAGGTGCTGCTGGACGCGGCCAGTGCGGCCTTGCCAGGAAAGCTCGGG
Organism: Acidobacteriota bacterium; assembly: GCA_003223115.1. Taxonomy (GTDB): domain Bacteria; phylum Acidobacteriota; class Terriglobia; order Bryobacterales; family Bryobacteraceae; genus QHXW01. The sequence continues at coordinate 37,374 of QHXW01000293.1, forward strand.
GCGAGTCAACGTAGGCCAGAAACGGAAGTTTGGGTGGCTGCGCTCGAGCTCCTCGAATTCCGCGCGATACAAAAGGCCGCGCTCATGGCGCACACCGAACAGCAGCTTGATTTTATGGGAGCCGTCGTTTCCGAGGCGCGCTTGGAGCATGCCGCGGAAGGGCGCGATACCGGTTCCCGTGGCCACCAGCACCGAATCATTGGCTGGCTCGCGCCACACAAACGAGCCGTATGGGCCTTTCATCTCGAGTGACTCGCCCGGCTGCATCCGGAACAGAAAGGGCGAAAGATGCCCGGATTCCACGCGGTTCAGGCACAGCTCAAAACGGTTTCCGTCGGGAGGAGAAGCGATGGAGTAGGCACGCGTAATGGGATCTCCGTTGATGATTTCTTCGAAGGACACCCACTGGCCGGGAAGGAACGAGATTTGTGACATGTCCGGAACCTCGAACACAAAATGACGGACGTCCGGTGCAATCTCGCGCGATTCGAGCAGAGTGGCTTTCAATCTTCTTTTCCCCCGGCGAGCGCCTGCCTGGCTCTTGCTTCCGGTATCTCGCAGAGGGCGGGATGGCCCTCGAGAGGCGGCGCCACGCGAATATCCACACCTTGATGGATGCGCGAGAGGCCGGCCACGATTTTTGGAAGATCGCGCTGCAGGTGAATGCCGAGGGTCAAGAAGTACGGGACAACGACGATGCGTTTGACGTCTTTTCGGACCAGGGCTGCGACGGCCTCCGTGAGGTCCGGCCGTCCTTGTTCCAGGAATGCCGCTTCAATCAGACGGGGGGAGCCGCCGTTCCGCCCCATGGTTTCCACGATGCGGCGCACCGATTCATTTGCCGATTCGATGCTCGAGCCGTGGGCAAAAATGACGATCCCAGTGGTCACGTGCTCCCGTGGATGTAGGCGCGCATGTGATGTAGTTCTTCGGTTTTGCTCTCGAGCTCGTGATTCATCACGTCGCGCATGGAGAGAAATCCCACGACGGCGTCCCCGCGCGTTACGGGAAGATGGCGGCAGTTGTGGACCCGCATGGATTCCATGGCGTCCTCAATGGTAGCCGTCTCATCGATGGTGGCCACATTGCGGGTCATCACATCGCTGACTGAGGTCTGGTTGGGATCGCGCCGCTCCACCACTACGCGCACTAGAAAATCACGTTCGCTGAAAATCCCCTTCAGCTCGCCGTTCTCCATCACCAGGATCGCGCCCACATGTAGTTCGGTCATACGTCGCGCGACATCGGTGACATTCTGGCCCGGCTCCACCGAGTACAGATCCTTCTGAGCCAAAACATCCATCACCCGGGACATGGCTAAATGTCCTCCCGGGAACTAGAAGTACCACAATCAGCGGCGGGGTGCCAGGTCCCGACTACCGGCCGTTTATGGGACGATCAGGGACGACGTCGCCGGGGTGGGTTCGCCGGGTTTTTGGGGGAAAAAGCTGCGCAGGAAATCCAGGTACCGCCGGCCGCGTTTGCGGCCATTGTTGTTATCCAGCTCCAGCCGCTCGAGGAACACCAGCAGGCGCAGCACGTCAGAATCGCGAGTGGCGGTTATTCCGGTTCTTTCCGTTTCCTGTTTGCGGTAGTCGGCGAGGCTCGATTGCACCAGGTACGAGATATTCGCGGCGACCGTGTTGTCCGGGCGGGTTTCGTAATAGAGACCGCTTTCAAGCGTGCGGTACGTTCGGATCATCGCTTGGAGAGCTTCGCGAACATCGTGGTCCACGGCGCCGGGGGTGTTGAAGGCCGATTCCAAAACGGTTCGCGCCAAAAACAGCAGCAACGGTTCGTGCTCGCGCAAGAATTCCTCGGTGACGCGGATATCGGGGTTGGGAAAATTACGGGGATCGGCCGGCATCAGCTTTTCATGACGGTGCGCTTCCTGCAGGTACTCACAGTCGAGCGGGCAATCGACAGTGACCTCGCGCTCGGTGCCGCAACAGAGGGTGCAAATGTTCCCGCGGACACCGGGGCAGAAACGGCGCGCCTTTCGGACCCCGCAAATGGCGCACAACATTTTCTTAGTATAGAGGAGGGGGACGAGGTCAGTTGGCGCTCACGAATCTATACATCAAAGTCGAGATCGAGCATGACGACAGAGACACGCCCGAGAAGCTGGCGAAGGAGATTTGCCGTCAGGTCATGAAAATTTACGGAGTTCGCCGTGCGGAGCTGTCGAGTGTGACTGAAGTCGAGAAGTAAGCGCGGCGGACCTTACGGACGCGACAATTCCTGCTTATAGGTGCGGTAGAAGAACGAATCGGTCATGCCCGCAATGTAGTCGCAGACCACGCGGTGGAGGGGGGTTGCCGCGACCATGTCGCGGAAGTTCTCGGGCAGCCGCTCGGGGTGATCAAGAAAGAACGCGAACAGTTCCGCCATCATGGCCATGGATTGGACGCGGCCTTCGTCCAGCGCGGGCGAGGAATAGACGTTCTCATACAGAAACTTTTTCAACGCGCGCGCGGTATCTTGAGCGGCGGGGGTGAAGCTGGCAATACGGCGCGGGCACTCCCGTACCTCATCCTGCTGCTGAACGGCGGCGTCCCGGGCTGCGCACAGTGTGCCTTCGATGAGACCGGACACCAGGACATCGATCAACTGGCGCAGGATTTCGTGGAATTTTTCGCGCGCGCTGGCGCCTGGAAACTGCGTTTGAACGGTCTGGTAGATCGCGGCGTACTGCGGCACCTGCCGAGCCACATCTTCGGCACTGAACAGCAGGGCGGAAAACGCATCGTCAAGATCGGCGGTGTTGTAGGCGACCTCGTCGGCCAAGTCGATCAATTGCGCTTCGAGCGACGGCCGTTTGCCGGGAAGATACTCATCCAGTGCGGCGAATTCGCCGGCTTCAAAGTCGCGCGAATGTTTGACCATTCCCTCCCGCACCTCAAAGGTGAGGTTGAGTCCAGGAAAGCGGGCGTAACGCTGCTCCAGCCGTTCGACGATTCGCAATGCGTGGATGTTGTGATCGAAGGTGTCGTTGAAGCGCTGCATCTGGCGGTTCAGTTCGTCCTCGCCGGCATGAGCGAACGGCGGATGACCGATGTCGTGCACCAGAGCCAGAGCCTCAGTGAGGTCTTCATCCAGGCCCAGAACCGAGGCAACCGTACGGGCGATCTGAGAGACCTCGATGGTATGGGTCAGGCGATTGCGAAAGTGGTCTGAAAGGCCAGGGGTGAAGACCTGTGTCTTAGCCTCCAGACGGCGGAACGCACGCGCGTGAATGATGCGGTCACGGTCGCGCTGAAAAGCGTTGCGGTAGGGGTGGTCAGGCTCGGGAAAGCGGCGGCCCCGGCTGCGCTCGACGTTGAATCGAAGGTGCCCGAGCACAGGGCGCTACTGGCCGCTCAGATCGCTCCAGGCGTTCATTGCCGCGATGCTCACCGGCCCGCCTCGAGAGCGCAGCGGATCAATCAACTTCCTGGCCTCGGCGGGTTTGGTGGGACCGATACCTTTTGCCAATGCGATGGTGGACTGCGCCTTGGAAACAAAAATCGTGGGATGGTCCATAAGATCGCGGAGGATTTTTTCGCCCTCGGCAATCCGATTTTCGACGAAGTACACTTCAGCGAGCGAGAAGCGGGCCAGCGACCCATAATTCTGATCGCCCGATTCGGCGACCTCCTTGAAAAGCTTTTCCGCATCCTGGATCTTGCCTTGATCGGCCGCAATCGCGCCCACATAATATTTGGCGATCGACCCTTCGCCAGAACCCGAATACTTGCTGGCAATACCGGCGAACGCCTTGACGGCCGCTTCGCGCTTGGCGTCTTCGCTGGGGAAGCTGATCAGGGCGCCGGGGTTAGGCGGGCCTACGGGGGCCTCTTGAATCAGGATCGCGTCTGCGAGCGCCTGTTGACGGACTGCCTGCTCATGGCGTCGATAAAAATATGTGCCGACGGCAATGAGAACGATAAGGACCGCGATGGAGCCGTAGATGACAATCTGGCGCCGGTGCTCGCTCACGAAGTCGACTGTGTGCTCGACCTCGACCGCGAATTTATCTGTCTTTAAGTCTTTCCGAGTGATTCTGGCAGCCACGAAAAACCTCAGAGGGGGATCAAAAGATAAATTTGATTTTAACACGGAAGCAACGGCGATTTGCGCGTCGCGGAGGCTGGCGAGGCCGGCGGCGAGGCTGAAGTGTCACTGGCGATACGCCGGCGCCGTCGGCCCTGGCGGACACACTCCAGGATTTCAGTTTTCGGCTCACAAAGAAATGGAATCCGGATCAAAATGTGCGCCCTTATGATATACTCACCATCGGCCGTTCACAGGGCGCCCGGGCGACTGAAATTCCGTCGAAAACGAGCTTTGAAGATGCCCGAACTTTCCAATGTAATCCTGAGTGGCGGTAGAGTTCCGAAACGGGAGCTTAGCGTGATGTTTAAAACAAAAAAGAGCCGGCCCGTTGCGTTTCCCAGTAGTGAACGCTACACCTCCAGCGAGGTTTCGAGGATCTCCGGGGTCAGCCTCCGGCAGCTTCAGTGGTGGGATGAGCGCAAAGTGGTTTCGCCGCGGCAGGACGGGCACAAGCGCGTTTACATCCCGGAAGAAGTTGTGGAAGTTTCCGTAATCGCCGAGCTGCGCCGCAAAGGGTTCTCGTTACAGAAAATACGCCGGGTGCTCAAGTATCTGCAGAAGGAAATGGGCAAGCGGCTGAGCGAAGCACTGGCCAGTGATGCCGAGATCCACCTGTTGACCGACGGCAAGTCCATTTTTCTCGAAGAGAATTCCGATCGCGTGATCGACCTGATGAAGAACGCGCGCCAGCCCATGTTTCTGGTGTGCGTAACCGACCAGGTGCGCCGCCTGAGCGTGGTGCCCCGCAAACCTGCCAAGTCCGAAACCGCGGGAGCCGCGCGCCGGGCCCGGGTGATTTAAGCGCCGCCCGCGCAAAATCGGGTGGCGCTGTTTTGCGCGTTACACCGAGGCTTTCGCGTGCGCTTTGAGCGCCGGGCGCACCGCCAGATTCACCAGGATCATTAAGATCGATGCAGCGGGGAACAATAACAGCGCCGTCTGCAGACGCTTGGGGTCCTCGCCTGCGATGGCGCCAATAATCGGCGAGCTGACGGCGTAACCGATCCAGCCGGATGTGATGACCACCCCCATGGCTGTACCGGTAGCCTTGGGGAAGGCGCCGCCGACCATGGCTAGCGTCGTCGGGAACACCGGCGCCATTGCTAGGCCCGCGCAGAATACCGCCACTCCAATCAGCGTCAGGTCGAGCGTCTGAAGCGCCAGGAAGGTGGTGCCGGTCATCAGAATGGCCGATATCAGCGTTACGGTGGGCGCGGCGATCTTTATCAGGATCGGAGAAACAACCACGCGGCCGATCAGAATACCGAAAGCAAATCCGGAGAGCGCGTTCAATGCCGTGGTCTGGGAGATGCCTTGCCCGGTGAGATATCTCGGAAGCCAGGTGGTGAATCCGACTTCGCACGCCACATAGAGAAACAGGAGCAGGGCGAGAAGATACAGCGCCGGCCGGCTCAAGAGCTGGTTGATCTCTGAGAGTTTGAATCCGCGCTCGCCGCTTGGAGGCGGCATGGCGGTAAACGCGTTCAGAAGCAGAGTCGCGGCCGTCAACCCGGCGACGAGATAGCAGAGCTTGACCGCGTCATTTGCGAGCAGGTTGCCGCCGATAAACGGAGTGGCCATCAGGCCCAAGCCAAAAAACAGGTTGAGCAGATTCATCACCGAAGCGCGCCGCTCTGCGCTGATATCGCTGACCAGGGTGTTGGCAGCCGTTACCAGGCAGCCGCCGCCAAACCCAAGCGCCAGGAAACAAATCATGATCGCCAGGTATCCGCTGACATTAGGCAGGGTGAATACGCTTACGGTGATGATCGCCAGCGAAAGCACCATGCCGGTTTTGTTGCCCCTGTTGTCGATGAGCGGTCCTGCCGTGACGGAAGCAACCGCCAGTCCGATGGCCTGCAGCAGAGCCAGGAAGCTATTCTGCTGGGGTGTCAGCTTAAAGCTGGGCAACAGGGTGCCCAGCATGGCGGCGATCATGCCATAAACGAAAATCGCCAGGATGGCCGCGGTAATCAGGCGCCCCTTGGAAACGGCGACTGCAGGCATAACGCCAGATGTTATCAGATTCGAATGTGGACCGCTCTCAGCCTACGATCGCCTGCCACCACAACGCTACACGAATTGATATTTTTCGGCTTTATTGTCCCAGATGACTTTCTTGCCATGCTTGAACGAGAGCGTGGCTATATGGCCGGAGATGGCGGCTTCCTGGCCGGCTGTCGGTGGCGCCACAATGGTACCCTGGCCGCGCACGGCTTCGATGAAATTGCGGAAGTGGTTGATAGCTCCGTCCTGCTCCTGGAAATCTTTCAAACCGTTCAGGTGGATCTCGGGGCGCGAGGCAATCGCAGATTCGGCATTTCGGTATTTCTCCGGATAGAAATTCAAGTCCTGGCGATTCAGAACTTCGATGGTCCCGTCGTTGCCGCAAAACTGTTCGCCATACCCATAGTGCACGTTGCCGAAATAGCAACTGTAGTTGATGTGAAACTTGTCCGGGTACTCGTAAATGGCGCTGAGCGTATCGGGGACGTCGCGGTCATCGGTGGCTTCCGACCACCGGTAAATTCCGCCCGATGCCATGCAGGTGGCCGGCACGGTCTTGCCGAGGACAAAATTCACGATGTCAGTCTGGTGCACCAGCAAGTCGGTCGAGATACCGCCCGAGTAATCCCAGTAAAGCCGCCACTGGAAATAGCGGTGCGGATCCCAGTCTCGCTGGGGCGCGGTACCGAGAAATTTGGGCCAGTCCGTATTTTCCGGATTGGCTTCAGGCGGGACGACGTAGCGCCATGCTGGATCGTTGGGCGGCGAGTTGCGATACCAGAAGGCGCGAACGTAATGGATGTCGCCGATCATGCCCTGCTCGACCATTTCCTTCGCTTTTTTGTACAGCGATGAGCTGCGATTCTGCGTGCCGACCTGCACGATTTTTCCGGATTTTTTCCACTCGCGCACGATGTCGAATCCTTCTTCGATGGTGTGCGCCAGCGGCTTCTCGATGTAGACGTTCTTACCGGCCCTGAGCGCCGCAATGGTCATGTCGTGATGCAAGTGCTCGGGCGTCATGATGAAGACAGCATCGATGGACTTGTCGGCCAGCAGCTCGCGATAGTCGTTATAGGTCTTCGGCGTGATGCCGTACATGGTTTGGATGCGATCTTTCGCACGCGCGAGATGGCCGGTATACGTGTCGCAGATGGCCGTCACCACGGCGCCATTCGGTTCGGCGGTGTGCAGCCAGCTCAGGCCGGCATATCCGCGGGTACCCACGCCGATCCAGCCGATGTTCAGCCCTTCATTGGCATTCTGGGCCTTCAGGATCGCCGGCGCGCTCAACGCAGCCGCGACCGCCGAAGTTTTCAGGAAATCGCGGCGAGGCAGGCCATCAGGCATGTTCATTCTCCTGTGAATTTTCTTGTGGTAGGACCATGATAACAGCGCCGGCGAATGGCTCCATGAAGGTGCAGGAAACGGTACCGCGAGTTCAGGACGGACCGATTACGCCGGCGTGATCACGCCGGGCACGATGGGGTTGATTTCGACGACTACTCGATTGCGGCCTGCGATCTTGGCGCGGTATAGAGCCTTGTCGGTTACCAGCATGAAAGCAAAGGCATCGTCAGTTGAGCCCGATTCAGCGGCTTGGGAATGTAGTCGGTGGCGCCAGCGGCTAGAGCCTGGTCCAGCCACTCACTTTCATCGTGCGCGCTGATCATCAGAATCGGAAGATTTTCGGAGCCCGGCGCGGCTCTGATGTGCTTGCATGCCTGGATGCCGCTGATTTCAGGCATCAGGACATCCATGATCACCAACTCGACGGCTGGAGTATTCACGAGTCCGGGCATTCGCCTACCGCGAACTTTTGATTGACGCGGGATTGGGGGTCAGGAGCGGGATTGCGGGTCAAAAGCGACTGGACAGCCAACTGGCGTCAGGTTAAACCAAGTGGCCGGGGTGTGCCTGCTTGTCGGCCAGGAGCTGGCGCAGATCGGAGATCCAGTGGTCGGGCTGCCATTTCTCGAGTTCGGCTGTCGCGCCATAGCCGTAAGTTACAGCGCAGATCTTCACGCCCACGCGCCGGCCCGCTTCCATATCGGCCGGAGAATCGCCTACGAGAAGGCACTCGTTCGGGTTTGCGCCCAGCGCTTTCATCGCGGCCAGCACTACGTCCGGCGCCGGCTTGCAGGGGATGCCGTCGGAACCCTGAATGTGATCGAAATACGGCAGCAAACCAAAATGTTCAAGCACCATCTTGGTGCCGCCAGTGCTCTTTGTTGTCGCGGTGGACTTTCGTCCCTGAAGTTTAGCCAGCGCTTCGGCGACTCCCGGATATACGCGGGTCTCTACATGCTTCCGGCCCCGATAGAGTGCCGAGTACTGTTGGCTGAGCTCGTCCATCCGCGTGTCAGAGCACCCCGGCAGCAGCGCGGAAAAGACGGCGCGTAATTCGAGTCCGATGTAGTCGCGCAGGAACTCAAAGGTGACCGGCGGGCAACCGGCCGAGGAGAGCACCTCCATCTGTGCCGCGCAGATGTCGCGGGCCGAATCGAGCAGCGTGCCGTCGATGTCGAACAGATAGACAGGATAGGCCGGGACCATCTTTGCGGAATGGCGAAGCTCCACAGCTCCACTCTATGATTTTCGCGGAATGCGCAGACGAGTTTTAATCAGCGGGTTTCGGTCGCGGGGTGGCGTCACCCGGTTCCATGCCCATGGCCCACTTCACCGCTTCAATCCACATATGTTGAATGTCGGGGCGATCCCAAACCTGCTCCTCGTGCCCTAAAGAGGAATAAAACACGTGGCCTTTTCCATAGTTTCGGACCCAGGTGACGGCGAAATCCTTGTCGGTGCGGTGCACGGTTTTTTTAGTCAGGTCGACGGAAGTGGCGTCCAGGCTCATCAGCACGCGCACGCGGTCGCGTGAGAACTCTTTGAACTGATAGATCTCATCGGTGATCTCGAAAGAAGCGGGGAAATCGCGGGTGGCCGGGAAGGTGCGATCTTCCACGTTGACGCGCACTTTTTGGTGCCAGGGATGTTCGTTGAAATAGCCGCCGATCATCTCGCCATACTCGGGCCATTTATACAAAGTGTCGGTGGCCGAGTGGGTCCCCAGAAATCCTTTGCCGTCGTCCTTTACGAACGCCAGGAGAGCGGCCTTTTGCTCATCGTCCAGGGGTAGTTCGAGGGTGGTGTAAAACATGATGGCATCGAAATAATCCAGGTTCTTGCCATTCATGGGCAATTTTTTCTTGGTGATGAGCTGCGTGTCGGTGCGGATGAAGGTATCCCAAAGACCAGTCTGCTGGCCCAGCTTCCACATCGTGGCAAGACCGTGGCTCACCGAGTCATGCTGATAGCCGGCGGACATCCCGATGGCCAGCAATTTCTTGCGCTTGGCATGCTCGTCCTGGGCGGAGGCGCCGGCGGCAAGAACCAGAAGCAGTGCGGTGAAAAAGGCGAATTGTCTCATTCGGGAGACCTCGGAAAAATCATCTCACCCGGCTCGTACGCGCGCAAGTTCCCAAAATGCCGGGTCGCTGCGATTGCGGCAGGCCTCGCGCAATTCAGGATGCCGCGGCCGCTCGAACGTTATTCGAGCAGCCGGATGCGGTGCGACTCGCTGTCGCCGATGTAGATGCGGCCGTCGGGCGCGACGAAGATTCCGTGCGGGCGCGACAGGCTGCACTTGAGTGGATCGCCATCGGGTCCACTACCGCGTTCGCCGGTTCCCACAACGGTGCGTATGATGCCGGTCGCGAGATCAATGCTGCGGATGGTGTGGCTTTCGGTATCGGCGATGTACAGGCTGCGATCGGGCGCGTAAGCGATGCCTTTCGGCCCCGAGAGCTGTGCCATGCGCGCGGGACCACCGTCGCCCGAATAGCCTTTCTCGCCGGTACCCGCGACGTGAAAAATCCGCCGCCGCCGGGAATCGATCCGGTACACGGCGTTGCCCTCGCGCAGCGCCACGTAAAGATTTCCCTCCGGATCCACTGCAATGGCGCGCGGCCCGTTCAGAGGCGTGCCGTCAAGCGTCGCGCCGTCCGGTGTAGTGCCGCCCTCGCCGGTCCCTGCGAACGTCGTAATGGTTCCGGCGGTGAGGTCGACGCGCCTGATGCGATGGTTGCCGATGTCGCAGATGAGCAGGGCACCGTCAGGTGCAATGGCGATGCTGTGCGGTTGGCGGAGTTGGGCTTTCGCCGCAGCCCCGCCGTCGCCAGAGAAACCCGCCGTGCCGGTGCCGGCAGCCGTGGTGATCACATTCGTATCCGCGTCCACGCGCCGCACGATATGGTTCTGCATTTCGACGAAATACATATTGCCGGACCGGTCGAACCTGACTTCATAAGGTTGGTTGAGCGAAGCCTCGAGCGCGGGGCCGCCGTCACCGGAATAGCCAGCGCGCCCGTTTCCTGCAACGGTCGAGATGATTTGCCTCTTCAGATCCAGACGCCGCAGGCGATGGTTGTCGACCTCACAAAAATAGAGGGCGCCATCCGGTCCAAGTGTAAGGCCATAGGGATTGTTGATCTGTGCACGCGAGGCCGGGCCGCCATCACCTAAGAATCCAGCGACACCGGTGCCCGCGATTGTCGCGATCCGTTTTGGACCCGCGGCGAGGGCCAGGGCAGCGCACAAGATTGCGAGCTTACGCATCGGCCAGCGAGTCTAACACAACGGCGGCGACTTCCTCTACTGAAATCTGATCGAGCGCCGGTCTCGCGATCACGCGCACATTATCGCCGCGCGGCGCCCAGACGTCCGGATCGGTAGGCCCGAAAATTGCCACCACTCGCGTTCCGGCAGCGGCGGCCAGATGCGCAATGCCCGAATCATTTCCAATGTAGACACGGGCGCCCGCGAGCCAGCAGGCCAGTTCGTAAAGATCGGCCTTGCGCACCACGGCGGCGGCTTGGGCCTCGGGCAACCGGTCCTCTGGCCCGAGGCACCAGCGAACCGGCATCGTAGCTTCGAGTTTCTGCGCGAGCGCCTGATACCGCTCGAGCGGCCAGCATTTTTTCAGGCTTCCTGAAAATGGATGGATCACGGTAAGTCCAGCGGCGTCATCCGGTCCGTGCTCTGGGCATTCAATCCGGGGAATGGCCTGTTCCTGCGCTTGCGGGCACACGTGCCGCAGATAGAAATCCGCCGCGTGCATCCTGCAATTTTCAGGCGGAATCGCGGTTAAAAACTGAAAGCGCAATCCGAGCGTCTCGACTGTATCGCGGAACTCCGGACGCGCCGAGCCATACCAGGAAACGATGGAATCGAATCCACGGAGTTCCTGAACCAGCCCGGCGGGCGGGTCGATCTCGAGCATATCTAATCCAGTGGAGGCGATGGATCGGGTACGGGCGGCAAATCGCGCCAGCGGCAGGTTTTGTGTGCCGGCCCAGATTTCGAGGTAATCGGTTCGGAGGCGCTCCATGGCGGGCAGCGATAGAATGAAGTCGCCAATCGCCCCAGGCCGGATGATGAGTCTGTGGGTCATTCTGAATCATCCTATTGTTGACAGAGATTTGGGGGTTGTTGACAGAGACTCGCGGGCTGCTAGAATGAGTAAGAGTAATTCCTTTTGATTCAGAGACATGGCACAGGCGGTTTCCATTTCGAGAGGAACTGAGCGAACCGACATCTTGTCGCAGATCGGGAAAACGCCGCTCATACGGTTGACCCGGATCACGGCCGATTTGCCCGGAATCGAAATCTACGGCAAGGCCGAATACGCGAACCCCGGCGGTAGCGTCAAGGACCGGCCGGCGCTCAGTATGATTCTGGACGGCGAGCGCACCGGAAAACTGACGCGCGCGCGCACACTGATCGACGCCACTAGCGGCAATACCGGCATCGCCTACGCCATGATTGCGGCGGTTAAGGGCTACAAAGTCAAACTGTGCCTGCCGCAGAAGGCGTCGCTCGAGCGCAAGCGCATTCTCATGGCCTATGGCGCGGAAATCGTGTACACCGATCCGGCCGAGGGCTCCGACGGCGCCATCCGGAAATGCCGCGAAATATACCAAGCCGACCCGGACAGCTATTTCTATCCGGACCAATACAATAATCCAGCGAACTGGATTGCGCACTATGAGACGACGGGCACGGAAATCATAGAGCAGACCGGCGGGCGTATGACGCACTTCGTCACCGCTCTGGGAACCAGCGGCACGTTCGTAGGTGTGACGCGGAGGCTGCGGCACGAAATGCCGGACGTGAAATGCTATTCGGTACAGCCGTCGAGCGGCTTTCATGGTCTGGAGGGATTGAAGCACATGCCCACGGCGATGGTTCCCGGCATTTACGACGATACACTCGCCGACGGCAATCTCTGGGTCGAGACCGAGGACGCCTATAAGATGGTCCGCAGACTGGCGCGCGAGGAGGGCCTGCTGGTGGGAATTTCCTCCGGAGCGAACGTCGTTGCGGCGCTGCAGGTTGCCCATGAGCTGCACCGGGAAGGCAAAGCCGGCGCGATCGTCACGGTATTTTGCGACGGCGCCGACAAGTACCTGAGCGAACAGTTCTGGGACGAGGAATGATCCGGATCGAAGCCGAACCCTGGCGCAAAATGGTGGAACATGCGCGGGCGACATATCCGTACGAATGTTGCGGCGCCCTGCTCGGTTCGGTGGATGGAGACGGCAGCAAGGTGGTGACTCGCGCCCTGCCGCTAGAGAACGCTTCCGAGGGCGAGAAGCGCGTGCACTACGTGATGCGGCCCAAGGACATGCTCATGGCAGACCAGGAGGCGCGCCGGGAGCGCCTGGACATCGTGGGCTTCTACCATTCGCACCCGGACTGTGACGCATATTTCTCCGAAACCGACCGCAAGAATTCCTACTGGTATTCGTTCGTGGTAATGTCGATTCGCAAGGGTGAATTTGACCACGCGAACAGTTACATCCCGAATGCGGAGCAGACCGACTTCAAGAAGGAAGAACTGATTTACTGAAATGCCTAAAGTCTTAATTCCAACACCCCTGCGGCAGTACGCAGGCAAGCAGGACGCAGTGGAACTGGGCGGCCGAACCGTCGGCGAAGTCTTGACGGAGCTGACCGGTAAGTACCAGGATCTTCGCAGACAGCTTTACAACGATGAAGGCAAGCTGCGGAGCTTCGTCAATGTGTATCTCAACGACGAAGACATCCGCTATCTGAAAAAAGAAGGCACGCCGGTGAAGGATGGCGACACCATCTCGATTGTGCCCAGTATCGCCGGAGGCGCGACAACGGTGGACGCCCCGCCGCAGCCCGCGACGCTTTCGAAAGAAGAGATTCTGCGCTACAGCCGGCACCTGATCATGCCCGAAGTGGGCATGGAAGGCCAGCTCAAGCTGAAAAGCGCCAAGGTGCTGCTCATCGGCGCAGGCGGGCTGGGCGCTCCGCTGGGGATGTATCTGGCGGCCGCTGGCGTGGGTCGAATCGGAGTAGTGGATTTCGACGTCGTGGATTTCACCAACCTGCAGCGGCAGGTGATTCACGGCAGCAGCGACGTCGGGCGCAAGAAGCTGGATTCAGCGGCCGAGACGATGAACGAGATCAACCCGTACGTGCAGATCGATAAGCACGACACGGCGCTCACGAGTGAGAACGCGCTGGAGTTATTTCGAGATTACGACATCGTGGTCGATGGCACGGACAATTTCCCGACACGCTATTTGGTGAACGATGCATGCGTGCTGACCGGCAAGCCGAATGTTTACGGATCGATTTTCCGTTTCGAGGGACAAACGACGGTGTTCGCCTACCAGGGCGGGCCGTGCTATCGCTGCCTCTATCCCGAGCCGCCACCTCCGGGACTTGTGCCAAGCTGCGCTGAAGGCGGAGTGCTGGGAATTCTGCCCGGCACCATCGGGTTAATCCAGGCCACCGAAACCGTGAAGCTGATCCTAGGCAAGGGCGAGCCGCTGGTGGGACGGCTGCTGCTCTACGATGCGCTGGCCATGCGCTTCCGGGAACTCAAGCTGCGTAAGAATCCCGAATGCCCCGTGTGCGGCACACATCCGACCATCACCAAGCTCATCGACTACCAGGAATTCTGCGGCATTCCGCAGCACGAGCCTACGCCCGCGGCTTCGGGCATTCCGGAAATTGATCCGACCGAAGTGAAGGCCAAACTTGATCGCCACGAGCCGTTCGTGCTGATCGACGTGCGCGAGCCGCATGAATGGCAGATCGGCCATATACCATACGCGAAACTCATCCCGCTGGGTGAATTGCCCGCGCGCGTGAATGAGCTGAACTCCGCCGATGAGATCGTGGCGCACTGCAAAAGCGGCATGCGCAGCGCAAAAGCGGTCGAGTTCCTCCAGAAAGCCGGTTTCCGCAAAGTGAAGAACATGAAGGGCGGCATTCTGGCCTGGAGCGACAAAGTCGACCCGAGCGTCCCGAAGTATTAGATGAGTTTTCCGCAATTTGAGCTCAACGGCCAGGTCGCTCTGGTGACGGGCGCAGCTCGAGGTCTGGGCCGCGCGATCTCACTCGCACTGGCGCATGCCGGTGCGGACGTGGCTCTGGGTTTTCGTGACATAACCGTTCACGGCGATCTTGTGCGGGAGATAGAAAAGATGGGCCGCCGGGCGCTGCCATTGCAGATGGATGTGACCCGCGTGGTCGAAATCATGCGCGGCGTGGATGACACGGCGGCGAAATTCAGGCGGCTCGATATTCTGGTCAATAACGCGGGCGGGGGAGTGAGTAATCTGGCGCAGGATGTCGGCGAGGCAGAGTTCGACGAGACGGTCGCTTTGAATCTGAAGTCGACATTTTTTGCCAGCCAGGCCGCAGGCGCCGTCATGAGACAGCAGAAGGGCGGACGCATCGTCAATCTGGGCTCGCAGGCGGGGTTTGTGGCGCTGCCCACCGAGTCGGTGTACTGCATGACCAAGGCCGCCATTTCGCACCTGACGAAGTGTCTGGCCGTGGAATGGGGTAAGTACAACATCACGGTGAATGCCGTGGCACCCACGTTTATCTCGACGCCGGGCACGGAAGAAGCGCTCGCGGACCCCGCTTTTCGCGCCGACGTGATCGAGCGCATTGCCGGCTTGCACCGCATTGGCGAGCCCATGGACGTTGCCGGCGCCGTGGTGTTCCTGGCTTCCTCAGCAGCCTCTCTGATTACCGGTCACACGATTCTCATTGATGGCGGGTGGACCGCCCGATAAGGCGGTAAGCCGGCGGCAAGCCTCAGCCGCAACGAGACTTATCGCGGGCATGCCCTCAGAATTCCGTGACCCTTCCGTATCCAGGCCAGAAACGTTTCGGCACTTCGTAACATATAAGGAGAGCTATGGCCGGACGCTGGGATGTCGATCTTGCTACACCCACGGCGCAAGCCGAGTTTTTACTCGATTTTCGAGAGTCGTTTCCCAAGGGGGAGTTTTCAGCGGCCTACGGCCCGCACGCGGCGAACCAGGTCGCCTGGCTGGCCGAACAGCTCACGACCGCTGCCTCCGCCGAGCCATTTGTAAAGGCGGAGATCGAGGACCAGCTCGCAGTGGAATTGGAGCTGTGGAATTTCTTCTGGGACATTGCCGAGAAGCTGAAACCCTACTTTGCCGAAAAGCCTCACGTCCCATCGAGTGAGTTGAAACCGCCACTCGAGCGTTTGAAGCAATATCTCGCGAAGGTGCCGTTCGAAACGTCACGCTCGCGACTGGTGGCCGCCGTCCTGTATCTGGACGAAAACCTGGCTGCCGACCTGGCGCTGGCGCTCGAGCTTCCGCTGCCATTTCCGTGGGCATTCGATCGCGAACTTGGTTCCATCCAGCAGTCGCGCAAACTTCGCGGGCTGGATGCTGCCGGTTTTCAAGGCGCGAATGCGTGGGAGAAGGCGCAAAAAGCGGAACTCACGGGTTTGGCGTTCTCGGGAGGAGGCATACGCAGCGCGACGTTCAACCTAGGGGTGGCCCAGGCGGCCGCGGAGCTCGACGCGCTGCATCATTTCGACTATCTCTCGACGGTTTCCGGCGGCGGGTACGTCGGAACCTGGCTCGATGCCTGGGTCAAGCGCGCCGGCCGGAGATACGTTGAGGACAGCCTTTCTCCAAAGAAATCCCCTGATCCGGAATCAGAGCAGACGACTCCACTGAAATTTCTCCGCCGTTACAGCAACTACCTGACACCGCAGGTGGGCTTGTTCAGCGCCGATACCTGGACGCTCATTGCCATCTGGCTCCGCAACACGCTGCTGAACTTGTTCATTCTGATCGCGGCGCTGTCCGCGATGCTGCTGTTGCCCCGAACCTTGACAGGTTTCATCTGGTTCGTTTTCCGCTCGTTTTCCGCCAACACGTTGATTGGGCCGACGATCGCTCCGCTCGTGATGGTCGTTGCCGTTGTCGTGATCGCAACAAATTTGCGGTCGTTTACGCACCCGGACATGCGCGAGAACAAGTTCATTTTTCAGCAGCGGGGAATCCAGTTGTTGGTGGTTGTGCCGGTGCTGTTGTCGGCACTGACTTTGGCGGCGTGCATCTGGTTCAAGACCAGCAATGTCGACGTACAGCCGATGCTGCGTGACATTTTTTTCTACGGCACTGTCGTCTGCACTGTTTTTCTGTGGATCATGGCGCTCGCGGGAGGTTATGCGCAGTCCTTTTGCGAGAATGAGGAAGAGCAATCCAAGCGCCTTGCCGGTTTGAAGGCTTTTGTGGGCATCGTGCTGAGCGGCCTGTTCTCGGGCCTGGTGGGTGGACTCCTCCTATATACGGTGGGGGCGTTGTTCAGTACCTGGAAGCCACCGTCGGACGTCTGGCACGTCGTTGCCTGGGGCACGCCGCTGATGGTCGCTGTGTTCTCCGTGGTGCTCATGGTGCAGATCGGATTGCTGGGCCGCAATTTTCCCGATGCGCGGCGGGAGTGGTGGAGCCGGCTGGGCGCCTGGCTGGCGATCTACAGCCTGAGCTGGTGCCTGTTATTCGGCATCGCGGTCTATGGTCCACTGCTGATTGCCGGGATCATCCACACCACGCACGGCGCGATTGCGTCATCAGGCCTGGGCATCGGGTGGGTGGCATCCACGATATGGGGCATCATCGCTGGGCGCAGCAAGGCTACGGGTCCTAAACCCCCGTCGCAGGCGCGCGAACAGTCCGGATTCCAACTTCAGGAGTATGTTGCCCGAATAGCGCCCGTCGTCTTCATCGCCGGCTTGTTGCTGCTCTTGTCGTTCGGCATCCATATGATGACGCTCCACTACGTCAGGTGCCCCAATCCGGATACCGACATCAATTCCCGGGTCTGCCGCTACTCCAATAGTCCGGTGCTGACCGATTTTCAAGCCTTAACGACTTTCCACTTTCGGTTGATGGAGGAGTTTCCAGGGAACTACGCGGTGTATGCAGCCTTGAGCTTATTTGCGCTGGCACTTCTGATTTCGTGGCGCGTGGACATCAACGAATTCTCCATGCATCATTTCTACAAGAACCGGCTGGTCCGCTGTTATTTGGGCGCTTCTCATCAGACCAACCGCCATCCCAATCGCTTCACGGGATTTGACCCGGATGACGACATCAGGTTGAGTGATTTCACTCCTTCCGCGGATGGCGGATACGCGGGTCCGTATCCGATCTTGAACACTGCGCTCAATTTGGTGCATGGCGACGAGTTGGCCTGGCAGGAGAGAAGAGCGGAGTCCTTCAGCTTCACGCCGGATTTCAGCGGCTTCGCCGTATCGCGGACCGAAGAAATCAGCGCGGAGCGGGAGCGCCCCCCCTCCGCGCTCAACATTTATGGATACCGGCCTACGCGCAATTATGCATATCCCAACGGCGGCCTTCACATCGGGACGGTGATGGCGATTTCCGGCGCGGCCGCCAGCCCCAACATGGGCTACAACAGTTCGCCTACCAGCGCATTCCTGATGACCGTTTTCAATGTGAGGCTGGGTTGGTGGCTGGGCAACCCACGGCACAAAACCAGTTGGCGTCGTTCGGGACCTGGGCTGGGACTTTTTTACCTGTTGAACGAGCTTACGGCCAACACCAACAACAAGAGCCAGTACATCTACCTCTCCGATGGCGGGCACTTCGAAAATCTTGGCATTTACGAGCTGGCGCGGCGCCGCTGCCGTTATATCGTGTGCTCGGATGGCAGCGAAGATCACGCGTATTCGTTCGAGGGACTGGGTAATGCGGTGCGCAAATGCAGAACGGATCTGGGCGCGGAAATCGATATTCATCCGTTACCAATCCGGCCGGAGCCCGGGAGCCGCTTCTCCGACATTCACTACGTTACAGGAAAGATTCAGTACCGGGACGGATCGACCGGCACGCTGATCTACATCAAATCGTCGCTCTCCAAGAATGCGCCGGCCGACGTGCTCGAGTATGCCTCGCGTCAAACGCAGTTTCCTCACCAATCCACGGGAGACCAATGGTTCGACGAGTCCCAATTCGAAAGTTACCGCAAGCTGGGATACTACGTCGGCAACATCGGGTTCACCGAATTATTGGGAAAACTTGCAGGCGAACAGGCCGCGCGCGCGGCACAAGCGGGGAAGCGGTAGGGTTGAGTGGGACAACCCGCTCCATCACTGTCGCGGTTCTGTGGTCTCTGCGGCGCGAGTGTGTACGAACGACGGGTGCCACTTGGCCATGTAAGCTGAATCGAAGTAACAAGATTCAGCCTCGATCGCGGTCGCGAGAAATGGAACGGCCGCTATTGCTTTCATCATCGGAAATTTTTTCAGTCGCTGCCAGTGTTGAGGCGGAAATCCTTTTGCTGTGTGGCCCGCTGGACGCAATTCGGCCACCGGCGCGCCTCGTTTCTCAATCAGCACGATATCCCCGGCCGCGACTTCGTCAATATGACACCGGTCCGACGGTGTAACTCGCTTATGTTTACCCGCCTCATAGGACACATTGTCTCAATTGTCGTTTGATCTGGACACTGCCCCCCCAGCGTTTATACTGCCTGACGGCGCGTGCGGGACAGCAACTCGCCGGCATCAGCCAGCGCCAGCAGCTCGGCTTCCTCGCGGCTTGCCGCGCTGGTGCGGGACAGGTTTGCGCCAGGTGAGATATTATCGGCCTTGGCGTGATATGCGTTGCCTAGCTTGTAGCTGGTGAGATTCACCGGCCACCCCGCCACCTCGAGCGTTCGCTCCCGATAGCCTTCCACTTTCGCCCGGCTCCAGCTCCTGATGTAATTCTTTCGAGGATCTGGCGTGGCCACGGGTAGACCGCCGCTTTTCCAGGCGTCGAAGCCGCCCGCCACGTTCATCACCTGGCGGAATCCGGCGCGGCGCAGCAAACTGGTCGCGATGGAACTGCGATAACCACCTTTGCAGTGCACGGCAATGGGCCGGCTGGCATCCAATTCGTCCAACATGCGGGCCAGCTGGTTCAGCGGTTTCATCAGCGCGCTTTCGATGTGGCCTTCCTCCCACTCTCCCTGCCGGCGCACGTCCAGAACCTGAATATCGTCTTTGCGCTCACGCATGAAACGCGCGAGATCTTCCACCGTGACTTGCGGGACTTGCTCGAGCGAGAGTCCTTCGCGTTTCCAGCTTTCTACTCCGTCTTTGAGATGACCCACCACGCGTTCGATGCCTACGCGCGCCAGACGCATGCGCGATTCCATCACGCAATCCTCATCTTCGGCCACGAGAATAATGTCCGTTTCAAGACCGATGATGGCGCCCGCCCACCCCGCGTACTGGCCGGAAAGCGCAATGTGCAGCGAGCCTGGAACGTGGCCGGCGCCGAACTGAGCCTGGGCCCGTGTATCCAGCACTACCGCGCCTTGACGCTGCAATTTCAGAACCGTAAAAGGATCGAGCACCGCGAGCGGAGGCAGTTCAGCCAGAGGCGCCGCTCCGGTTCGGTTGATTTCGGCATCGCGCAGAAAATAACCGGGACGCTCCGGAAGCGCATCGGTCAGCAGGTGGATGAATTCTTCGCGGCTTCCGGCTTTGAGCGCGTAGTTGTTGGCGCGCTCCTTGGCGATAGTCGAGCAGCGCTCCGCACTGATCTGGCGTCCGCATAACGATCCCGCGCCATGTGCCGGATACACATGAGTCTCATCAGGAAGTTTCAACAGCTTCTGATGCAGGCTGTCATACATCAGCCCCGCGAGCTGCTGCGGCGTGTAGCCGGGTGAAAGATCCGGCCGCCCCACGTCACCGATGAACAGCGTGTCTCCGGTCAGCACCGCAAAGGGTTCGATTGACCGCTCGACATCCGTGACCAGGATACAGATGCTCTCGACTGTATGGCCCGGCGTCTCGAGGAAGCGCAGCCGGCACTTGCCGAAATTGATTTCGTCGCCATCGCGAACCGCCACGTGTGGGAATGTGGCGCCAGCGTGCGCGCCGACGTAAATTTTTGCACCTGTGCGCGCGGAGAGTTCGTGGTGACCTGAAACAAAATCAGCATGCAAGTGCGTTTCGATGACGTGCTGGATGCGAAGGCCGTTCTTGTTTGCCTCGTCGAGGTAGAGGTCAACGTCACGCTGCGGATCGACCACTGCGGCTACACCCTCAGAGCCGATCATGTACGATGCGTGCGCCAGGCAACTGAGGTAGAAATGCTCGAAGTACATGGACCCTCCTCCAAGAAGTTGTTGAATCCGCTACCGCCGGATTACAGGGAGTATAGCTGTTCCGGAAGGTTCGGGCGAGGGAGGGAGGCCGGCAAGCTGGCCGATCACGCGGAGACCCGCATTGGCCGAGTTCCCAACCTTTTACCGCGCGCAGGTGCGGAAGCCGGCAAAAATGTCGCGGCGCTCTTTGGTGAAATAATTCCGCCAGGTGTTGCGGATGAGGCGCGAGCGCGTAGCCCAGCAGCCGCCGCGCAGAACCTTACGCTGGCTGCCGAACCAGGGCTCGGAATATTCTTTGTAAGGATCGATAGTGAAACCAGGGTAGGGCAGAAAATCCGTCGCAGTCCACTCCCAGACATTTCCAATCATCTGCCGGCAGCCGAAGACGCTGTCACCGCCGGGCAGGGCACTCACTGGACTGCAGCCTATGCGGAATCCATCCAGGTGCGCCCGTTCCGGAATGGCCGGCTGATCACCCCACGGGAAGCGCCGCTTGCGATCCAGTCCGTTGGCTGCCAATTCCCACTCGGCTTCGGTGGGAAGGCGCCGCTTGGCCCATTGGCAGTACGCTTCGGCTTCGTACCAGTTCACGTGAATCACCGGCAGATCCGATGCGAGCGGCATCATCTGATCGAAATGCCGCACCGACCAGCCGGTTGGTCCGGATTCCCAATAGACCGGGGCCGGCGCGCGCGCCTGAGTGCGCCAGTTCCACCCCTCTTCGCTCCAAAATTCACGACGCTGGTAGCCGCCATCATCGACGAACCCGGCAAATTGGCGATTAGTCACCGCGCAGCGTGAGATTGCGAAAGGCTGCACGTCATGCGGGTGAGCCCATTTTTCATTGTCGAAGACGAATATCTCACCCGGCGTTGCCCCAAGGCTGTATTGGCCGCCGGTGATAAAGACATCGTCGTCTGAAAAGTCTTCTGCGAAGCTTGCAACATTTTGGGCCTCGTTCGCATCCGACACCGCGCCGGTCGAAAGTTTCGGCGCCGGATATCCCAGCGTCTGGCGCGTGTACGCCAAAGCCTCGGCGTGCATGTCTTCGTGCATCACGGCTACCCAGTGAAAGTATGCATCTTCCTCCGAGACCAGATCGCCATCCAGCCGCTCGAGCACGCGATCGAGCACCTGTTGCATGTATTGCAGAGTCTCTTTGCGAGACGGCAGGGGCAGTTCCCAGCGGGTATCGTGCGCTACCTCCGCGGAGTCCCAGAACGAATCTGCGTCGGCACGGATGGAGGTGAATCCCCGCAGGTGCCGCAGCGCCCATTTTTCGTGGAACCAGGCGATGTGCCCCATTTCCCAGAGGGGCGGATTTACGATGTCCAGCCTCGGCACATTCATTTGCTCGCCCGAGAGATCCGACACCAGCTCGAGCGTACGCCTCCGGGCATCAGACAGCATGGAGATCAGATCGGAAGAGCGCATGGTGCCTTCACTCGACTGCGGGTAATGCGCGGCGGGGGCCCGTCCAATTGATATGATGCGGCGTATTCGCCATGCAGATTCGCATCATCTGCCCCGCACCCCCGGGAAGTCTCTATGGTAACAGGGTGACTGCGATGCGCTGGGCGCGGCTGCTGAAAGAACTGGGGCACCGCGTCGTGATTGCGGCGGATTACCTGAATGAGCGCTGCGATCTGCTGATTGCTCTGCACGCAAGACGGAGCGCTGGTGCTGTGTTCCGATATCGGAAATGTCATCCGCGCGCGCCCCTGGTGGTGGCGCTCACTGGTACCGACCTTTATCGGGATTTGCGGCATTTTCGGCGGCCGCGTCAAGTGCTCGATCTGGCGGATCGCGTGGTGTCGCTGCAGCCGCTGGCGTCGGCCGAGCTGTCACCGCCGGTGAGAGAAAAGCTGCGCGTGATCTACCAGTCGGCTGAACTAACGCATGGAGTGATCAAAAAGCCGGCCCGTTTTTTCGATGTCTCAGTAGTGGGCCATCTGCGCCCGGTCAAAGATCCGTTCCGAGCCGCCTACGCTGCCCGCCGGTTGCCGAGCGGGTCACATATACGTGTGCTGCATGCGGGTCAGGCGATGGGGGAGGCGATGGAGCGCCAGGCTCGCAAGGAAGAGTCGCGAAACCCACGCTACCATTGGCTGGGGCCGCTCAGCCGCGCCAGAACCCGCAGGCTCATCTTGCAGAGCCGGATTATGGTGTTGAGCTCGCGTCTCGAAGGGGGCGCCAACGTGATATCGGAGGCCGCGGTGGACGGCACGCCCATTCTCGCCTCGCGCATTCCGGGCTCAATCGGACTGTTGGGCAAAGACTACCCGGGCTACTTTCCGGCCGGCGATACTCAGGCATTATCTGCGCTATTGGTACGCACGGAGAACGACGCGGGGTTTTATCGCGAACTCAAACAATGTTCTCGCCGGGTCGCGCAGTTGTTCCGCCCCTCAGAGGAGCGTCAGAGATGGCGAGACTTGTTGGCTGAGATTTCGCGGCCTGGGGCCGGTCAAACGCGGTTGTAGTCCGGCCGCCACGTGACGATGGCTTTCTTGATGTCCTTTCGGCTCATTTTGCCGGCAAGAGCCTTTTCGCAGAGCCTCGGAACTTCTTCATCACAAGCGAATCTCAGCGCGATCAATTGCGCCCCATCGAGCTCTGGGATGCGCCCACGCAACTTGTCCGGAAGCAGTTGCCCCAGACGCAAACGCTCCTCCAGGCGGATGACGCGGTCTTGAACCTTGAGCGCGTACAGGCGAAACTTCAATACGGCCACAACGCCGGCGATGGAAAGCACCAGCAGCCAGGCCTGTCCGTAACTGAAGTTTTGAATCAGCTTCCAGGCAACGACCACGACATTGATGGCCGCTACCGGCACGATAAAAAAGTGAAACGGAGGATCGAGCCGCGTGTGGTTTGCAAACGTTTGTGGAACTTTCTCAGCCATTTCGGTCTCCTGAGTGCAGAAGATTACCCGGACTATTCTACGATGGCCGGAGCAACCCAGGAGGAGGCGGGTTCCGAGAACGCCGGCTACTTGGCGGTTCGGTCGGCGGCACGGCGTTGAAATCCGCCGCGTTCCATGGTGGTTCGGTCGGCGGCACGCCGTTGAAATCTGCGGCGGTCCTTGGCGGTTCGGTCGGCGGCACGCCGTTGAAATCCGCGGCGTTCCATGGCGCCCCAACCGCGTTTACCGCGCAAAGCGTCCCAGACGCCCTGGACTCGCCAGACTGTTAGGAACTGACGATATCCGAAATTCTCCACGATCGCCGCTGCCAGCAACCTCAGAAGATCCGCAACCGATGGATATCGGCGCATGGTGAACTCCTCCAGCACAACCGCGCTCATCGACAAGAGGATTCCAAAAAGAATGGACACGACGAAGAACAGGAACGCATACTCGAGCGGTCCGAACATTTCAAACAGAACGAAATAAGGCATCGCGAATAGCCCCAGCACGCCGAAACGGGCCTTCAAGATGATGTGTCTATGCGCCGCGAGACTCTCTACAGTGCCGCGTTGCCAGCGGTTGCGCTGCCGGTGAAGCACTTTCCAGCTCTCCGGCACCTCTGTCCAGCAGACCGGTTCGGGTACGAAGACGATGCGGTAGTTCTTTTTGCGTTCGCGCCAGCGTCTGTGCAGCCGTACGACGAGCTCCATGTCCTCGCCCACGGTGGTGGAGAGAAATCCACCTGCCTCAATGAGCGCTTTGCGGTTGAAGATGCCGAACGCACCCGAGATAAGCATCAGCGAATTGAGGAAACTGAAGGCCACCCTGCCGCCAAGAAACGCGCGCAGATATTCGATGGTTTGGAGCAGTGGGAGCACCGCCCTCGGCGTCGAAATCCGCGTCACTTTGCCGTGTTCTACGCTGCAGCCATTGACCACGCGAATGATGCCGCCGCAGGCCAATACCTTTCCGGGATCTTGAAGGAACGGTTCCACTACGTGCATCAGCGCGTCTTGTTCGAGGAGGGAATCTGAATCCACGGCGGCCACAAGTGGAGAACGTGCGAATCCCAGCCCAGCATTTAACGCGTCGGCTTTGCCGCCTTTCTCTTTATCCACTACGGTCAGGCGAATGGGGCCGCGAGGACGGTAAATGGCGCGAACCGGTTTGCTGGGGAGGGCCCCGTCGCAGTGGCCGGCGGACCGGCACAGGCGAAAGTTGTCGATCAGAACGCGAAGAGTATCGTCCGTCGAGCCGTCATTCACTACAATCACGTCGTGCTTTGGATAATTCAGATTGAGCAGCGCTTTGACGCTCTCGCAAATACTGAGTTCCTCATTATGCGCGGGCACGACGATCGTTATTTCCGGCAAAAGCGGCGATCGCAGCAGGGCTTCGCGGTCCTCCGGGATGAGGCCGTCCCGATAGCGCCGTAGCGCAAAAAACCCGAGAACCATTAGGAAAAAGTAGATAGCATTGATGGCCGCGACGTAGGCGATGATGGCCCGCTCGAAGAAGGAAAAAAACTGAAAGAAGCTCGACGCGGGTTCGATCACGAAGCGCCCACCATTTCGTGACGAGACGTGCGCGCGGACTCGAGCGCTTCGAGGGCGACCGCCGAGGCAAGCGGGGATCCGTTCAGCGTTTCTTTCTCCAGCATCCGGCAACCTTCCGCGCCCAGCCGGGCGAGAGCTTGGGCCGCGGACAGAGCCGTGCGCGGATCATTCTGGTGCAAGCAGCGGGCAAGTTCCGGCACTGCAGCCTGTAGACCCACTGAGGCCGCGGCACCAGCAGCGGCGCAGCAGACCGCGGGATTGGAATCGCTCACGCCGTGCAGAATTTCCGCATTCAGCGAATCGAGGCGCGGCAAAAGCGCCAGCAACCGGAAGGCTGCAGCACGCACAGGCGCGCTGTGGTTCCGCAACAGAGGGTAGATTCCAGTGAGTGGCAGGAACTTGCCCCAGGCGTGCAGTATTTCGAGCGTGCACAGGACTTTCTTCGAGTCAGGGGACCCGAGCATCGTCGGTATGGCTTCTGTCACCAGCTCAAGAATGTACGGGCGGAGCTCTTCGCTTAGAATGATTCGGGTGATGTCGGATCCTTCTACCGCCAGGCGAAAGATCTGGCCGGCTTCTCCTGGATGACAGTTTTGAAGCACGGCGCGCGCCGTGTGCAGCCGGACAGATTCGTCCGGATCGGCCAGCGCTCGCCGCAGCGTGTCACCGCTCAGATCGCGGGAGAGGAGTGCCAGGCGGGCCACGGCATTTTTGCGCCGCGAAATGTGACGTGAGCCGTACTCCTTTTGCCATTTCAGGTGAAGACCGATCTCGCCGGCAAATCTGGAAATGGCCTGGCGGCCGGAGCCACGGACAGCCCGGAGCGATTCAAGCAGGCACGCTTCTACGGCGCTCGCATTGGTTTGCGACAGTTCGATAAAATGCGCTGGGCTCACGCTCTGAGCCGCGTACTTTGCCAGCAGTTCGCGAATCCGGGGCCGCAGGCGCTCTGCATTTCGATCCCGAACCTGATCGATCCATTTCTTCAGAAACGAAAAGGTCAGCATGCAGAAGATGACAGCACACTGAACGAATGCCACCGACACGCCAATTGACAGCTCCCGCGCCCGAAATCGCTTCGCAAAATAAACGGAGTCCGCCAGGAAGATAGCGGCAGCATATGCCGCACAGGCCGCCAGTGTCTTGGCGAAGACGACAACGTGCGCTGTTCGTTCGGATATCACTTGCGTAGAGTCAGGCTGAACCCGACGCTGGTCTCTCGAAAACCGTTGGACCGTCTCTGGTGAACGCAGAAAAGTCCCGCGGTAGAAGTCCGGGAGAAGTCAACATCCGCGCCGGCGAGATAGGTATTGGCCTCGAAAACGGACAGTTTGTCGATTGACAACGCCTCGAAACTTTCGTTGCCACGCGCGTATCCGGCGTGTAGGCGAAGAGGCCGCGTGACCTGCTGGTAATAACGGAATAGCCAGGAATTCGTGAAATGCCCGCTTGTGCCCACGCTTGTCCAGGCGCTATAGGAGGTGACCTGAATCCAGCGCGGCTTGGCGAAATAGTAAGAGAGCGACGGCTCGGCGATGTGCGCGTTCGCAGCCTTGAAACTGAGATAGCGGTAGTCGCCATCGAGCACGAAGCGATGCGGCAGGGTGCGTGAAATGCCGCCCGTATACTCGCCGCGAGCCATTACTGTGGCTCCCGGTCCCCACATGGCGCCGCCGCGCAGCCACCATTTCCCACCATATCGGCGAGAGAAATTGAATCCGGCACGGCGATCCCGCTCGTTGAACCGGCTCCATTCTTCGTACTGCAACCCAACACGCCCCTGCTCTCCCAGATACGATACGTTCAGCTCTCCGGCATCGCCTGGAGTGGCAAAAGAAAAGCTGTCGTGCACATATCCCAGGCGCAGCTCGAAGGGACGTGAACGCCCCAGTTCCGCGTTCAGTTCCCGGGCCTCCTGATTCTGCGGATCAACATCGAGTGCCCGCGACAGCCGTTCACGCGCGGCGCGATTCCGGTTCTGATTCCGCAGCAGCCGTGCCTGGGCCATCAAGACTTCGGTGTTATCAGGCGACCATTGACCCGCCAGCGCGAGAACCTCACCGGCTTCGGCGAAGCGCTGCTGCCACATGTAAACGTAAGCTTTGCCCACCATGGCTTCGGTGTTTCGCGGTTCGCGTTGCAACACACGATCGTAGGTTTCGAGTGCCGGCGCATACTCGTGCAACCAGGCGGAAAGGCGCGCGATCCAGATTTGATATTCCAGATTCTGCGGATCGTCGGAGAAAAGCCGCTGGTAGATGGCGCGCGCTTCGGCGAATTGCCCGCGGGTGATCAGACCGCGAGCGGACTGCTCTTCATCCTGTCCCAGTGCCGCGCTTCCGGAGAGGACTCCCAGTACAATGAGGATCCCTGGCCAACGGATCACGGCGTGGTCCCGATCAGCCGTTTTAGCCGGGCAATCAATTCCATGGGACTGAAAGGTTTGATGACATAATCATCGGCGCCCAATCCGAAGCCGCGAATCACATCAGTCTCCTGCTGCCGCGCGGTGAGCAGGATTACGCGGATATCCCGGGTCAGCGGGTCCTGGCGCATTGAGGAAAGTACTTCAAACCCGTTGAGGCTGGGCATGTTTACATCCAGCACGGCGGCGTCCGGATGCCACTCGCGCACGGTTTCGAGGGCCTCGGTTCCATTCCCGACGACACGGCATTCGAGACCGGAATTTTGAACCGTGGCTTCGACCAGGGCGCGGATCGTGGAGTCATCGTCGGCAATCAGGACGCGCGGTTTCACCCTCGGGTGAACCTGGGGCGAAAATCCATGTTCGGCCGTGCGAGCCAGTGCGAAACATGCGCGCAGCGCGACTTCTTCATCCGACCAGGGCGAGAACATAAAATCCTGAGCACCACTCTGAGCCGGTTGTTGAAACCGAAGCAGAATGTCCCTGGTGCCGACCAGCAGAATCGGTTGACTCCACTCCGGAATGTTCTTGAGAGAGGCGGGTACATTCAGGATCACCATGTCGAATGGACGGAGCGCCTCTTCGGTGGGAAGCTCCGCGCCCAGGTCGCGAAAAAAGGCTTGATACCGCTCGAGGGTTCGGGCAAGCCGCTCACATTCATCCCGGTCGAAACCGGTCAGTGCAAATCGTTTGCCGGTGAGCGTAGCCAGCACAGCCGGTGCCGGCGCGGGTTTGCCGTTCTGAGCAGCCCGCTGGTGGGCAGCTTGCTCGCTGGTGCGATATTGCTCTTCCAGATTCTCCGCGAACAGCCGCGCCAGCCGGACCAGAATTTCTCGCCCTCGAGCCGTCGAGCCGGGTCCGTTTTCGGCGAGCACGGTTTCCATCTCCCTGGCACGCACGCTGATCTCCGGAAAACCGATGGAGCCCGCCGTGCCCACCCAGCGATGCGAAATCTGTTGGGCTTCGGCGCAATCTTGCCCCGTACCTAACGCATTCATCAAGTGGCCGGCCTGTTGCATCCCCTCGGCCAGAAAAGTCCGTCGAAGCTCGGCCAGGGTCTCATCCTCGACGACGCCGCCTGCGGCAGCCTGCGACGGGGTGCCCGGATTTTCTCCGCCGCGGTTCAAATACTGACGGATCAGGGTAGGAAATGTACGTGTGTCGATAGGCTTAGTGATATATCCGTCGCAGCCGGCTTCGAAGGCTTTCTCTTCGTCGCCCTTCATAGCAAAGGCGGTGAGCGCCAGCACCACGGTGTCGCGGGTCGCAGGGTCGGATTTTAACCGGCGCGTCAGCTCCAGGCCGTCTATCCCAGGTAACTGAATGTCGGCCAACACCAATCGCGGGCGGAAACTCGGGAAAATTTCGAGAGCCTCTTCAGCAGTGCTGGCGGTGCGCACGTCGAAGCCCTGCCGCGAGAGGAGCACCCGCACCAGCTTCAGGTTCACCGGGGTGTCATCCACGATCAGAATGGAATCATTGGCCATGTAGCCGGCTCCTATGAATGTGATTGTTCGGATTGGCAAGGCTGCGTGATTTCGCAGTCGTTTCGTACCCTAACTCCGGGGTAAAATCGTGTCGTTTTGGCATGAATAGAGATCTCTTTCGCATAACTGGCGCAAAATACTAATCCGAGCGGTTGGGCCCGGCGGGAATCACAAGTTCCGGGACACGGGACAAAGCGGCCGCGACGGAGCCGCTGTCCGCCTCAAGGCCGAACCTGGCCCCGCTTTCTGAACTTGCGGCCGGGCCGGTCGGCAGAATAGCGTAAAAGGTACTGCCCGACCCGAAGTGGCTGTTCACCCCGACGGATCCTCCCTGACCTTCGGCGATGCGTTTGGTCAATGCCAGGCCAAGGCCTGAGCCTTGTGCCGGCCTGGCGCGCTCCAATTGTTGAAAGTCGGCGAACAGTCTGGGAACATCGGCGTCTCGTATTCCCGGACCCGTGTCCTGGACTTCGATGCGAAACGACTCGGCGCTATCAGCCAGAGCACGCATCTGAATGCTGCCGCCTTCCGGTGTAAACTTGATCGCATTCGACAAGTAGTTATAGACCACCTGCTTCAGCCGTGCGCCGTCGGTAATCACCTCGGTAACTCCCTGGCCAACCTCCACGTGAATGGAAATTTTCTTTTTATCCGCGAGAATGCGCAGCACATCACGAACTTCATGAAGTACCGGCGCGATGTCAACTGTTTCCGGCCGAAATTCCATCTTTCCCGCTTCGACTTTGGCGATATCCAGAACATCATTCACCAGTTGAAGTAAGTGCCGGGAGCTGGCGAGGATATCTCCGAGATACTCCGTATGCTCTTCGGATACCGGACCTACGACGCCGTCGTACATAAGTTCTGTAAGACCGATAATGCCGTTAAGTGGCGTGCGTAATTCGTGTGACATCGCTGCCAGAAAACGGCCCTTTGTCGCGCAGGCCTCCCGTGCGGCATTGAGCGCCAGCATCAGCTGTTCATTCTTCGTGCGTAATTCGCGCGCGTACTGTTCCACTTTGCGGCGCGCCATATCGACCATCTTGCGCGCGCTAACATCCAGCATTGCGGAACGGATACCCGAGACCTGGCCCTGTTCATTCTTGATCAGGTTTTCATGCACTTCCACCATGATCATCGTGTGATCGCTGCACTCGTATTCACATTCGTAGGGCGTGGCTGGCTGCAGTTCCGACAGCCGGTTGAGCACAAAGCGGCGCACTTTATCACGATTTTCAGGCGCCACCGTATCCCACACATACTTTCCGATCAGGTCGTTTCGTTCGAGGCCGAGCAGCGCACATTCTGCGTGATTGACATGCCGGATGATGCCCGATTGATCGATTTCGTGATAGGCGATCGGCGCTTCTTTGAACAGACGGCGGAACCGGAGCTCACTTTCACGAAGTTGCTGCTCGTGCTCCGCAAGCAGACTTGCCGCTCGCTGCAGCCCGTCGCGCAGATCACGGGTCTCACGGTTGTCCACCGCGACCGGCCGCTCAGGCAAGCCTTGGCAAAACGACCGCACATTGTGATCCAACGCGCGGATTTGACCGGTAATGGCTCCCGCCAGCATCAGTACCGCAAAAGCGCCGAAGAACAGAGCGATGGCGGCGCTTTCCACTAAAATTGCGAACAGCCGGAAACGCGCATTTTCGGCGCGCAGCGAGTTCGATCGGAGCACGCGTTCCTGGTCCATCTGGATGGTTACGACTTTTGCTCGCAAGTTATGCGAGATCGCCGCGGCCGCATCCAGCAAACGGCGGGTATCGGCGCCGGGATCATTCGCGCGCGAACGCGTTAAAGCTCCAAGCGTTTCCAAGTCCTGAGACATCATGGACTCGATTTCACGCCAGCGCTTCAATTCGACCGGGTTGCCTTCAATCAATGAATTGAGATGCGAGACCAGCTGAGGCAGAAGCTCCTGCGAGCGAAGGTACGGTTCGAGCAAGGCTCCGTCACGGCGCAAGACGTACTCCCGGACCGACGCCTCTGCGTTAGATATCAATACCAGGCTGTCCTGGACCAGACTGCGGACATCCCAGACGCGCTGGATCGCGCTGCGCGCCTGCCGCTCTTCGAGGTTTGCGCGATACAGCGCCGCGCTCGCCATCAGTAATACCGGGACCGAGATCAATAGCAGGGCGGCTGCCTTGACGCGCAAAGGAAGATGGGTCCAGAACCGGTTCACGTGAGGTGCCTTACTCCGGAAATATCCAGGTAGTCTCCGGAATTGTACTATTTTAACTTTCAACTTACCCCTGGAGCTATGTTTCCTTTGGTTAGAAGAAGCGCGGTATTTATAAGTTGGCGTAAGTGGCGGCTTCTAATTTTTACGGTAAAAAGCAGTGCTTGACTTTTACTGATTTTACGAAACTCCTGGAATCAAGCTCGCGGTCGCCAGACCGTTCGGCGAGTTTTCCACAATGTCCCGCGTAGTTCCCAACCAGGCTTCCGGAAAAACTCATCCGCGCCGACGACAGCGTTTGACGCCGTCTATAACCGTACGCAACCGACCTGCCGCGCTGAGAAAGGATCGTTTTCAGTGGTTTCTCTCTAAGCTGGGTTACAAAGGCAAGTTGCATTCAGTGGGTTTGCTAGGGAGCTCTCTGGGCGCAGTGACCGGGCGACAACCTGGCTGTTCAGGAAATGCTCGCGATATCGGGCTTCTGGCCAAAAGGGCGCAAAAGCTTGGCCTTCAACGGTGGGAGCCGTAACTACGTCTCCACATGTTCGGCACGTGTCCAAAGGCCGAATCTTGTGGTGGATCAGCGCTCCAGTCTTAGCTTAGTCGCGGCCAGTGCTTTGGACTCACCCGAGCTGGGGAAAGCCCGAGGGCAATCCTTTGTTGCGTGGATCTGGAGGCCCGATTTGACGGCAAGAGTCTCTCGATCAAGCTCGGAATTTCAGCAGGCATCTTAGGAGGCGAATACATCGTTACGCGCCGTTTCAAGGGAGATGAACGCCTGGAGAATGCGGCTTATTTGAGTAGTGGAGCTTCAAATCTGGTGGGAACGGCAGTGCCTGCCGTGACCGCACGAAGGAATTACAGGCGAATACCGCATGAAAGACGGGCTGAAGGCGGCAGATCAACTCATCTTGCCGCTTTTCCCGATGGCGCCCCCGTTCCCATAGCCTTTGTTCGAGCCTGCATCTTTCTGTCTCCTTCGTCGAGCAACTTTCGTCTCCTGATGAAGCTGCTCCACTCGTTTTTCGAAATCATCGGCGCTTTTTGCGGGAATGGCGATACCCGTTGGGTTCGCATGCTCCTCCCCGCTGATGCCGGACAGCGCCTG
>QHXW01000294.1:0-11173 GCA_003223115.1 Acidobacteriota bacterium
ACAGCAACGAACGCAGGTATTGGTGGCGACGGATCTTGTCTACTTTGCGCTTGGCCGCCTCCACGCTCACGGGCGGATGGAGTTGCATTTCTCCCAACTCGCGCCAACTCCGTGATATGATAAGGTCTGTCGCAGTCCCCGCAGTTGTCCCTCATACAGTTATGGGCTGAAAACCACCACCACGTCCCGCTGTTTTCCGGCAATCGTCCGTTGGGTTCGCCAGGCGCGAACGGTGACGCCGTTGGACAACTGCACCTCGGCAAGATGGTCAGCCGCTTCGGCAAGCAAAGCCAGGTGATGGGAGGGACGAACTGCCGTCACGTATCGCTCCAGTCCTTCCAGATTCTGTCGCGACGAGGCCCCGGCATCGAAGACCATGGTCAGTTGCTCGGGTTGGCCGGTCAACTCCCGCAGGCGTTTACGAACAGGTTTGAGAAAGGCCGCGAAAGGTCTTCATATCCGAGCGCGCCCCTAATACAGAACATGGGCCAACGGCAACTGCGTCACCTGATCGACTACCAGCGCCAAACCCATCTGGCCCAGATCGTGCCGGCCTTGCTTTTTTTTCCGCGCTGGGGCAATTGCGTGCGCAGGTTGGTGCTGGCAATGTGGGTATAAAAATTCGTGGTATCGTACGCCAGCGCTCGAAGTTGCAATTGTTCGACGCGGACCACCTCGCGCACGAGTTCCTGTTCGATGACGGCCAACTTCTCCACCGGCACAGCGTTCATCTGATCCCAGAAATGTTGGCTGGTCAGATCGGAGGCAGTGAAGTGCATCAGATCGGGCAGATGAGTGGTCTTGGCCCAATCGGCAAAGGCGCGCTTGCTGCGCGGGGCGCAGGCGCGCGCGATCATGGCCGACACCAGGGATTCGCCCACGGTTAAAGCGTCGCGGACTTGCACGTCGCTATCGGGGGAAATCGCTCGGTTGATGCGACCGGCAAGATCGAACTCCTGAGCGAGATGGTGAATCGCGGTCACGGCGCCGGCAGAAACCGAAGAGATCCTCACCGGGACTTCCTTCTGTGGTTGCTGATGACGTTCCAGGATGTCGTCGACGCGGCCGAGATGGGCGAGCACGCGAATGGCAGGCTTGCCGTTGTTGCGGAAGGATTCAACGATGCGGTAGTACTGAATGCCGTGCGACTGGTAGGCCTGGAAAGGATGCCCGGAATCGCGTTCGCACAATATTATGCACGCCACCGGCGGTTACTTGAACCTGGCATTTTTCACCAAGTATGTGGGCGATTTCCCGGTAGGTCCGTCCGCGGCGGCGGAGTTCCTCGATAAGTTCTCGGTACAGCTCCAGTCGCGAGCGTGGCGCTTTGTCAGGCAAGGCGTCCAGGATGTCACTGAATTTGGCGTCCATGATCGGGTTCCCAAACCTGCTTTCACTGTACCAAGACACACTATACAATCACTTGACGTAAGTCGGAGTCAAACAATAAGCTGGACAATTGTTTGAGGCGAGCGTATTTTAGGGTGGATGATCAGGTCCACGCAAGGGCGGTCTCGATTCGGGGACTGAAAGACGATGGCTGAAGCTGAAGGCTGAAGGTGTTTCGCACCTTGAATGAGTTTCAGGCGAGGCTGTTCGCCGCAGTTAAGGCGTTGGATTTGGGGCGGGGCGGCATTAGTCGCTTGGCGGCGTTGACGGGGCTCACGACGATTACCAAAGCAGTCGAGGAGTTGGGAAGCGGCGCCAAGCTGGTGAACCCCGGCGAAGGCCGGGTGAGGCGAGATACAGCTCCGACGCCACAAAGTTCATCCAGCATGGAACTACACAATCTCACCTCGCCAACGCGCGTGATCCCTGCAGCGATTCATCCATATTATTTCTTAACTTTCCCTAAGCTTGATAAATACTTGACAGATACTTGACAGGACGTATCGCGCGCAGGTCTGCGCAACTCTAAGCCGAAGGCTTAGGGATGGTGTCTATCCCTTGACTTCGGATTCGTGCCCGCGACGACTCCTCCGGATCTCCGCTCCACGCAGTGCCCGAACCGACTCGCTTGTCACCCCTTCAGGTCGCGTGAGTGCCGAACACCGGCCCAAGATGCTTACCGCCCGAAAAACCGCCCGGCTTCTGGACCAAACGAACCATCCGGAAACCGGCGCCGCGGCAGCGGAGGTACCGGCATGCCAAATCGCTCATGCCACTTCTCCCAAGCCTCCTGCGTATACACCCCAGCTGGCGCCTTCTCGAGCACCTTCCGAAATTCTTCCGCGGGGACGTATCGCTCAACCACTGCCACGTCCGCCGGCGAGCCATAAACCATCAAGTGCGTCAGGAATGTTGGCAGATCGACCAGCGTTTGTTCCGGGCTGTCATACCAAACTACTTTCCGCGCCACGCGGAGCAATTCGATCGGATAGGGAGCTGTGAGGGTCATCGCTCCAGCTCCATTGGACTTAAACCTCGCCGGGGTTGCAATACCGGCAGTTTAGCCAAATCTACCGCTTGTGCCCACCCGCTCAGATCCCGCTGCATGGCGGCCGGAACCCGATCCAGTGTCCCGTCGCCATAGAATTGTAAGGCACGAATACTCGTGGTCGGATCGAAGCTCCGGTCGATCGCTTTGGCCGCAGCCAAACCTGTAGGCACGTCGACCCCATGCGAGACCAGTGTGTGGATGTCCACGTAATCCTTCCAACTGCCCCGGACTTGAATTACTCGCATCTTCATGCCGGCCAGATCCACCAGCGAGGCGACCTGCACGCGCGATCCTGCCGCGCGGCCCGGGTCCTCGATCCGCTGAAGCGTATCAAGCCCGCCAAAGAACGCTACTTTGACCACACCACCGCCACGGTTTACAAAAGCTTCCAGGTTATCCCGCTTGCGATGGACCCAGACATCAGGGTCAGCCTGATCCAAATCCCGGAAGAACGGCAACCGCGACCGCAGCCGGTCGGGATCGAAACCCGACGAGGAAAAGAAATCAAAGTCCTCGGAGGTGCGGTGGCCGAGCTGGAGCGCCAGGCCGGTGCCACCATAGAGTACAAATTCCGACGGCACAGCATCCAGCTCCGGCCACAGCAGCCGCTGAGACGCGGGCAGGATATCCAGACGAGGCTCAAAGGTCGCCGGGCGCAGTCCGTTCCTCCTTCAAGCTGGTTTTCGCATCGCCACTGCCCTTCTCATTACCCATCGCCTTCGGCTCATCAACCGCGGCTGTAGGGCGCCTTTTATCGATGTCGTGCTTGACACTTTATAGGTCCCCCTCAGGGATCCGGCCGATCAACTCGTGCACCTTCTCACAGACATTCCAGGCCCTCCTCCAGCGTACTGCATCAGCATCGCGGCACATTAATGCCAGTTTCTCGGCGTCAACGCCTACGACCCTGAATCGTCAGTCTGCTCGGCTTTGCGGACGTAAAGTTCCGTTATGCGCGCGCCAGTGGCGTGTGCAAACCGTTCAGCCCGCGCTGGCTCTTTCAGCCTCGTGACCTGCTGTGCCGCCAAGTCCGACAACAGGGACGCTAGCCCGCAGCCCTTTGCGACCACATCGTGGGTTGTGAATACGGCCCG
Source organism: Acidobacteriota bacterium (assembly GCA_003223115.1). GTDB lineage: Bacteria > Acidobacteriota > Terriglobia > Bryobacterales > Bryobacteraceae > QHXW01. The sequence continues at coordinate 3,535 of QHXW01000294.1, forward strand.
CACCTCGTCGTCACCACCCTGGGCGTACAGAAATTGATTCCGGGGCAGAACGAACACCTCTTTCAACAGCACCACTTTGAGACCGAGCGTGTGCCTATCCAGATTCGTAATCCAGGCTTTGGGTTCACCTGCCGATATCATGCCCATGGCCTTGTTCGAGCCTCCGCGCCTCCTGGTACTCGCGAACCAGCCCCGCGTGTGCCACTCCGTGAAACTCTCGGTGTGCCGGCACTATCGTTGGCTCAACGGGCTCGTGTTGGACCGCTGCATTGCGCGCTAGCCGGCACGCCGCTGAAAGGCCTCGTTGTTCACCTCGCTGGATAGCTGGCCGCCGTTGCACCTTGCGTGCCAATTCGGACGCGGATTGCCGTGCTCCCGAACGGGCTACCGACTCGCACAGAAGTTCCCGGTCGGTCGTCACCACCGTTACACTCTCCCGGCCACGAGAGGCAGCCACGTAGAACAACTCCCTCTTCATGGCATCGCCCGAGATGACGACGGCGTCCACGGACTTGCCCTGGCTGCGATGAGCGGTGACCGCATAGCCGTGATCGAAATGTCTGTAGGCTTCTAGTAGCACCCGCCGTCCTGAAGGTGAATACGCCCTTCTTTGTCCACGCGCGAGGCGGTAACCAGTTCGCCATTTGTCGCGCGGAATCCGGATTCTCGCCGGTTCGCGGTCAGCAAGAGCCGATCATTCGGAGAGACCTCGATCTCGCGGCGCTCGTACACGTCGAAGCACTTGGCTTGCTTGGAAGTGAACTCGTGCTCTTCGCCATGACCATTGCGTGCGACGATCTTGTTGCCTCGGACACCGACAACTTCGAGCGCTTCATTCTTGTCGGCACCCTTCACCGGACGATGGAATTCCAGGATCTGGCCCTCGTGGAAATTGCGAGCGTCACTTCTTTGAGCTGTGGTCTCCAGGCTCATGGCGGTCGAGAATCCTACCTTGTGTAGTTCCTCCACGGCACTCATGGTCGGAGCGACCGCGATTGCTCTCCGGCCGGCTTCCCTCAGGCTACGATGGAGTTCCTGGAGCGTCGCCGTCTTCCCCGTACCCGCGGCGCCGCGCAGGTCAACCGCGAAATCGCGCGAATCGAGCAGGAATTGGACCACCTGCTTTTGCTCAGGCCGAAGCCGGTCGGAAGCAATGAAATCGCCATGCCCACCCAGCGGTTCAAAATGCCCAAGCCCTCGGTTGATTCGCTCAACCATTTCCTGTTCCCGATCCAGGCTTGCGCGCGTGGCCACTTCGTGGCCGGCCCGGAGAACGGTGCCAGCCGACTCCTGAATCACGAGATGGCCTTTCAGTTCTCCGAGGCCAATGTGACCACGGCCGTGACGCAGGGTCTCGGCGAGTAACTCGTCAACACGAGCAACCGAAACGCGCTCAAAGAGGTGCTGCTGGGCATATGCGAGAGACGCGGCGACTGTCGGAAGTTCTTTTGCACGCGTTTCCGAGCACGCCAACGCCGCTTTTCGAAGTTGAGCAAGCGTCCTTTCGTCCTCGCCCGTCAACCGCGCTCTCTGCCGCCTTCGCACCTCGTCGGTTGAGATTTCGACCTGCTTGTCGACCCGCGACTCCCGCACCAGGATGGCCACTTCGTTATCGGATGGCTGGCGGCCGTTCTGTCGCACGAACTCCGCAATCGCCCGATTGCGCTGGGCGCTCCGCTGGCTGAAGTCTTGCAGCAGCTTCCCAGAAATGCCCTGGATCTCGAATCCCAAGTCCCGGCCTCGGGCGTAATAACGATCCTCAATCTCATATCCGAAAGAGCGCACCTCGCGAGCGCATTCCGGTAAACCTCCGTGAGGTAAGCCCGGCGTTCGTAGATTTCCGAAGCTTGCAGCGCTTTCCAGCGATCCTCCGTGCCGTCATAGGTCAGATTGGCAGCGACGGCGTGGGTATGTAGCTGGGGATCGAGTTCACGGCTCGTGTCGTGCTGATACACAGCCAGTACCAGGTTGCCTGTGTCACGGTCTTCGTTGGCTCCGTCCTGACGCACGCGAGTCTGGGCGCAGGCTTCCAACTCCTTCACGGTCTCGTCCACGGCGTTCCAGTGTGCTTCTATCAAGCGATCGTCTTTCCCAAGACTAGCCATGATCGAAACGGACTTGGGCGCAGAGATGGTGAAGTCGTAGAGATTCCCCCGGCTTTGCGTCGTGCCGTCGGTCGCCATGCGATCGACGCTTTGGCGCTGACGCAGAAATTCGCCAGTGTTCGGGCCGCACCCCTGGCGTAGGGCCTCGAACTGTTCCGTCTTGACGTCTCCGGAAAGGCCGAGCAGTTCCGCGCCGCGGCCTTGCCAACGACCCCACAACACGCTCTCCTTTCGCATAGTAGTCACGCTGTTCAAGGTACCGGGCGGAATAACCGTTTTGGGGATGGGAAGCCTGTCAGGGACCGAATGGCTCGGCGGTCGCGCTCCCAGTGGAATCACCGCGGATAGCTGATCGCGCCGCAGCTGAAGCCTGTTTCCGTTAAAAACATTTGTCAACACCCTTGTTTTCATTTTTTGGTTTTTGTTTTTTTGTATCTGCTGGTATTATTACCAGCAGAATGAAAATCGCCCCGACATCCCTGACTTCCAAGTTCTTGCGATATCCGGGTTCGGTAAGGTTTCCTTCAACTCATGCTCGGTCAGCTGCATGAGCAGGCGCTCAAAAGCTTTCCCCCGCGGTGCGGATGCCTCCCGGCTCCGCCGCCGAGCACGTCGGCTGATGGCCCGCTTCCATATCCCCGACGATGCCCTTCCGGGCTCGCTCGCGCTTTCCCACCGCCGCTGCGGGTGTGTCAATCCACAAATGGCTGAGGACTCCCAACCCGAAACCTAGTATGAGTGCCGCGCCGCAAACTGAAAACACGGACCACCGGTATTCGCGCAGGAAAGTCTGCGTCAAATCCACCGAGGCTCGTCTGGCCGTCTCGGCAGGCACCCGAAATCGTCGACCGAATGCTCTCGATGGCCCGACGCGCCTCTTCGGCCGCACTGGTGAGCTGCCTGTCGGTACGGTGAAAATCGCTCGCGGCCTGGTTCATCTGCTTCGAAACCACACCGAGGGGCTTAGGCGGTCTCCGGAATACCCGAGCTCAGAAACTGCTGCCGCAAGCTTTCATTGACCTTCTCGGCAATGGTTTCCGGCCTGATTCCGTTTGCTATCGCAGCGGGAAGTTCTATCAATAGCTGTTCCAGTTGCTTTTGATACGCTATGCCCGTCGTACGAATTGCCTGAATCGTCTCAAGAGTAGCTGCCAGGAGTTGGCTTAGTTTTTCGCGCTCGTCAGTTATTATATCTGGCTAGGCACCACGGAGATGATCAGCGAGAGGAACTGAATAGCCCGAAGAATTTTCAGCATTTCATCGTTTTCCGGAAGCACCAGTAAGTGTGACATCTCACGAAAGTAATCGGCCCGGATCGGTTCCGGCAGAAAATTGCCAGTGCGATCGATGAGCTCTCGCGTCAGTCGGTGTGCATCGCCAGATTCCACTGCCGGGCTCATGGCAACAGTACTTCCTTGGCCTTCTCAAATTCGGCAAAAGCCGACGCCGGTAGCTTTGCGCACGCATGACCAGTGAGGCTTTCCGTAACTCCGAGATTTTAGTCCTCCGGTCAGCCACCTGTCCAAGGGTCACCCCATGGTTGCGCGCATCGTTTTCGAGGTCTGGGAGCCGGTAGTCCATCTCGATGACCAAGGAGTTGAGTGCGTCGCGGAACTGCCTCGCCTGTTCGCTTTCCCGCCAGTACCGGAAGTCGGAGTGGTGCTGGTTGCATTTTCAACGATCAGGTTCCTCACTTTGTTCTGCAGCTGAGCCGCCCACGCCAGCACGCTTTCGACGCTGGCCGGATCCGGCGTCACCACGCCGATCGCGGTAAACGCGATCCCGGCTTCGGACACGTCGGGGTACATCTTTTCAAACCACTCGTAGGTGACACGGCCGGAGCCAGCTCCCATGTAAAAATGCGTAAGCGAGCCGCGCGCCTTGTTCTCCGTGTCCAGATCCAGCAATGTCACCGGAATCTGATTCGCCTCGAACCATTCGGCCAGGGCAATCATGACGCTGGTCTTCCCTACGCCGCCCTTGCCGCCCATAGACAGATTCACGCGCTTAAGAATCATGGTCACCACCGACGAATCGGCGGAGAGCTTTTCTGTTTCGGTGCCGGTCTTTCGAGTGATGCTCATTTTTTCTCAGCCTTCTATACTTCGCCGTACACGAAGGAAAGTTCTTCGAGCACAGGCTGTAACTCTGGCAGCGCCAGAGCTCGGGCGAAAAGATCCTTCAGACACTGCCAATCTTCTGATGAGAGTATGACCATGACTCCGTCCTTCGGCCGGTTTGTATCGACACAATAGTTTGCAATACATGACATCCTTTGCATCCATTCCAATCAGCACACTCAGATCCCCGTGCCCGCTCACATTCATGGAAAGTTCCCCGAATCGTCGGAAGCCTGATTCAGCAATTGCGGAACGCACCAAGTGCTCCCAAGCCGACTTTGTTTCAAAGAGGAAGTCTAAGGAAAGTAGGAAGGCAGTGGATAGCGCAGTGGTGGGAAGACGGTCACAGACGAAAGGCAAGGTGGCCGGTTTCCAGGACAACCAAATCCGAGGCGGAGGCGAAGCTCGCGGAAATACTGGTAGCTTTAAACGCCCGTCGAACCATTGGCAAGCCCACGCCTACGTTTGCTGAGTTCGTGGAGTATACGTATTTGCCGCTCCATCGAGGAAAGTGGAAGATATCGACGGCAGGTGACAACGAGGGACGATTGAAATTCCATCTTAGCTCGGTGTATGCCTCGCGAACCGTGGATAGCTTCAACCGCGATGAATTTCAACAACTCCTGACCAAAAAGCGGCTGAATATTCGTATAGTGTGGTCACTCATCTCCGCGGACCTTGCGGCAGATTTTTCGCATGGTCGTCGAGGAAGGTTACCTGGATCGGAATCCAGCGGAGATCCTGTATATTCCGCGAGAGGCAAGACGCCCCAGTCGCAACGTGATGCGTAAAGAGGAGGTGAAGAAACTGCACGAAGTGCTCGATACCAGGCAACGGTTGATTGCCCAGATTGCCGGAATGCGTCCGGGTGAAATTCTGGCGTTAACATGGGGATCGCTAACCGGTACATCTGCTGAAATAACCCGGCGGCTGTACCGGGGAAGGCTTGATACGACGAAAACGCAACGCTCCGAACGGGAGGCTGCATTCTCTGACGGGTTACTCGAAGCTATCGGAGAATGGCGCAGAAAAGCCGTTTGTTCAAAGCCTACAGCTTGGGTGTTTCCTAGCGAAAGGCTGACCACGCCCGTCGGGAAGGACAACTTATGGCGTCGGTGTTTTCTGCCGAAGCTGGAGCCCGTCGGGTTGGAGTGGGCCAATTTCCAGGTGATGAGACGGACAAATTCATCGCTGATGAAGAAGTATAATGTCGATCCCAAAGTGGGGGCCGATCAGCGGGGCCATGGTATTGGCGTATCCATTGACGTGTACACGCAATCAGATTGCGAAGAAAAGAGGGCTGCCGTGAACACGTTGGAAGCGGCCTTGGCGTAGCGCGGGAATTGGGGGTATGCTTAATGGAGCCAGTGGTGCTTGTAAAGCGTTGAATGCGGGAGTAATTCAGTGGTAGAATGCCAGCTTCCCAAGCTGGACGTCACGGGTTCGAGTCCCGTCTCCCGCTCCAAGAAAATCAACAACATACACAAACCCATTTCACTCTGTGCTCCGTTTGTGCTCCGTTTACATCACCAGCGCCGCCTCGAACTGCTCGACAGCGCCTTTCCGCTGCTCCACTGAAACTCTCGTATAGACGTTCTGGTTTACGTCGAGGCTATGGCCGAGCTGATCGGCCACCAGCTTTGGATCGACTCCAAGTTGCTTCATGATGCTTGAGTGCGTCCGTCGCATCACCAGAAAATTAGCCCATCCGAGTCCTACCGTTGCGAGGCGCGGCTGAATGTGCCGCCTCCAACAGTTGTCCTTCGACAGCGGCGTCATCCGTTCCGAAGGAAAAACCCACGCTTCGGACTTCGTATCGACCGCGAACTGCCGCCACGCTTCGACCTCGGCAGCCAGGCTACAGGAAAGCGCAGCTTTCCGCACTGACTGGTAGGTTTTCGGCGTGTCGATGTCACCGCGATAGACCCGCTGAACGATCTCGGCGTGTGTGTCGGAAAGCCTCCCCCAGGTTAGGCCAAAAATCTCACCGGGCCTCATACCCGCGATAATCGCGAGCTTCACGATCAATCTTTCGCGAAGATCCAAAACCTCAAGACATTGTTTTACCTCCCCAAGATTCATAACCCGTCGCTCCCGCCGTCGAGGTTCCTTCGGTGTAAACAACAACAGCGCGGGATTGAGTTGAACGTAGCCTTCGCCGATTGCCATTTCAAAAATCTGGCGAAGGTCCCATCTCAAGTGATCGACGACGGAGAAGGATAGGCCGCGCTTTGCCCTCTCGTCCAGGAGGTCCTGAAGCTCGTCGCGGCGAATGCTCGACAGCTCACGATCCTTGAAGCTGGCTACAAGATGGTTGCTGGTTCGGTTCACGTTGTTTTCGCGCGTGGACATAGTACGGAACATAGATTTCGTTCACGAATTCGCCAAGCCGCCAGCTTCTGCCTGCGTGACGTTTGGCGTTCTCCTCGGCGACAATGCGATTCACCGCTTCCCGGGCCTCTGACTTCGACATCTTTTTGATAAGGCCGAGGACCCTGCTCTTGCGACCGCCATCGACCCACCACATGCCGATCCAGCGACCGCGTTGCTTTTTGATACCTCCCGTTTGGTGCCGTTTACGCATTCGATTCTCTCCTATGCGCGTTTCACGACACCCCGTACTGGCGATGCAGGAATGATAGCAGGAGTCGCGGCTTGCTCGTTCTGTTCAATCCATGAAATCAGGGTTGCGCGCCGCACCAGTTTGCGGCGGCCGAGAGAAACGGCGGGTATGGGAGGACATCCTGGCACACGCCCAGCGACCGCGTTGCAGACATGAGCCTTGGAGCAGTGCAGGAGTTCGGCAACCTCGGCGAGCGACAGCAGATCAAAATCGCTGAGGCCATTCATAAAGCTCACCAGAAACCTCGGTGCAAGTCGTTGGAAACAAAGAACCGGTCGAACAGAGGTTTCTGCCGCCAGAGGCGTTCCCGCCAGGGATCGTCCGGTGCTCTCTAAAATATGATTGAATCGATACTGTGTCAATACGTTCTTGCAATGTTATGGAACCTGTGCCACAATCAGGCTAAATCGTGTTCAAAGACCGCAAATCACAGCAGCAGACATTATCCATTCGAGTCTCCGAAGAGGTCCGCGCCTTCCTTGAGCGGGCACGGAAGCAGTTCTCCGACACCCAGGGTTCAAACGTCTCGATATCCGATGTGGCAAAGGTACTGCTTGAGACCGCCATCGAGAGCCGCCTGGACGACCGTCTGGAAACCACCGCCCTCCTCGCAAATCCGACGGCCGCCCTGTTCGGAATCCGCAAGAAGTGGGAGGACAATCAGCAGCTCACGCGGGCCGAATGGATCGTACTCGGGCACTACGTCCAAAGCGGATGCGATACGCCCTCGAATGATCCCGAGTTGCCCACCCGTGAGTCCTTCGCACAGTTACTCGAGGCTCTCCTCGCTA
>QHXW01000294.1:11186-12313 GCA_003223115.1 Acidobacteriota bacterium
TCAGATTCTGACGGCCGGACCGGAAGCCGCCGAACTCGTGCCGGCCGTGGTGCGACGCATGATTCAGGATCTTAGGAATGCGCCGGGTGCCGCACGACACCCATTCGTCGGACGAAACATCTATGTGGCACTGCGCGACGAGCGGCTGGAAAGCGTGGACAGTCTCAATCGGGTGCTCCGGCCATTCCTTCCTGCCCTCTATCGCATGGCAGCTCGAGGGCACTGGCTGGTAGAACACAAGCCCATTCGCCTGAAGCGCAAGCCCTGGGAGCCTCTCGGAGTATTTCCTCCCCTTGTGCCTCCAGTCGAGGTGGACGATCTCAGAGTTTCAAGTTCTATCAACGACGACGGGGAACTGCACATGTTGCTCAGCCTAAGATCGCGTCGGCTTCTATATCCGTTGGGGCCTTTTCCGGAGCTCCGTGAGTTTCACAGTATGGTGACGACGCTGGTGCGGGGAAAGACGTGGAATGGCCAGTACTTCTACGCGTACACGGATCAGTCGCCAGGGGTTTCGGGGCTAAAGGGGCTAACGCCAAATACATTTTTCTTTCGGGAATATGGCAAGGGTGTGCTGATCGAGTTCAGCGGGGAGGAGTGGAACGCTCTGCGAAGCGCTTTCGATCAGGTAATGAGTTTAGACGAGTTGCGGCCAGCAATGGACGATCTGGCGCTAGCGTATGGAGATGTTTGACTGGGAGTGGTTTGGAAGGAAACCACGGGAGCTGGAGATGGGCAACGCAAAACGAGCAACCAACAACGGGGAAGTGGATGTGGCAGCGATTACTGCCGAAAGGCGCGTGATCCTGTCGATGGGCGGCAAGGGCGGAGTTGGAAAAACCAGCGTGATGGCGGGTATGGCAGAGTGGTTCGCCGCGAATGACATCCCCGTGAAACTGCTGGATCTCGACACAGAAAACAAGGCACGCGGATCGCTCACCCATTTCTTCGGCGGCAGCGTGCCGAAGGTTAACATTCATACGCCTGCAGGACTGGATTCTTTCGTGGACCAGCTTGCCGACGGTCCACCGGTGATTCTTGCAGATATGGGAGCGGGCGCAGGCCAAGTCACCTATGACTGGTTCGAGACGATGTATCCCGACGTATCCGATGCCGGAATCGTGTTC
>QHXW01000295.1 GCA_003223115.1 Acidobacteriota bacterium
AAGCTCTTCAATAGGGAAGAGTTCGAGCGAGCATTGGAAGAAATCCCCGACGTGGAACCTGAGGACCACGATCGCCTCTAAATCGTCTTCTTTTGATCCCGATTCTAACCAGGCGCTGTTTCGGAGGTAGTGCTGGGGGCTTATATACAACGAAAAAGTCAAGACAGAGGAATGTCACTTCGCCCTTCGCGGCAAGGTCTTCGAGGATGGTTTCCATGGCTTTGGGCGTGACCCCGCGAGCTTCCAGCTCGCGCTGAACATCGGCGACTGTCGGCGCGCCCGAAGTGTCGGCGAATCCGGCTTCCTGTTTTCCGGTCTCCACCACCTGCTCTATGGGTGCGCGACGTAGGAGTGGCGATATCATTTTCGGAGCGCCACTTGTTGGCGCCCATTACGTAGATCTGTACCTTGGGCACCGACGCCATCCCGTTTTCGATCCCCTTTAGCCATCGGTCATACCAGCGGAGGTAGAGCTTGTAATAATTAAACTGCGCGTCTCCCAGCTCGCCCTTCCCCACCACGGTGCGCTCCGTGGCGGAATCGAAGGCGCAATGCGTAGTATGCTCTATCACTACAAACTGGTTATCGCGCGCCAGCTCGCTCTCACCGTTCTCGCGCATCAGCTTGGCTAGCAGAAATGTTTCATGGACTACTGAGTCGTACCAGGAGCAGACTTGCAGCGCTGGCGTGTTGAAGCGGTGGCGCTTGTCCACGTAACCGAAGCGATCCCACCAAGGGTCGTCGGGCGCATGTGAAACGAAATCTTCGAAATCGGTGTGCGGCGCACCTGCCTTCTTCACCATGTCAACGAACGGCAGAGTGAGAAACATTTGCGCGAGATCGACTTTGGACGTTTCGGGCGCGGGCTCGATCTTGCTGCCCCACTTTAAAAACCAGGGCGCGGCTTCGGACAAACCCACGGCGCCGCCTTCCAGCAAATCGGCGAAACGATACGCGCCGCCCGCCGCCTGGGGGATCATCGCGGTGTGATGCGGGTTTCTGAGTTTCGACAACTCAATCTGGTCTTCACCGAGATAAGAGCAACCATAGGTGCCGATCTTGCCTGTGGACCAAGCCTGAGCCGCAATCCAATCCAACATGTCTGACCCGTCGTTGGTATCGTTCGCGGATACCATGAACCGGCCTTCGGAATCGAACTTGCCGCGCACATCCTGCACGCGACCACGTAACCCTGACCGGCGAACATGCATGGCACCTCTGTTCGGACCTTTCGGTTATATGGCGTGCGGATCATGATCGGTCGCCAGCACCTTCCGGGAAGTAGAGGTCCGTCGCCAGCCTCTCGCCGTCGCGCATGGGCACACGTACATTGGTTTCGACGCGGAGTGAGTAGCGTGAAGCGGGCAGCGGGCAGCGGATTCCGCGGCCCAGCGAGGAGCGGGATGATAACGAAAATGAGCGTGAGCCGATGCACAAGATTCAGGAGAACAGAGCATCAATCTCGGAGACGTCGAGGAAACTCGTGCCGGACTGAAATTCGATGTATTCGAAGACGCGGCCCGACGGCGTGTTGGTGATCTCCTTAGTCCAGTCGATTCCCAGAGCCGAATACACCGTGGCGGTCACGTCCTCCGGATACATGGAACGTTTTTTGGTCCAGCCCGGCTTGATCACATGCGCACCTTCCTCATCAGTGGCGCCAAGCGCGCGACCGCCGACCACACCAGCGCCCGCAAACAGAGCGCTCATGGCGAAACGGTGATGATCCCTGCCTTTTCCGACCGTCAGATCGCCTGGAGTTCTGCCGAACTCGCCCAGGCAGACAATCAGCGTCTTATCGAGCAACGTGCGGCCGTCCGCGGTCTTGGTCTTCTCCATGTCGGCGATCAGCTCGCTCAGACCGGTGTCCAGATCGCGACTGAGAGTGTACTGATTCGACTTTTGTGTTTTGTCGTAGATGTTGGTGTGAAAATCCCAGAAGCCAAGGTTGATGGCGACGAAGCGCGTTCCCCGTTCCGCCCCCAAAATATTGCGTGCCAGGATGCAGGCGTCGCCGAAACCAGTATTCCCATAGCGCTTCTTCTCTTCGTCTTCGAGCTTGAGAATTTTCGGGACTTCGGGGGATTCCATCATGCCCAGAGCGTCGGCACGGAAAGAATTAGCCTGTAGCACCGGCGCCGTCCCCGGTACGATCGCGCCGGGCGAAAGCGTCGACAACTCGTTAAGATAAGCGATGCGGCGCTCAAAGCGATTCTTCTCTTCCTGCGGAACCACAAAGGACAAATCGCCTCCGCGCGTATCGATATTCAGCGGGCCGTACTTCGCCTCGATGCATCCCTGCTTCACCTGGTTAGGCCCGTAGTTCATGGACATGAACGGCGGCAGAAAGTCGGTGCCTTTGCGCTTGTCGCGAGACTCGTAGGCCACGATGGCGCCCACCGACGGAATCTCTTTGACACGCGCCGGGCTAAAGCCATGCGCCGCGTGCATGTAGTAAATGGCCCGTTCGTGCTCAGTCTCCCACGTTTCGATGGAACGCACGATGGCGATCTTATTGAAGTTCTCCGAAAGCTTCGGAAACAGCCCAACCGGCATCTTCACGCCCGGGGCGACTTGTTTGACCTCAAAGTCAGGCGGGGTCCACTTGCCCTCTTTAAGATCAAAACTGTCCACATGGCTGGCACCGCCCTGCAGAAAAACGAACAAGCAGTATTCGGCCGTGCCGCGCAGCCGGACTTTTTCCTTCACCGTGGCATTCAGCGGGCGCAGCATGGGCAGCAGATCGAAACCCGAGATCGCCACCGCGCCGACTGTCAACAGATTGCGCCGCGTCAGCGTGGGGATTTCAGGCAGCCAAATCGACATTTCACTCCTAATAATTCAGTATGAATTCCGGTTTATTAATCAGGGCCCAGAGCAGGTCTTCGCCGCCCTTGGCGTGATGCTCGGACAGCAGCTTTTCTCCGAACGCCGATTCTTCCGGCGACGGGGAACGCGCCAGCGTGGCCAGAAACAGCTCTTCGACAATCTCTTTGTTGGTCTTCGGCGGCTCGGCAGTCAGCAGCGCGCCCAGCCGGCTGCCTTTGGCGTCCACCTTGAGTTTTTCCTTCAACAGCACGCTGTTTAACAGCACCGAAGATTGCAGCGTGGATAGATCGAGCGACCTGGGCTTGAGAACGCGATCGTCGAGGCCAAAGCTAACCAGAGTCTTGGCGAGGTTCCCCGGCAAATCCTCGGGCGAAACGGTCTGCTGCACGTACTTCACCTTGGCGGCGGAATCGCCTGCGCTGAACTCTTCGAACACGCCAGTGGATTGCGAGATGGCGTCCCAAATCTGTTCGGCCGGCAGACGATGCACCAGGCGGCGCGCAAAATACTGGTTGTACTCGGATTTCCAGGGTTTTTCCACTCGGTTCGAAAGTTGATACGCGGAAGAAGTCGCGATAAGCCGGATTAGGTAGCGCAGGTCGAAATGGTGCGCCTGGAAATCTTTCGCCATCGCATCCAGCAGATCGGCCTGTATCGTCTGAGGCGCCCATGGCGCCGGAATCTGACCCGCCGGCGCGTCGTATCGCGCAAGGTCGAAACCGGTCAGCGGATCGACAATGCCCACGCCGAACAACTCCGCCCAGAACAAATTCACGGTTGCGCGCGCGAACTGGATATTGCTGGTGAGCATGCGCGCAAATGCCGCGCGTGGGTCTTCGCCCGGTTCGGGATGCTCGCCCGTCAGTATGAACGTGGGCTTAACGTCCGCTTTGTACCGCTGGATGCGCGCCACGCTGTGGCTGGAAGTGTCGTAGTAGCCTTTGCCTTCGTTGCTCAGAACGAACTCGTCCACCAGATCGCCATACGGCCGGTACAGCTTTACCTTGCTGAAAAACGCAGCTTGGCGCCACAAATCGGCGCGCTTTTGCTCCGTTAGCCACAGGTTGATTTTCTCTAGATGGCTCTTGCCGTCGTGGCACGAGATGCACTCGAGATTGATCCCGAGAAAGATCCGGCCGGTGCGGATGGCCCACTCATCGTAGGTGTCCTCGTGGTTCACCGTGCTCTGGTCCGGTTGATCGACGTAATACCGCTCCAGGAAATTTCCTTCGGCCGACGCGTATGTGGAGCGCGTGGTGGCGGTCAGGATTTGGCGCACGAACTCGTCATACGGCTGATTGGTGACGAGAAAGTTGTTTAGGTAATGGTGGGCCAGCGTCTTTCCCGGACCATTAAGGTTTCCCACGCTGAACAGGTCGGCGAAGAAGTAAGTCCAGCGGTCCAGAAACGGCGTAGAGGGTTTCGCGGTCACGCCCTTGGTGCTGGTCACCATCAGCGCGTCGATCGCCGTTTCGCGCTTTTTTGAATCGGCGGCCTTCACGAAGTCGCGGATCTTCTCCGATTCGGGCAGACGGCCCGTCAGGTCAAGCGATACGCGCCGCAGAAATTCACTGTCGGAGCAGAGCTCGGCGTGAGGGATGTGTTCGCGACGAATTTTGGCGAAAATGAATTCATCGATGTAGTTGTTGATCGTGATAGGGCGAGTAGCCGCGGATGGCAGACTGTGCGCGACAGCTTCGGTCAGGCGACCCAACTCCTCCGAGTTTGCCCTCGGAGACGCGGGATGGTGAGCGTCGGCGGAACCCTGCCGGTGGCTTGCCGCAGTCGGCGGATCTGGGGTCTGCGCTGATGCCAAACCCGCCGCTAATAGCACCAACGGCAAAGTTACCCGAAAAGCCGCGAGCCCTCGCTTCATTGATCAAATGCCACTAGTCAATTATATCTCTTGATCGATCATCGGGTAGCACTGGCTCACAAGAGCGGGCACCCAATAGCGACACATCCTCTGAGCGAGGGAATCAACTCTTATTTCGCGCGGGCTCGATGATCTTGTGATATTTGTTGGGCCGTAGGTCCTTCACGGTTTGTGTTTGCCCGTTGGGCCATCTGATCGTGACGCTGACGGTCTCGGGTCCCGGTTTGTTGCCCAGGCCAAAGATCACGCGGTTGTCGTGTGAGGAGAAAACGCTCGCCCCACCCGTAATCCATCGCGCCAGCTTGTGGCCACCAAGTTGAACGATCAATTTGGCTCCGATGGCGTCGCGGTTGCTCCCGGTTCCGACCAATTGTAGGCCGATCCAAGCATTATTTTGCCCTGCGTTGTTTCGTAAGAGGACGGGCGTGTCTTGCAGGCAAACGAAGATCGTGTCTGTGTCGCCGTCATTATCGTAGTCGCCCACGGCAAGGCCGCGGGCGTCACACCGATTACGGAATACGGGGCCCGCCGACTCCCGCATGTCCCGGAAAACGCCCTTGCCGTTATTGCGGAGAAGCAGCGGCGGTTCCTTATAGGTCACATTGGCACGCGTCTGTTCAACGATCTTGTTCACGTGTCCCGACACGATCATTAGTTAGATCCATCCGGCCGTCGTTGTCGTAGTCGAGAAAGTGTGTTCCCCATCCGACGTAGTGTACGGTCATAGAGTAGAATCCGGACAAACCTCCACCGCACCCCTGCGTAAGAGTTGTATAGACTACGCCATCGATCAGATTCAGGCTCCAGCTCTCGCAAATGGCGCGACGAATTGGGCTGGTCCGAACCTGATTTTTCCGCTACCTAAATCCAGGCCATACAGGGCTCCATCCGCCGCAATTACATAGAGAACGCCCGTGCTCCGGTCGATGACGGGCGTTGCAGTGATGCCGTTCGGGCACAAGAAAGTCCCCTGGTAGCCACTGTTCTTCGGACCCACGTACGATTTAAAGCTCCGGGTCCACAGGACCTCGCCGGTTTCAGCATCCAAGGCAAATACATGGTCCCCGCTGCCGGCCACATAAACCACGTCGCGAACGCCCTTGAGGGTTGGCACCCCAATGGCGACGACCGGGACCGTCAAAGCCGACAGCATCCGGAATTCGTTTTTTACTTTTGTTTTCCACTTCAGCTCGAGCGTTGATACATTTTCAGGGCTGAGCATAGTTTCTTCATATGCCCACCCGGTGCGCTGCGGATCATGGCCGAAGGTCGGCCAGTCGGCCGCTTTCGACGCCGCGGCAATAAAGAGGAACGATACAAACATGAGTCGAGTCCGAGTCATACGAAGGGACATGCAGCTTCAGGCTAGAATTTCTTGCACCACGCGGGCGGGGTACTGATCGGTGAGGCGCTCGTTTAACCCGCTGCGCGGATAAACCAACTCGCGGAAATGCAGGCCCAGCAGGTGCAGCATGGTGGCGTGGAAGTCGTGCGAGCTGACGCGGCCTTCCACGGCTTTATAGCCGATATCATCGGTCGCACCGTGGACGTAACCGCTTTTGACACCGCCGCCGGCCATCCACATCGCGAAGCCACTCGGACCGTGGTCTCGGCCAACGCTGGCGCGGCCCACTTGCGATAGCGGTAATCGGCCGAACTCACCGCCCCAGATGATCAGTGTGCTCTCGAGTAAGCCGCGCTGTTTTAGGTCAGTGATTAGTGCGGCAACTGGCTGATCCGTTCTCCCGCAACTGGAGCGCAGGCTCTCTTCCAGCTCTGAATGCGCATCCCAAATCTGCCCTTCAATAAAAATCTGAACAAAGCGGACGCCGCGCTCGATCAGCCGACGCGCCATCAGGCAGCGCCTACCGTAGGATGCCGTTAGCTCATTATCCAGCCCGTACATCTCCTGGGTTTTCTGACTCTCCTTTGAGATATCCAGGGCGTCGGTTGCTTCCATCTGCATGTTTGCAGCCAATTCATAGCTCGTAATTCGCGCATCGAGATCCGGCTGCCAGGGGCGCTCGTGCCGATGGGCATCGTCTAACTGTCGCAACAGATCACGCTGCGCCTGGACGAGTGGAGATGGCAGGTCTTCACGCGCCTTTAGGTTCAGTAAGGGCAGACCTTCCGAGCGGAACCGTGTGCCTTGAAAAACCGGTGGGAGCCAGGCCGCCTGCCAGTTCTGAATGCCATTGATCGGAAGCCGCTTGGGATCATCCAACACGACGTAAGCTGGCAGATTCTGATTCTCGCTGCCTAGTCCGTACACCACCCATGCGCCCAGCGACGGCCGCCCGGGAATCGTGCGCCCGCTGTGCATGAGGTAGAGCGCCGGCTCGTGATTGAAGCTCTCACTGTATACCGACCGGATCAGTGTAATGTCATCGGCACATTCGCCCAGGTGGGGCAGCACTTCGGACAATTCCATTCCGCACTTGCCGCGCCGAGCAAACTGGAAAGGGGACGGCAACATCGTGCCGACTTCGTTCGCGAACTCGATTTCGCTAAGAATGTCGCGATTGGGCGGCGAACCCGCGAATTTCCGCAGCAGCGGCTTCGGATCGAACAGATCGACGTGGCTGGGACCACCATTCATGAACAGGTGAATGACGGCTTTCGCTTTAGGTGGAAAGTGCGGCTTGCGTGGCTTGAGGTCCGTGGGCGGCGCGCTTTCTGTACCAGCTGCGTAGAGGGCCGGAGAACTAGTGAACAGGTCCCCAGCCAGTAGTGACGCCAGTGCCACGCCGTGCACTCCATCGCCGAAACGCGAAAAGAAACCGCGCCGCGTCAGGCCGCTTTGTCTGCTTTCAATTTTCTGCCGCATGTTTAATCCACGTAAAGGAACTCCGCCGAACTCAGCAGTGTTCGGCACAAATCAGCCAGCGCCCGCCAGCGCGCGGTGTACAACTTCGGAGTCTCCGGTTTCTCCTGTTCCAGGTGACCGAGCCACTGGTCTTTCAGCTTAATCAGAGCGCTGAAGGCTGTCTCTAATTCTGAGTCGGTAGGCCGCCGGGAGTAGGACCGCCAGTACGCCTGCTCGACCTGCTGCCGTTCGTCTTCTCCGTATGCATCGATCAGCCGGGCCGACATGTAGCGGCTCAACTCCCGCAACGTGTCGCCGTTCATCATCTGCAGCGCTTGTGTAGGCACCGTAGACTGTCGTCTTTCAATGCAGTTCGGGCCCAATTGCGGGAGATCGAACACATCCAGCTGCGTCATCGGGTAGACACGCCGCTGGAGAACATAAATACTACGTCTGTACCCAGTGTTCGCCAGCTTAGGAATCACTTCACCGTCCGCCTTGATATCGATTTCCGCCGGAGGGCCGAACTGTGTGGGATCGAGCCGGCCGGTTACCGCCAAAATGGAATCGTACAAAGCTTCGGCGTCTAAACGCCGCATGGGCATGCGCGAAAGCAGCACATTGTCGGGATCCAGCTCGCGCGCTTTCGCGTCGATAAGCGAGGTTTGCCGGTATGCACTCGAGGTCATGATGAGACGTTGCATGGCCTTGATGCTCCAGCCTTCGCGCACGAACTCCGTCGTCAACCAGTCGAGCAATTCAGGGTGAGAAGGCGGTGAACCTGTATGGCCGAAGTTCGACGGCGACGCTACGATGCCCCTGCCGAAATGGTGCATCCAGATCCGATTGATCATCACGCGGGCGGTGAGCGGATGCTCGGGCTGCACCAGCCAGCGCGCCAGCGCGAGACGGCGCCCGCTCGAATCGGAACCGGGCGATGGCGGCTCGGCTTTGTACGGTTTCAGTCCGGCGCGCAGAACGGAGGGCACTCCCGGCTGGACCCGCTCGCCCGGCATCCGCACGTCCCCCCGGCGCAGCAGGTAAACGGCCGACGGCTCACCACCCATGTCGAACAGAGCCCGGATCGCCGGTCTTGGACGTAACTTGCCCTTGAGTTCGTCGATTGCTTTTCTGAGCCTCTCGCCCTCCGGTTTGAATTCGGGATACTTCTTGATCAAATCCTCCGCCGTGATCTTCAAAGTGTCCTGGAACTTTTCGGCAAGATACTTCTGAAGATCCGTGCGCTTTTCCTCGGGCGTTTGCGCCAACTGCTGCAGATCGTCGTGAACTCCCGCCGGTAGCGCGGCCAGCCTCTCCTGAAGTAGCCTTTCGCGAAACGGCTGCGAGGCTTTTTCCAACGCGTTTTCCAGCCGTTTCTGCTCCGCTTCGAGCGGCGCGTTAAAGCGCTCCACCTCCTGTCGCTCGCTCTCCGAGGCCAGATCGATGTGTCTCGTCCTATATTTCAACTTATAAGGATTTTGGGAGGCGGGAATCAGCCAGTCATACGGATCATAGGCTGCCATCAGAATCGCGGAAAAACGATAGTAGTCGCGCTGCGGAATTGGATCGTATTTATGGTTATGGCAGCGCGCACATCCCATGGTGAGGCCCAGCACGGATGAGCTGAGTACCTCAACTTCATCGGCAATCATGGTCATTCGCTCAGGGATCGAGCTGTTGGATGGTGAATAGGTTCCGTCAGGGACCATTCGCAGGAATCCGGTTGCGGTCAGCTTTTCCAGCAACTCGGGGGTCACCTGTTTGGCGTGCTTATAGTCGACCAACTCATCGCCCGCAATCTGCTCCATCAGAAACTGGTTATAGGGTTTGTCCTGATTGAAAGAACGAATGACATAGTCCCGGTAGCGCCAAGCATGAGGCCGCACCAAGTCTTCGTCGATGATTCCCTCCGAATCCGAATAACCAGCAGCGTTGAGCCAATAAACGCCCCAGCGTTCGCCATAGTGAGTTGACGCGAGCAGCTTGTCGATGAGCCGCTCGTAGGCATCCGGCTGCGTGTCGGTCACGTAGTTGGCAACTTCCTCGGAGGAAGGAGGCAAGCCGATGAGATCGAGGTATGCCCGGCGCATGAGCTTCAACCGGTCGGCTTCAGCGGAGAAACTCAGCCCCTTCGTCTCGAGCTTCTGGAGCAGAAACGCGTCGATGGGATTTCGCACGCGATCGACATGCACAACCTTCGGAACCGGGGGCCGCTGGGGCGGCTGAAATGACCAGAACTTTCGGGCCTCGTCGGTGACCAATGGGTTCGCCGTGTTATCGCCGGCGACATTCTCTTTCGGAGCGGGCGGGCATCCCGCAGCGATCCACTTCCGCAGCGTCTCGACCTCGGAAGTATCGGGCGGGCGAACGGCATACTCGAAGAACATTTTGGGGGGAGGCATTGCGCCCGCCAAAATCCTCTTCATGAGCAGACTGTCGTCAGGATTGCCCGGCATCAACGCTGGACCTGATTTGCCGCCTTTGAGGCGCGCCGCTTGCGTCCGCAGATCCAGACCGCCCTCCTGCCGGCGTTTGCCGTGACAGAGCACACACCGCATCTGGAAGATGGGCAAAACATCGTTTTCGGTGAGGGATTCCGAAACATACAGCTTTGAACCGGCTGATGACGCCCGCGCACCGGCGTCGATCCAGCGGCGAATGAGTGTCACGGCCCCCTCGTCAAGCTTATTTTTCCCCGGAGGCATGGTGCCGGAAGCTATCTTCTCAATCAATAAGCTTCGTGCAGAC
>QHXW01000296.1 GCA_003223115.1 Acidobacteriota bacterium
TGGCAAGGAATGTCATTCATACTGCATCTCCTTCCGTCGTCGCAATGAAACTACGATAATACACTCCTGTCGGTAAGCTTGTGACCTTGCATTTTCCTCGGCGGATGTTCTCCTGGTGGTTCGTACAGGCATTGGCCTCGGTCCGTATACGGATGCGTACGGAGCAGGCCATGCCGGGCCCATGTCCGAACCGTATCCGGCGTGATGCCAAGTCTCTCGGCTATCTCCTCTTGCGTGAGAAACCCCCTGTTGCGCAATCGTTCATAACGACTCTTGAGCGCCTCGTGGTCTTTGACGAGATCAGCGACCATCTTCCGCGTAAAGAGTCTCCCGTCACCGGAGCGATGCCCGTTCTGGTTGAGGATCGTCGCAATGCGGCCAGGCGTGTGAGACTCAAGCAGCGTATCGACCTCGGTCATGACCGCAGAGCTCGTCTTCTTCAGTTCCCATGCGCGCAGTGGGATGGGCAGGGTGAGCGTTCGCGTACTCCCGCCGCGGAAGCGCACATGTGCCGTGATGGCGTCGCCTCGGTTCACTGTGACATCTTCGATCAACAACCGGATCATACGTTTTCGCTCGCGTGGTGGTGTCTTCGGATCGCGCCACAACCTCGGGAAATCGGTGGCCAGTGCCAGCACACGCGCGCGTTGCTCGGCGGTCAGCGGCGCTCGATCCGCGGCGTGCTCGCGGTCGCAGCGTTCCTGTGCGTCTTGGAGCGCACGCAGCTTCGCATTCCAGTCCGCTTCGAGCCCGTCGGCCACCAGGCGGTGGTTCGGGTCGACGTTCATAAACCGTTGACGTGCGAGGTCGGCTTCGTATTGCGCACGCTCAACCTGCATCTTCCGCAGACGACTTGCTTCCGCCAAGTGTGACTGGATCTCGTCCTGGACGGTGAGCGCTACCTCCAAAGCGAGGGGGGTGACCATCTCGACCAGCAACGTGCCGATCGCCTCGTCGAGGCTCGCCCCTGGGAGGCTCTGGCAGGTGGGCGCACCGACTCGCGTGTGATCGCGATCGCACAGATACGTGGGCACCTGCTGTCCGCCGTGATGCATGGAGTAGCGGACATTCATCCGATCGCCGCAGCGGCCGCACAACAGGAGGCCTTGCAGCAGGGCGGGCCCTTCGCGCGGTGGGCTCTGTCGGCGATCATCCCCGTGCGCCTTGGCATTCTCGAGCAGTCTTTGCTGGTTGGCTTGGTACTGCTTCCACGTGACGTACCCCGCGTGCGCACCCGGGACCAGGCTGATCCACTCGTCCGGTGCCACGAATTCAACGGCGGTGTGGCCATTGGGCAGCCTACGGCCTTTGCGTCGTCCCCATACGAAGGCTCCCGCATAGCGCGGATTGTGCACGACCTGCAACACGCGCTGGTGATGGAGGGGTTCCCAGATCAATTCCCCCTTCTGGGGACCCTTACGCACGCGTCGAGGAAAGAGCAGCTCGTTCTTCCGAAACACCTTCATAGTCGCCGTGGCAGATCCCGTCCGCTCAAAGGTCGTAAACAAGAAGGTGAAAGACTCTTGCACCTGCTGGTCGGGATCCAGCTACACCTTCTTCTGAGTGTCGTACACCAGGCCCGTTGGCAGCGGCACTTGCAGCTCACCGCGCAAGGCTTTGCTGAGGATGCCGCCGTGCAAGCGCGCCTTCATGACGTAAATTTCTGCTTCCGACATCTGACCCTTCAACCCGAGCAAAAGTCTGTCGTTAAATTCCTTGGGATTGTAGACGCCATCTTCGTCAAGGATCAGCGTATCGGCGAGTGCACTGATCTCGAGCAGCCGATGCCAGTCGGACGAGTTGCGTGCAAGGCGCGGCGCGAGACCTCCAAGCCGAGAACTATCCCGACGCGCCCCATGCCTACCTCAGTCACTACCCGCTCGAATCCTTCACGATCCCCCGCGGCCGTGGCGGTGTGCCCCAGATCGCCGTCGATGACGACGAACTCCTCGCGGGGCCACCCCAGGGCCACGGCGCGGTCGCGCAGCGCATACTGACGCTTGGTGCTCTCCGTGTTCTCGAAGACCTGTCGCATCGTGGATTGCCGCACGTAGAGCAAGGCGGCTCGCTTGAGGTGGTGTGGCGTGACCTTTTGGTGCTGCTCTCGGTTCATGAGGAAAGCTCCCTGGGATGCTGTAGCCCGCTGTTCATGATTGGAACGTCCTGAAGCGTCGCCATCGCCATGCTAGCGACTAAATGCACAACGGCGCCGACATCGTCAGGCAACGTCAGAGGCGTCGCCCAAGCGGGGGCATCTGATGCGTCACGCAGTGGGCGAGCGTCTCGGGTCGTGCAGGTCGACCACGCATCCAACCACGCCTTCATCCCCTCCCGATGGAACAGCGCCAGTCCCAGCCGGTGCCCACCCCCGTGACCTATCACGTGACGACGCAGATCTTCATAACGCGTGACCTGCTCGGAGCCATCGGTCCGATCGACAGGGCCGTCGTGCCCGGTCATCGCTAGCGTCGTTTTTTTTTCGCTCGTGCCAACGCCCGCTCGATGCTCCGTCGGTGTACGGACAGGCCGAACTTCTGCTGTACGGCGGCGACCAAGTCCGCTTCGGGATCGGCGGCGATGGTCCGCTCGATAAATGCCATGATCTTTTGCGACAGCTTGTGAGCACGGCGCGGTCCCCGCTTCTGCGGTACCAGCGCGCCCAGGCCACCGCGCGTGAACGTCTCCTGAGCCTGATAAAAGGACGGACGCGAAAAACCAAAGAGCTGCGCTGCTCGCCTCACCGTGAAGTCGTCGCTGTGAA
Organism: Acidobacteriota bacterium; assembly: GCA_003223115.1. Classification (GTDB taxonomy): domain Bacteria; phylum Acidobacteriota; class Terriglobia; order Bryobacterales; family Bryobacteraceae; genus QHXW01. Next base: position 2,762 of record QHXW01000296.1, read on the forward strand.
CGCGACGCAGCATTTCGTATTTCACCTGCAGGAGGTCGTTCGGGTCGAAGAAGTCGCTGCCGGTGAACAACTCGTCGGTCACCCGGTTGGGCCGCGGATTGAGTGTTCCCGTCTGGCGGAGGACTTGGCGTTTGGGGGTGGATTCCATGTGTCAATATAATTATGCCCACAATCCAAAACATTATCAAGCATTTTTGTTTCCTCAATACGACACCAACACTGCGTAATTTAGCTGCAAGAAGCTTACAGTGCCTTGCCGGTTGCGGCATATTTTATTTAACATGATAGGCGAAATTATCTTGACACATTCACAGCACGCCGCGGATCCCCCTGACGCTGCCGTGGTTGCAGCACCTCGATCAAATCGGCGAGCGTGAGCAGATCGGCCACGCGGAACGCGGATCGCCCCGCAGCCACAACCACAAACGGATCGTCCGCCACAACGTCGGTCCAACAGGCAGGGATCTTCCGCAATCTGCCTGCGTCGTCGTGGAAATAGACGCGATGGCTTCCCCAGCCGTGGCAGTACGTGACGAGCTTGTACTCCCGTCCGGACAGCGGGTGGTATGGATGCGTAACCCGGAAGGTTTCACCCGTCCCGGCGGCATTAGCTGTAGTTGATCGTGTCCTCCAAGGGCCGCAAAGAGAGAACTGTGCCCCTATGGCGCACGACCACCAACCAAATACGATTATGGCTACGTCAGAATCAAGGCGCCCGCGATCGCCCGCTCTTCCCAAATCGTACCGGCGGTCCGATGACGAGAACAGGTGTGACAGATCGCCTCAAGCTGGCTGCCGTAACAGCCGCAACCCGCTGCCCGCAGCTGAAGCAACGTCACATCTCGCCCCACATCGTTCGACACGCGACTGCAATGAACATGCTGCAGTCGGGTGTAGACATTACAGTCATTGCATTGTGGCTCGGCCATGAAAGTACCGCCACGACGCACATGTACGTAGAAGCGGATTTGGCCATGAAAGAGCGAGCCCTCAAAACGCTTCAAGCGCCGAGCGTTAAAGCGAGTCGTTTCCGGCCGGAAGACCGGCTACTTGCCTTTCTGGAAGGGCTTTGATTATGCACGGATGACGACGTGAGCCATGCCGCCAGGGGCCTGAAATATGCACGTCGGCAGGCCTCTGGCGTCTCACGAGCAATCGTAGCCCGAAAACTCCTGCATAATCCGGAACCGTGCCTAATTGGCATTATCGCAACATTTCGCTA
>QHXW01000297.1 GCA_003223115.1 Acidobacteriota bacterium
GATGTACCAAGCCTATATTCAGCGTTCGCGCGGCGAGTTCGGCTGCGCCAAGCCTTCCTATATCAAGCTGCAAACGTCTTGGATCAGCGACCGCACACTTTGCTATCTGGCCAGTGGCAAACCGGTCGTCGTGCAGCATACTGGTCCCAGCTCATTCCTTCCCAACGGAGAAGGAACGTTTCGTTTCTCAACTCTTCAGGAAGCCGCTGATGCGCTTGACGCTGTCAACACTGACTATCGGCGGCATAGCGAGGCTGCCCGGCAAATCGCCGAAACCCATTTTGACTCCAAGCAGGTCGTGGCAAGAATCCTCAGCTATGCCCTCCGTTGATGGAGATCTGTGGGCGTGGCCGCCACCGAGGCACCGAGGCAAGGCGCTGGACAATATGAACATGAACGCCTCGTATTTCCGGAAGACGAGCGGCGCAGGGCGTTTGTCAGATGCTCCCCGTGGGCCACCCCGGGTTTGTGCGCATGCAGGATCAATCTGGCTGTTCGCGGCGTGCCGATTACCGACATGAACAACCGGGCGGTGATCATCGCCTCGCTGCAAGCCGTTCAGGAGATCCAGGATTTGTTTGACTTGACTGTGTGCCCATGTTGGGATGCGCTCATGGCGACCCTTTAGAGGGCCTCGCGACGGCGCAGTAGTTCGCGGTTGATCTCGCAGATGGCCTCCAGAATCTCGCGGGCTCGGTGGTAGTTGGCGAGGAACTCCGCCGTTTGCGCATAAGACTCCTGCGGTACGTAATCCATTTGCGGCCGCAAGCCCGGGAAGCTTACCGACAAATAGTACTTGGGACCATGGCCGGGGCCGTCGGCGCATTTTTTTGTTGTGGGGACTGGCGCGTGGGTGAGCGCAGCGGATCAAGGCAGTTGCCCAAGGAATAGCCGAATGCCCGTAGCGACATTGCGATCCACCTTCGCCTGTCCGGCAGCAGTCGGCATGAGATGACCGCAGCTCAGACATTCGTACAGTGCCACGCGCCCCACATGGATTTGCTTTCCCACATTGTTGGCAAGCAGCGGGTTTACTCGATTTCATTTTGTTAGGCATGCAAACTCCTTGCGGTTGCTACGCTGAACTACGCCACCAGTCCCGCAGCATCGGTCATTACCTGCCGATAGTTTCACCATAAGTCGTTTGCAATCATTGTCCGACACCCGGCCGAAGTTTGCAATCCTGGGCCACATCATTATTTAATAGATCTGCGGCCGTGTTAACAAGCATGTGGCTCCTCCAAAATCTTCAGGGAGCCGAACAAATCTGTCCACCCGGTGGTTAACAGGGCGCCGAAGATCTATTTTCGAAAAAAGAATTATCGGGCTTCGCGAGCCGTCGCCGAAATTGCGGTGCAACGTGAGTCAATCGGCAAGCCTGCGTCGTCTTCACGCGCCAGGCATGATTCAGAAACAGTAACCTCGGAAGTTGATTCGTCCGCGCCAATGGCTGCGAGTTGAGATAGGGGAAGCTTGGCGCGCCGGGAGTACCCGGCGTGGGTTGCCGCTGCGGTAGTTGGTGGCGTCGTCGGCACTTGTTGTCCTTGGTGCTGGGTTGCCCGCGTATGCCGTTTTGTCTCGTCGTGGTGTGCCGGCGACCTGGCGGTCTTCAGGAGAATGCGTTGGTGGTTTCTGACGCGCGTGGGGGGAGTTGTGGCGTCACGTGTTTAGTCGGCCATTGGAGCCTGATGCGTATGTGCCCGGTGCTGGTTCGGTGTGGCTGGGTGATCTCGGTGGTAGTCGGCAGGGTGTGTTGGTTGCGGAGTATGCGATCTCGCTTGATGCTGGGGTCTTGCGTTGTTTTGATGATCCTGGTGTAGAGCGCTGGCATTTTGTGCCCGGCAAGACGGTGCGCACCGCTGGTTGGTAGTGGCTCATTTTGAACAAAATGAGCCACTACCGTTTCGTTTTGTAGTGGGGCGGTTAGTTAGGCCGTGATCAGCAGGTGCGGGTGGTGGTCTCAAGCTATCACTTTCCGTATTTTCCGAATGTGGTCACGCTGCTCTCCGCCGACGGGACGGTGTTGCGGGAGTATTGGCATGCCGGGCACCTGCCACAGCTCGTCCTGGCTGACCTGGACGGCGCCACGAAGATCCACGCTGGCGGAGCGAATAATGCCGCAAAGCAGTGACGCTCGTGGTGCTGGACCCGGACACAATGGGCGGGTCGTCGCGTGAGCCGCCGGAGTACCAGCTCGTCGGGCTGGGCGAAGGGCGTGAAGTGGCGCGCGTCTTCTTTCCCGCCACGTGCCTGACGCGATCAGTGGACGGTACAACATGGTCCACGGGATTGAGACGTCTCCTGGCGGTCTGACGGTGGATGTGTGGGAGCGCTTCACCATGCCGCCAGCCGCCTCCGTCTTCTATCGCTTGGACAATCGATTATCCTTAGTCGAAGCGCACTGGTCGGACGCCTTCGTCAGTACGCACGCCAAGCTGTACAATAACTATGAGCTAGATCATGCACTCGCGCCAAGCGAGGCAGCACTCTTGCGTCGGATAACCGTGTTTCGGCCGTGATCGGCTCGCGGGCCGCTATCGAATACGCGGCCCGAAGCCCGATCGACACCACGTTCCCAAGCACTTACGCGCACCTCACACTAAAATTGAATCGCACGCCGCCT
>QHXW01000003.1 GCA_003223115.1 Acidobacteriota bacterium
GTCCGCTTGACCGCTACGAAGCAAAGATCCAGAACGGGAAACTGCTGTTGGGCGCGCTGCGCGAGTCCGGCGCGAAAAACGCATGAGCTGGAAGACGCGGCTGATCACCTGGCTCGATCACCGTACGGGCGTCGAGACCGCGGTGCGCAATTTTCTTTACGAAAAAATTCCAGACTCGAGCGGCTGGCGCCAGGTGTTCGGCAGCGTGGCGCTATTTCTGTTCCTGGTGCAGGCCTTCACGGGCGCGCTGCTGGCATTCAACTATGCGCCTACTCCGGGCGATGCCTACAACAGTCTGCGCTATATCCTCACTGAGCTGACCGCCGGCCGGCTGATTCGCGGCCTCCACCACTGGGGCGCCAGCATGATGATCGTGGTGGTGGTGGTGCACATGGTCCAGGTCTTTCTTTATGGCGGATACAAGAAACCGCGAGAGGCCACTTGGATTGCGGGTGTTTTTCTGCTGCTGCTCACGCTGGCCTACGGGTTGACGGGATATCTTCTGCCCTGGGACAACAGAGCCTATTGGGGAACCGTGGTTACTACGCAGATCGCGGCAAAGGCTCCGGTCTTGGGACATTACCTCACCCGTTTGCTGGGCAGCACGGGCGACGTGGGCGTGGTTACTTTCGCGCGTTTTTATGGCCTGCACGTAATGCTGTTGCCACCCGCCACGATGCTGCTGATCGTGCTCCATGTTTATCTGGTTCGCAAGCACGGCGTTGCGCCCGTCCCCGGCGATGAACTACAGCCCGGCCGCAAATTCTATCCAGAGCAGGCATTCAGAGACACCGTCGCCATTTTTCTCGCGTTCGCGATCTTGTTCGTCATGGCCGCAGCCGTGCACGTGCCGCTCGAAGAGCTGGCCGATCCTACCGACACGACCTACGTGCCCAGACCGGAGTGGTATTTCCTCTTCCTATTTCAGACACTCAAGCTTTTCAAAGGGCCGCTCGAAATGGTCGGAGCAGTCCTCTTGCCTGCGCTCGCCATTCTGGTGCTGATTCTGGTGCCGTTTGTGGATCGCGGCCGGATCAAGAAAATCACGGAACGAGGGTTCGCGGCGGCAATCGTGGTACTGGCGGCGCTGGGTTGGGCCGGCTTGACGGCAGTGGCGCTGGTCACCACTCCCAAGCCGGCGGTAGCGCAAGTGGATTTCTCGCAGCCGACGGGCTGGCTCCAACTGTCTCCAATGGAGCTGGCCGGCATCGGATATTTTCGGGAGGAGAATTGCGCCAGTTGTCACACCCTGGGCGGAGGAAAATCCAGAATCGGCCCGGATCTGGCGAACGTGCCTATCAAAAGGTCCGCCGCCTGGATGATTCAACACTTCAAACGCCCGTCCGCCATGGTGCCTGGAAGCGCCATGCCCGCCATTCAGCTAACAGACGCTCAACTGAACACGCTGGCCGCGTTCCTGCTGAAATTGAATCTACAGAACGCCGAGGCACTGCAATCTGCCCCCGATTTCGCCACGCAGGGCGCGCTGATCTATCAGAAGAGTTTTTGCGGATCCTGTCATCTGTTGAATGGAGTGGGTATGAAGATTGGCCCGCCGCTCAACGGGCTGGGCAAACGACGCTCTAAGGACTGGGTGGAGCAGCATTTCCGGAATCCCCAGGCGGCGTCCCCGGGAAGCATCATGCCGGCGTACAAATTCTCGCCGGCCCAGATGCAGGACATCATTTCGTATTTGTTCGTCCTGCCGGAGTAGCTAAAGGCCGCGAGCAACTGCTTCTTGCTTCGGAGGCCTACGCCAGTGCGTCCGGCGAATGAATGCCGGCCGAGTGCAGGGCCTTGGCCATTTTCTCGAGGGCCGTCTTGCGGATCTGGGAAACGCGACTTTCGTTGATGCCCAGGCCGCCAATTTCTTTCATGGTCATTTCTTTGGTGTAGGCAGTACAGCAGGACCACCTTCTGATAACGTTCCGGTAGAGTCCGAACTGCTATGGCCAGCACTTCGCGCAATTGCTCGCGAGCGCACATTGAATCCGGCTGGCTCTCGGCCGCCGCGGGAAACTCCGGCGTCCCCGACTCGTGATCGGAGCTGTAGGTTGATGGCGAAATCAAACCCACCGTCCTTCGTTCCAGAACCACACGCCGCCAGCGATCTAGGCCCACACCCATCTTCTCGGCGACTTCCAATTCAGTGGGCGTGCGCTGTAACTTCTCCGTCAACTCTCTGTTAATGGCTTCCACCATCTTCTGACGCTTGCGCAAGTCTCTCGAAGCCCAGAGCTGCCGCAGGCTGTCCAGAATCGGGCCTTTGATCCGGTACTTCGCGTAGCTGTGAAAGACTACTTTAACTTTCTGGTCGGGAGTGTACTTCGAGGCGGCATCGAACAGGCCCAACACACCGGCGTGGACAAGATCATCGAGATCCACATGCACAGGCAGATTCTCATGGACTCTTACCGCGATGGCCTTCAGCAGCGGAAGGTGAGCGAGCACAATCCGATCCCGGACCACATTCGAGATCTTTTTCCGTTTACGGACCGGCACACTCGGAGCCTGCATTTTTTCCTCTTCATTCCAGTTACTTGATTCGGGATCTTGAGATCGGCTTTTTGCCGCCCGCCTGACCTAATGCAACACAGCGGCCATGAAACCTGGATAGTCAAACCACTGAGGTTCAATCGCAGGAGCATGCCCCGGCTGGCCTTCGTTCCCAAGCGGAGCCAGCTAGGTGTTTCGATGTGAAACCGACGTTCCGTATGCGGGTCACAGGACGAGGTGAGTTGGCCATTCAACGAGAGACCAGATGGCGGCTATCCAAAGTTATCGGCTGAACGCGAATTTTCTGATCACTGCCGATGATGCCCATCGTTGCTTAGGGGAATTTAATGTGGCCCGCGCGTTCTGGCGCGCGACTTCTGGCCCTATTCTGCATTTAGCAATACGTAGGAGGAGGAACTCAAGATGAAACGTTTTGGTTTTATTTCATTGATTGCGGTGGGCCTGATGATCTCAGGACTCAATGCGGGTGAGATTCAAAGACGCGAGGTGCACCAGCAAAAGCGCATTGCGCAGGGCGTCAAATCCGGCCAGCTCACGCCCGGCGAAACCGCGAAGCTCGAGCACAAAGAAGCCAAACTGAACCGCGAAATCCGGAATGATCGTCAGGAGAACGGCGGCAAGCTGACCGCCAAAGAGCGCCGGCAGATCAACCACCAGCAAAACAAGTTGAGCCGCCAGATTTATCGGGACAAGCACAACGCCCGTCAGCAGTAAGCCGCGAGCCCAGGGTTGCTGAAAGACTTTCGCAGATGTGTGCCAGACAGGCGTCGAGTCGAACGTCCTCGACCCTTCGTGACCCGCGTCGTATCCTTTCGCCTGCGATGCCCTGTCCCCTGAGTTTTTCAGCAACCCCGATCAGCGCGCCGGGATGTTGTAAAGATATGTGAACTGTAAACGGACTACGTTGCCGCGGAATTCGGTGGGCAAGGGCGGAAATGGATTGGACATGCTGATGCTCGCTACCGCGGCACGATCCAGTGCTTCGGTGCCTGAAACGGTTCCGAACACCACCTTAGTGACAGAGCCGTTTCTTGCGATGGCAAACTGAACAGCCACTTTCCCGGCCCGGCCCAGCCTGGCGCTCTCCGGCCATACTGCGAACCAGTTGCGCCGCACGGTGGAGAGAATCTGCAACAAATAGGGCCGGAAATCCACTCCCATCGGGTCACTGAGCAGCTCGAGACTGCTGCCGCGCTTTCCAGGCGTTGGCGTCTGGTTGATGGTGTCGCCGATGCCGCTGATTCCCGCGCCTACATCGCCTACCATCAATCCGCCCCCACCTCCATGCGACAGGCTGCGCACGGCCTCCGTCACCGACGTATTGGGCGGAGCAATTTTGCCCAGGCCGGCGCCCTTGCCTGTTTCCGATCCGCCAGGGCTTTCAAATGCCAGCTTGGGCTTCTCTTCGGGCTGGATTTGCGGCGGTGGCGGCGCCTGCGGAATCCCTTGTTGCGGCAACTTCGGCCCGGTGTTCTCGGCCGCCTCGATCTTGGGCGGCTCCGGCAGAGTAGCCATCGTCGGCTTCGGGGCAGGCATCGACAAATTGGGCGCGCTGGGACGTGAGATGGAAGGCGGCGATGGTGGAATCTGAATGCGGTCGCGCGGCTTGAGCGATTCGACGTTGAATTCTTTGCTGATCTTGCCGCGATTGGGTGTGGTCTGCGTCAGATCCTTGGGTGGAACGATCAGCGCGGTGAAATGCCGCGCCGCTGGCTTTGGATGAAATGTTTCGCGCGGCATCAGCAACAAAAGACAGACTGCTACGATGTGCGCGGCGATCGAGAGCGCTCCCGCGCGCTGTTCTCGCGAGCGGTCTTGTCCATGTTCCCAGGCAAGCAAAAGACGAAGATCTTCCCGGTTTTCTACGGGGGATTGGTCGACGACTTCCATCCGGACCCCAGGGCTTGAGCTACGCTGCGCGAGTGCTCTTCAATCTTAGCAAGAATGGCCAGAGCGACTTCCAGGCTTCGACGCGCCTCCGGCCCGCCCGGTTTCGGCGTCTTACGTGCCGCCACGCACTCGAGAAACGATTCGAGCTGCAATGCCAGCGGCTCGCCCTGGTTAACAGGTAACTGTTCGAACGAGATCTGGTGATTCGCGCCGACGCTGAAAACCATCACATCCTGGCGGCTATAATCGACCGAAATGTACTGGTGCGGCTGGAACAGGCGCAGTTTGCGCACGCGATCGGTGGAGACGCGGCTGGCGGTGATGTTCGCCACACACCCACCCGGAAACTGCAGGCGCACGTTAGCGATATCCACTTTAGGCGTCAGGATCGAAATCCCTGCCGCGCGGACCTCTTCAGGCTCACGGTCCACCAGGCTCAGAAGAATGTCGATGTCGTGGATCATCAAGTCGAGCACCACGTCCACATCCAGGCTGCGCGGGCTGAACACGCTCAGACGGTGGATTTCGAAAAACAGCGGCAGCCGTGCGATTTTCCCGAGTGCCATCACGGCCGGGTTAAAGCGCTCGAGATGGCCCACCTGCAGGGCGCGCCCGTGCCTTTCAGCGGCGCGGATAAGACGGTCGGCCGAAGGCAGGTCATGAGCAATAGGTTTTTCGACCAGGACATCGGCACCGGCTTCGAGAAGCGCGCAGCCGGCGTCCGCATGAGCCGAGGTCGGGACGGCAACGACCGCGGCATCCACCTTGTCCGCCAGCTCACGTGCATCCGTCAGCGCCATGCAGCCATTGGCCGCGGCGACTTCCTCGGCGCGTGCCCGGTCTGTATCCACCACCGCCACCAATTCCGCCCCAGGCGATTGCCGAATCACCCTGACATGGTTGCGCCCGAACTCACCGACGCCGACTACTGCCAGACGGAGCTTACTCATAAGCCCGTTTGATGGATATTCGACGAATCGGGAGGCCGCGCCTCTCTGTCACTCTTTTGCCGGTGCATATCCTACGATCGCCACATGGGCTTCGTTCGCTCGTTGAAGCAACTCCTCGCGGTCGAGCATCAACGTCCTTCCGGCGTCTACAGCCAGGGCCGTCGCGCCGGTTTCCCGCATGACTTTGACCGTCTCTACTCCCACCACCGGCACGTCAAATAACAAATGTTTACGGCGCGCTCCGGATTTCACCAGCACCAGCGGCCGGCCATTCACTAGCGATGCCGCGCGGCGCAACACGGCATCGGTGCCCTCCATAGCCTCGACCGCCACGCACGCCCGCCCCGATACAGCCACGCTTTGTCCGACATCCCATCCAGCCAGGGCGCGAGCGATCTCGAGACCATATTCCAGGTCGTCATGCTCGTCTCTAGCGGGCTTACGCCGTGTCATCACGCCTAACGGGGCCAGCAGTGGCTTCAGCAGCGCGGTCGAATCGTGGAGATGAATGCCTTCGTCCTTCAATACCTTGGCCACGCCGCCAATCAGCGCATCGGTATTCTTTCGCGGAAGCCCTGCCAGCATCTTCAACAGGCGCCAATCCGGCCGTATGGAGGAAAAAATATTCGCGTGCTTGATCTGCCCCGCCATCACCACCTGATGGATACCTTCGCGTTTCAAAATCTCGATTAGGCGGCTCAGCTCGCCCAGCGAAATCCAATAGCAGCGCATGGCCAGTTTCTCAATCTCGCGCGAAGCTTCCTCTTGAATTCCGATGGCGATGACTTCGTGCCCCAGCTTATGCGCGCTCTCCAGCGTCAACAGGGGGAAGCGGCCGTTTCCGGCGATCAGACCGTAGCGCATCATTTCACAAATCCGCGCTCAGCGGAACGCATGAATTCGAGCAGCTCTTCAAGTTCGGAAGAATTCGGAATTTCGGCTCGAATGCGCTCCACTGCCTGCGTGGTGTTCAGACCGGCCCTCGTCAGCAATCGAAAAGCCTTCTGCAAATCTTCGATCCGATCGTTCGAAAACCCGCGGCGCTCGAGCCCGGTCCGATTGGCGCCAAACACGCGGATTTCGCGTTCACTCACCGTACTTGAATAGGGCAGAATGTCCTGCGTCACCACGCTGTATCCGCCGATGAACGCGTGCCGGCCCACCCTGCAGAACTGGTGGACGCCCGTGTAGGCGCCGACGATGGCCCAGTCCGCAACCATCACGTGGCCGCCAAGTGTCGCGCCATGAGAGAGCACCGCATGATTTCCCACCTGCGCATCGTGCGCCACGTGGACGTAAGCCATCAGCAGGTTGTCATCGCCAATTTTGGTTACCAGGCCGCCGCCTCCGGTGCCGCGATGAATGGTGACGAATTCACGGATTTTGTTGCGGCTGCCGATGCGCGTCTCGGCGCGCTCCCCCTTGTACTTTAGATCCTGTGACGCCACGCCGACGGTGCTGTACGGATAGAAGATGTTGTCCTCGCCAATCCAGGTGGGCCCTTCGATATAGACATGCGCCATCAATCGGGAACCCGCGCCGATTTCTACATCAGCGCCAACAATCGAATAAGGTCCAACTTCCGCCGTCTGGGCGATGCGTGCCTTGGAATCACAAATCGCGTTGGGATGGACGGGCATCGATCAGCGGCTGCGCGCGAGCACTGCGGTTTCGCGGAGTGTCCCCCGAAAAAATCCTTCGATATCGAGCGACATCAAACTTTTTCCACGGGCTGGAGAACCGGCGGCGGTTGGAGTTCGTTCTTGTCCGCCAGCTTGCACATGACTTCGGCCTCGGCTACCACCACACCATTGACGGTGGCGCGGCCCTCCATGACGGCCACGGTATGCTTGCGCCGGACCACGGTCATCTCCAGGCGCAGCTGGTCGCCGGGAATCACCGGCTTGCGAAATTTCGCGCGTTCGATCGATACCAGCAGAACACGCTTGCTTTCGCGGTCCGGAATGCTCTTGAGCACCAGGACGCCCGCGGTCTGCGCCATGGCTTCCACGATTAGCACTCCCGGCATCACCAGAAAGTCCGGAAAATGGCCGGCGAAAAAAGGCTCATTGGCTGTGACGTTCTTGATGCCGACGATGCGTTCCGAATCCAGTTCGACGATGCGATCCACTAGCAGCATGGGATAGCGATGCGGCAGGATCTCGCGGATCTCATTGATATCCAAAATGGGCATGGAAACTGGCTATTATAGCAGCGGTGGATGAAGTCCTCGCTCACGTTCAAGCGCAGCAAAACGAGCTGATTGCGCTTATCCGGCGGTTTGTGGAGTGCGAGTCGCCCAGCGACGATCCGCACGCCGTGAACGGCTTTGTAGATCTGATAGCGTCAACCGTCGAGCCTTTCGCAGGCGTCGAGACCTTCGCCGGCGGCGGCTTCGGGCAGCATCTGTTGTGCGAGTTTGCGCTGCCCGGGCCGGCCAAAAGGAAAGGCGACATCCTGGCGTTGGGACATTCCGATACCGTATGGCCCATGGGCACGCTCGCCAAAATGCCGTTTCGTAACGAAAAAGGGCGCCTTTGGGGACCAGGCGTGCTCGACATGAAGGCGGGCATCGCGTTCTTCATTTTCGCCATGCGTGCGCTGCGCGATCTGGACATCCCGGTGCGCAGCCGCGTCAGAATGCTGATCAATTCTGACGAAGAGGTCGGCAGCGATTCTTCACGCCACCTGACCCAGGAAACCGCGCGCCGGGCCAAAGCCGTCCTGGTGCTGGAACCGGGCACCGGCCTTGAAGGCAAACTCAAGACCGCGCGCAAAGGCGTGGGCGATTACACCATAAACGTGCACGGACGGGCCTCTCACGCCGGCGTCGATTTCACCGCGGGCGCGAGCGCCATCGTGGAACTGGCCCGCCAGATCGAGCGCGTTGGCGGATTCACGAATCTGAAGCGCGGCATCACGGTAAATCCGGGCCTGATCTCCGGCGGCTCGCGCTCGAACGTCGTGGCGGCAGAAGCGAGCGCAGTAGTGGACATTCGTGTCCCGCGTTTGCGCGATGCGGAAGTACTCGATCGCAAATTTCGCGCTTTGAAGCCGTTCGATAAACGCTGCAAGATCGAAGTGTCCGGCGGATTGAACCGGCCGCCCATGGAACGTTCCGTGGCCATTGTTCAACTCTTCCGCACCGCTCAGCAGCTCGCGCGGGAATTGGGCGTTGAGCTCGAAGAATCCATGACGGGTGGCGGCTCGGACGGTAATTTTACGGCTGCGCTCGGCATCCCGACGCTGGACGGCCTGGGCGGCGTGGGCGAAGGGGCTCATGCATCGCACGAAAGCATCCTGGTCAATCGTATGGCCGACCGGACCGGGCTCCTGGCGAAGCTGGTCGCGGCTCTTTAGTTCGTCGCTCCAGCAGGAGCAGCGCCAAAAGGTGTACGCCAGCGCCATGACGAACAAATTGATTCGCTCGACGAATTTTGGGTTCCATGATCCAACCCCCTTTGGCCGGTGGACAGCTTTTCAACCCACGATAGACGCGCCGGCGGCCGAAGTGTGAACCGTGCGACTTCCTCGTGTCCTGCCAAGAAAACTTGATCTTCTAACGCGGCGGCGATTCAGTGTCACCAGAAAAAGGTATGCAAAAGGACCGCCCGTGGTCGCCTGGAGGTGTCATAAGAGCCAAGGTCCGTTGGGTTAGACGTAGGTCACACTACAAACATTTCGCATGCAGTCTTCGCCCGTCTGCGCCAACCAAAATAGATTGACTTGGCGCACAAGAATCCAAGCCCGCACGTCTGTCTTGGGGAAAGCTAGCGGTAGATCCCACGCGGAAAAGACTCGTGGGGACTAAGCGCCTTGGAGAGAAATTGTTCGACCGAGTCCACCGCCTCAAACGAAAACTCCGGCGCGACACGTTGGGCGGGTGCTGCCGGCGCCGCCAACACATATACGTTCCACGCGCCGCTGGACTCAGAACAGCCTGACGCGTGCGCAACTCGTAGCGGCCGCCGTTCCATGAAAAATTGAGGACCCGACCGTTCACCACACCCGCCTTCTGAAAGGCGTAACCGGACTGGGGAGAAAGAGACAGAAGAAACCGGGCGCGGCCTGGAACCGACAGCCACACCAACCCGCGGTTGATCACCATGTCCGCAATCGCTGGAGGGACCGCGACGTCATTCACGAGAAGAGAAGGAGCGACAATGTGAAGAAGCACGTCAGCAACCTGAAAGTCGCGCGGAGCAGCCCTGCTGGGAACTTCGCCGGTCGGTTCGAACGTGACTTGGATGTAGTCCACAACCTTCTGGCCGGTGGTGGGATTGATCAGCAGATCGACGGCAATCATCTGACCGGACTGAAACGTCTGCGACGGAAATTCAGGAACTCCCAGGCTCCGGAACTCGGCCGCATGCTATTCCTTGGGCAACTGGTCGGCCCGCAAGCTGAAAGCCTGAAACCTCAATATTGCCGCCAAGGGTCTCGTCATGCGGTGGATTGAATTCATCAAAGACGAGAACGGAAAGGTGACCGAACTCGTTGCAAATGCGAGCGGCATACAGGTCAAAGCGTACCGCCGTAAAAGTAGGCAGGCCAAGCGCTGCCCACCGTCATGAGACGGCAGTTCTGTACGTCCCGTTGTGGGAGGCTGAGCAGCCCTGCCGGAGGATCGCAGCCATTCGCGTCTAACGCATAAGCTGATAACTGCTATGCGCAATGCCGAGGCCATAGGGTAAGGATGCCGCCTAGTGTTTGGACAGCATTGCCTTGATATTCGCCTCGACATCGTCTTTGTCCACCAGACCCGCGAGGTACGCTGCCGCTAACTTTCCGTGGCGGTCGATGAGAAATGTGTCGGGCAGGTTCTCGATTCCGTACTGCTTCGCCATCGCATCGTCCCCTTGCAACATCCGGTAGGTCACGTGCCGTCTCGGCCAGGAAGGGCTTCACCACCTTCCAACCGCCTTCGTCCATCGAAACGCCGACCACAGCCAGGCCTTGGGCGCCGTAAACTCTCTCGAATTCCGCAAACCAGGGGATTTCCTTTTTGCATCCCGTACACCAGGTGGCCCAGAAATCGAGCAGAACCACTTTGCCCCGATAATCCTTGAGCTTTACAGTCTTGCCGGAACTGTCTGTGAGCGCGAACTCGGGAGCCGGCTTGCGCGCTTTTGCCTGATGAATAGCGGCGCGGACTGCGGTTTGGCCCGCAGCGGCGGAGAGGCCGGCCAGCGCGAGAAGCAGCGATCCGAAACGCATCAGGTTGATTCGAATTAAAGACGTGTCCGTGAGTGCATGAGTGTTTCTCCTTTAAATGGAAGCCGTCCTGCCGTGCCGGCGCCGCCAGACTGCGCTTGCGGTCCAGTACACAACCGGCCAGTACACAAGCATCTGTAACAAACTTACTTGCCAAGCGTGCCACATCCATGGCCGCCAAAACGGGCGAAGGAAAAAGCCAAATCCTGGTTCCTGGATCACCAGCACACCCAGAGTACTGATTGCTGCGGTCCACAGGACGATGCGGAGCATTGGCGGAAACCTTCCCAAATTCGCGCCTTGACGCATTCCCCACAGAGAAGGGACCGCGACCAGGACTGCCTGCGCGATAAACGGGAGAATCTGCCGGTAAAACGCCAGCGCGTCAACAGGGCCGACCGCATCGGGGGTTTGCGGGCGGTGAGGAACGTACTGGAAAAAATACGCGAAATATCGGGGCGCGCCCAAAAGCGCTCCGAACACCAGCATGAGACAAAACAGCAGGCCGTAGACCTGAACGAATCGGCGCGACGTGGAACCGAGCACAAAACCGGCGGTCCATGACCAGCAAACCAGCAATAAGAAACTATGGGAGATGACCGTGACGCAGTAAGCAAACGCATACCAGAATGCCCTGTCCGTCAGGAGAGCCCAGTCCCAGTTGTTCGCATACATCCAGAAGTAAGTGGCGCTATGGCCGGCCGTAATCCACGAAACGATGGAGAGTAGCATGCCGAGTGGGATGATCAGGCCCACGAACGCCACCCAGGGCCGCCAATCCTTCCACGAAGCTGCCTGCCGCCGGACGACAAGACCCAGCACATCGCGCAGCGCTTGTACACCACTCTCGCCGGACTCCGTAAAATCCCCGCGCACGGCGTCCCGCTCGCCGGGCTCCAGCATCCGGGACACAAGGTCCACCAACCACCAACAGATTCGGGTCATGGCCGGACCTCGATCCGCTTCGACCATGCAACGCCGCGGCTCACTCGTGTCACCGCGTTGTAAAACTCGGCCGCAGCCTCCGCGCCCTTCCCCGTCACGCGCACCATTCGCTTGGGCCGCCCGCCTCGCTGCGGAGTCGGATCCCCCATCCATGTTTTGACGAAGCCCTTCGCCTCCAGACGATCCAGGGTGGTGTAGAGCGCTCCGATGGAGCAGCGGCGTCGAATCGCGCCCTCAATTTCCTGCCGCATCGCCGCGCCGTAAGCGTCCTCGCCCAAGCGCGCGGCCGCGGTAAGTATCAGGTACTCGAACTCGCCCAGCATGATTACTATCACATTGTAGTTCTAATTGTGAATCCGTGTCAAGGTGCAAACTCCTGACATACTGAAATGGAGGCCGCCCCCCACGGCCAACGCTCTCAAGGAGGACTTCATGGCCGAGGAGTTTCGAATTGAGCGGGACACCATGGGTGAGATGCGCGTCCCGGCAGAAGCGCTGTATGGTCCGCAAACTGCGCGC
Source organism: Acidobacteriota bacterium (assembly GCA_003223115.1). Classification (GTDB taxonomy): domain Bacteria; phylum Acidobacteriota; class Terriglobia; order Bryobacterales; family Bryobacteraceae; genus QHXW01. The sequence continues at coordinate 12,036 of QHXW01000003.1, forward strand.
GCGATTGAGAACTTTCCAATCAGCAAATTGAGATTGCCCCGCGCTTTTATACGCGCTTTGGGACTTCTCAAGAGCGCCGCGGCGCAAGCCAACCGCGAACTGGGCCACCTGCCTGCCGAACGAGCCGAAGCCATCGAACGCGCAGCCGAACAAGTTTCAGGCGGCGCCCATGACGACCAGTTCGCCGCGGACGTCTTTCAGACCGGTAGTGGCACCTCTACCAACATGAATGCGAACGAGGTGATCGGTCACCTGGCGCAGGCGCATCCGAACGATGAGGTCAATCGTGGTCAATCGAGTAACGACGTGATTCCTTCGGCCATTCATATAGCCGCCGCCGAGACGGTGCATCGCGATCTGTTCCCGGCCATGGATCGCCTGCGCGGCTCGCTGTTGCGTAAAGCGCACCAGTTCTGCGACGTCATCAAGATCGGCCGTACGCATTTGCAAGACGCCGTGCCCATGCGGCTTGGGCAGGAATTCAGTGGATACGCGTGCCAAGTGGCAGCCTCGCGTGAGCGCATCGAGTGCGCGCTCCCGGGTATCTATGAATTGGCGCTGGGCGGTACGGCTGTGGGCACCGGCCTGAATGCGGAGCCCGGTTTCGCCGCGGCCGTGATCGGTGAGATTGCACGCCGTACGGAGCTGCCGTTCATAGAGGCCCGCAATCACTTTGAGGCGCAGGCCGCCAAGGACGCCGTAGTTTTCCTGAGTGGCGCGCTGCGCACCTACGCCGTTGCGCTCACCAAGATCGCGAACGACATCCGCTGGCTGGGCTCGGGACCGCGTTCAGGCCTCGGTGAATTGCGTCTGCCTGCGGTGCAGCCGGGTTCGAGCATCATGCCTGGCAAGGTGAATCCGGTGATCGCCGAGAGCCTTCTGATGGTCTGTGCTCAAGTGATTGGCTACGACGCGACCATTTCGTGGTGCGGCGCCGCGGGCAACTTCGAGCTCAACGTCATGATGCCTCTGATGGCTTACGATCTGCTCGAATCCATCTCATTGCTGGCTGCCGGATCGCGGAATTTTGCGGAACGTTTAGTTGACGGCCTTGAAGCCGATCGCGAACGCGCCGGTGGATACGTCGAGCAGTCGCTTGCCATGGGGACGGCGCTTGCCCCCGAGATCGGATATGAGAAGACTGCGGCTCTGGTGAAAGAAGCCTATCAGACCGGTAAAACGGTGCGCGAAGTAGCGCTGAAAAAAAGTGGAATCCCCGAAGCGCGGCTCAACGAATTACTGGATCCGGCGCGTCAGGCTGGCGAGTGATGGTCCCCATTGTGCGGCAGAGGCTCTCATCGGCATCGCCGCCGAATAACCCTGCGTTACAGTAAAAACAGCGGCCATGAATTACTACGAACAGAATCGCCAGAACTTTCTCGAAGGGTTGCAGACTTTCCTTCGCATTCCCAGCATCAGCACGCTCACTGAGCACAAGCCGGACATCCAGTGCGCCGCCGAGTTCGTACGCAACGAATTACGAGCTGCTGGCCTCGCCAATGCCGAGTTGATTGAAGGCGAGGGCAATCCGCTGGTTTATGCCGAATGGACCGGCGCCCCTGGAAAACCCACGCTTCTGCTCTATGGCCACTACGACGTGCAGCCGCCTGACCCGCTGGATGCGTGGAAGTCGCCGCCTTTCGAGCCGGCCATTCGTGGCGACGATATCTTCGCGCGCGGTTCCTCCGACGACAAAGGTCAGATCTACATCTTGATGAAGGCGGTGGAAGGACTGCTCAAGAGCCGAGGCCGTCTGCCCGTCAACGTGAAATTTCTGATCGAGGGCGAAGAAGAGACGGGCGGCGAGCACATCGAAGCCTACGTGCGCAGCAAACCGCCGCGGCTTAGAGCCGACGCCGCCGTCATCTGTGACACCGAGATGTTTGCGCCCGACCTGCCTACGCTCTGTGTGGGTCTGCGCGGCATCGTGTATGCCGAACTCCACGTTGAAGGCGCGAATCACGATCTGCACTCGGGTGTTTACGGCGGCGCGGCTCCCAACCCCATCCAGGCCATCGCCGAAATCCTCAGCACTCTCAAGGACCGCGACGGCCACATCCGCATTCCGGACTTTTACAAACGCGTGGTGCAGCCGGCGGCCAAAGAGCGGGAGGCTTGGGCGCGGCTGCCGTTCGACGTCGCTGAGTATACGCACAAGGAAATGGGCTCGAAGGAACTGGTCGGCGAGCCCGAGGTCGAGCTGTTTGAGCGGCTCTGGGCGCGGCCTACGCTCGAAGTGCACGGAATTCGCGGCGGATTTACGGCGGAAGGAGCAAAGACCGTGATTCCGGCGCGCGCGGTGGCCAAGATCAGCACTCGCCTGGTGTTCGATCAGCGGCCGGACGAGGCATTCGCACAATTGCAAAAGGCTGTGAAGGACTCCTGCCCGCGCGGAGTCACCGCCGAGGTCAAGTTGATCCACCTCGCGGCGCCGTCGCTGGTCAATCCCGACAATCCGTTCATCCGCGCTGCGGCCGACGCGATGAAGCAGGTTTTCGGCAAAGAAACGGTTTACATCCGTTCGGGCGGATCAATTCCCATCGTGGGACTTTTTGACCAATACCTCGGGATTCCGAGCGTCATGATGGGCTTCGGGCTTCCGGACGACAACCTGCACGCGCCGAACGAGAAGTTTCATCTGCCCAACTTTTTCCGCGGAATCGAGGCTGTGGCGCGCTATCTCGAGGTGCTGGGCGCGTGAGCCAATAGAGCCGGCGCCCACTGATTTCAAGCCGTCGCGGCGCGGCTGCCTTTGATTGTTTCTACACCCGGCTTGTACACGGCCGCCGCCGTGATCCCCAGCAGAATGGTCTGGGCCGTACCGTATAGGAACCATTGGAACGCCAGCGGGTATGGGATTGGGATCATCATGTAGGTGCCATGGGCCATCGGCACCGAAAGAAACACGCCCATGATCGCTCCGAAGCGTGCTCCAGCGGCGCGGTTTTTCTTAGTACCGGTCCGTCTTCTTGAAGCTGGCGGTGATCTTCTTGGTCAGTTCTTTGGTCTCCTTGGTCTCCGGCACTGATTTCAGCGCGTCCAGAGCCCGATCGCAGAAGATCTTGTACTTATCCGGATTGTCTATTTTGCGCGTGTTATAAAGTTGGCCCGCGTCGAACAGCGCGTTTGCCATGGCAGTCACGAAGGCCGTGCGCGGCACTTGTAAATTTCCGGATTTAAGCAGTTCCTGCGCCTTCGGCGGATCGTCGGTCGCGCCCACGGCATTGCAGGCGCCCAGCAGCACTCCGCGCGACAGCACCCGTTTTTCCGCCGGCTCGAGCTCACCCTGCGCCAGTACCATTCCTGCCGAAGCCTTCGTGAGCTCTACCACGGGCGCGGCGCTGCCAGTGGGAAAGGGGAACGCTAGCGGCACGGGATCATCTTTGGATTTTTGAAATTTGTCGTAAGCCTCGACGAACTCGAGCGCGTACCGGCTGGCCTCCACCCGGTAATTGTGCGTGCTGCGGCGAAAGGCGGCAGGGTTGTTCTTGTTGGCGCGTGCGCCGGCTTCGAAGCTGTCGGCCAGGTCCTGGTATCCGCGCGCAATCCCTGAGGTCAATGCCAGTTGCCAAGTGCGCGCCCGGGCAGTGTACTCGTTTTCGGTAGCGGTGATCCGAGCAAGGTTCTCGCTCGTTTTGACGTAATCCCGCGCTGCGAAAGCTTCCTTTGCGCCTGCCCAGTAAAAGGCCGGCGTCCCTTCGCGTGGGCCGCTATCGCTCCCGCAAGAGTAAAGCATCAGGCTGGTTGAGACCAGCGTCCCCGTAAGAATGAATCGAATGGCACTGGTGTGCGTCATGCCACCTCCATTGCAGTCGCTTCTATCATAAAGGCCGAGAGGCATGCAAGCGGACCGCTTCGGTCATCCAGCAAGCTGACGTTATACTGTCCCTCATGAAAGCTGCCCGCATTCATCAGCACGGCTCGCCTGATGTGTTGGTCTACGAAGATGTTCCCGAGCCGAAAATCAAGGCCAATCAGATTCTGGTGCGCGTCCGCGCCTGTGCGTTGAATCACCTGGACCTCTGGGTGAGAGCCGGTATTCCAGGCATCACCTACACGATGCCACACATTCTCGGGAGCGACATCGCGGGTGAGGTAGTCGCGGTGGGTGAGTTATGCGAGCGCGTGAAAACAGGCTGGCGCGTGGTCCTCTCTCCCGGAGTGAGTTGCCGCCAGTGCGACCAATGCGCCGCCGGCAACGATAATTTTTGCCGCCGCTACACCATCTTCGGGTCCGGAGTGGATGGCGGCAATACGGAGCTGATCGCTGCGCCCGAGTGGACGGCCATTCAGATTCCCGATGATTTGAACTTCGAGCAGGCCGCGGCCGTGCCTCTGGTATTCCTCACCGCGTGGCACATGCTCGTGGGCCGGGCAAATATCCATGTAGGTGAAGACGTGCTGGTGCTCGCGGCCTCGAGCGGCGTGAGTTCAGCCGCCATTCAAGTGGCCAAACTTTTTCATTGCCGCGTGATCGCTACGGCGGGCGGAGAGGCCAAGCTGGCCAAAGCCAAGGAGCTGGGCGCCGATCACACCATTGATCATTACAAACAGGACATCGCGGCCGAGGTCAAACGCATCACGGGTAAGCGCGGCGCGGATATTGTCTTTGAGCACGTGGGTGCCGCCACCTGGCCCAAGAGCCTGGAATCGCTGGCCCCCGGCGGTCGTCTGGTGACCTGCGGAAACACCACCGGTTACGATGTCAAGCTTGACCTGCGGTTCCTGTTCAGCAAACAGTGGTCGCTGCTGGGCTCCTTCATGGGAACGCTGGGCGACTTGCACCAGGTGTTGAAATTCGTGTTCCGCAAGGAACTGAAGCCGGTGATCGACAAGGTTTATCCGCTGAGCGAAATCCGCGCGGCGCACGAACGTTTGGAAAACAAGGAGCAGTTCGGCAAAGTGGTCGTGATGCCGTAAGAAGCTGGTGAATACAAAATCGCCAGTGGAGTTAGGTGTCCTGGTTCGCCGGCCGCCTGGGCACAGCACCCTTCATAGCTTTAGCAATTCCCGCAAGCGTTTGGTCTGCACCCGGCTCACTGGCACTTCCGTGCTTTTTTTGTCATCCATGCGGAGCTGGTAACTGGACTTGAACCACGGCACCACTTCTTTGATGCGGTTGATGTTCACCAGATAGGAGCGGTGTACGCGCCAGAAGGTATCGCGATCGAGATTGGCCTGCAAATCTTCAAGCGTACGGTAATTCGATTGACCCTCCAGGTGCGTGGTCACGAGCGTAATCAATCCGCTGTCGATCGTGGCGTAGATGATGTCCTGCGCGTCCACGATGAAGTTGCGGTTGTCAGACCGAACCAGAAGTTTGGTGCGCTGCGGCGTGAGGCGCGGCGAGGGATCCGCATCCACTTTCTGCCGTTCTTGTATCACGCGGCGCGCGCGCTCGATGGTCTCCGCCAGCCGGCCCTTGTCCAGCGGTTTGAGCAGATAATCCAGCGCCTCGAGTCGAAAAGCCTCAATCGCATACTGGTCGTACGCCGTGATGAAAATAACGTGCGGCAGTTCCAGACCGCGCTCGCGCAGTTGCCGGATAACGCCCATGCCGTCGAGTCCGGGCATCTGCACGTCCAGAAAAACCATCTCCGGCTCGAGCTTTTGGATGAGGTCCACGGCTTCGAGACCATTGCGCCCGGTGGCCAGCACTTCGACTTCGGGAAAATCCTTGAGTAAGTAAGTCAGCTCCTCGCACGCCAGCGCCTCGTCATCCACAATGAGCGTTGTGAGCGTAGCTGTCGCGCGGTCACGCATGGAGTTGGTATTATAACAAATCATCTTTTTCATCCCTGGGAGAACATGATCCGTGTCGCACAAAGAAACCGTTCGCATTGCGCCTGCTGATGGAAAGTTAGGCGTGCTGATTCCCGGAATGGGCGCTGTCACCACTACATTCATCGCCGGCGTGGAGGCAGTAAAGCGGGGATTGGCGAAGCCCATCGGATCTGTCACTCAGTTTTCGACCGTCCGCCTGGGTAAGCGCACCGAAGGCCGCAGTCCTAAGATCAAAGATTTCGTTCCCCTCGCCGGGCTCGAAGACCTCACCTTCGGCGCCTGGGATATTTTCGAAGAGAATGGCTACGAAGCAGCGCTCAATGCCGGGGTTCTCGAACGCCCGCTGCTCGACCAGGTGCGCGAGCCGCTTGCAGCCATACGGCCCATGCCGGCGGTATTCGATTCCGAATACGTCAAGCGTATCCACGGCCCAAACCTAAAGCCTAAAGGCTCGAAGATGGATTACGCCCAGATGCTGATGGACGACATCCGGAAATTTCAGGAATCATCCGGTGTGGCGCGAACGGTGATGATCTGGTGCGGCTCGACTGAAGTATTCCACAAACCCGCTGCCGTGCACGCGACACTCAAAGACTTCGAGTGCGGCTTGCAGAAGAACGATCCTGAAATCTCGCCCAGTCAGATTTATGCCTACGCGGCTTTGAAAATGGGTGTGCCGTACGCCAATGGCGCGCCGCATCTGACCGTGGACGCCCCCGTTTTGACGCAACTTGCGCGCGACCACAAAATCCCGATTTGCGGCAAAGATTTCAAGACCGGCCAGACATTCATGAAGACGCTGATCGCGCCAGGACTGAAATCGCGCATGCTGGGCGTCTCTGGGTGGTTCTCGACCAATATTCTGGGCAATCGTGACGGCGAGGTACTGGACGACCCGGGCTCTTTCAAATCCAAGGAGGAGAGCAAGCTCTCGGCGCTCGAGCAGATTCTGCAGCCGGAACTTTATCCGGACTTGTACAAAAACGTCTACCACAAGGTGCGGATCAACTATTACCCGCCGCGCGGCGATGCCAAAGAGGGCTGGGACAACATTGACATTTTCGGCTGGCTGGGCTATCCCATGCAGATCAAGATCGACTTTCTTTGCCGCGATTCCATCCTGGCCGCGCCGCTGGTCCTGGACCTGGTGCTGTTCATGGATCTCGCCCAGCGCGCCGGTATGAGCGGCGTACAGGAGTGGCTCTCGTTCTATTTCAAAGCGCCCATGACCGCGCCGGGTTTGTATCCGGAACACGATATTTTCATTCAATTAATGAAGCTCAAAAATACGCTGCGCTGGATGCGCGGCGAAAATCTCATCACGCACCTGGGACTCGAGTATTACGATTGATTGCAGCGCGCTGACCGATGAAAGTACTGGTGATCGGAGGAACCCTGTTCATCGGCCGTCTGCTCGTCCAAGAGCTGCTGCAGGCTGGCCATGCGGTGGCCATTCTCCACCGCAGACGCAAGCACCCATTTTCCAAACGAGTCGAGAACCTGGTCGCGGACCGGAACGATCCCGTGGCGGTCCGGCGCGCTATCGGCACGCGCCGCTTCGAAGCCGTTTTCGACAACGTCTACGATTGGGAGCAGGGCACCACGGCAGCCCACGTGGAAGGCACCGCGCTCGCCTTCGGCGACAATCTTGAACGCTATGTTTTCATGTCCAGCGTGGCCGCGTATGGCGATGGTCTGAACCACTACGAAAGCGAGCCCCTGGCTCCGGACAATCATTCCGAGCCTTATGTTCGCAACAAGGCCATGAGTGAGCGGGCGCTATTCCGGCTGCACCGCAAGACCGGCTTTCCCGTGGTGACGTTTCGCCCCCCGTTCGCTTACGGACCGGGGAACCCCTTCTACCGTGAGGCGTTCTTCTGGGACCGTTTGCGCGCCAACCGGCCGATTATTATTCCAGGCGACGGCACGCGTCTGATGCAGTTCGCCTATGTGAAGGATCTGGTCACGGCCTGTTTGCGCGCGCTTGAAACACCGCAAGCCGTCGGCGAAGCCTTCAACATTGGGAACTCGCGGCCTGTTACTCAGGTTGAGGCAGTTCGCGCTCTGGCGCGCGCCGCTGGCAAAAGCGCCACACTGGTCCGGGTTCCGCGCGAGCGGATTCTGACCGCCGGCGGAAACGTGTTCCGCGATCCCCTGTATTTCGGTGAGTATTTCGACCTTCCCCCCATCACCGAAAATGTGAATAAGCTGCAGCGCGTCTTGCGCGTACGCCTCACCGCGTTTGACACCGGCTTGCGCGAGACGTACCGTTGGTATATACGTCAGCCGAAGCGAAGGACTGACGTCAGTTTCGAACAACGATTGATCGAGTCAGCGGTCGCGCCCGCCGGCTCCCGTCGCGCTGGGTAAGTTACTCCGGAGCGGATCGGGGACCAAACAAAAATGTTTCGGCGATTTACTCTTCGCGCGGGACTTTGCTCTACAACGCGGCTCCTGCTTCTGTGGGCACTGTCAACCTTTCCTGCAACGTCCCAAATTCAAGAGCCAGCGCAAGACGTTCCTTCGCTGGCGGTAGCCCCCGCGAGGAGACTACCCGGTGCCGCGCCGCCGAACCGGCTTTTGTGGCAGGACACGCCTCCGGCTCACGTTCTGCGCGCTGTGACTGCCGAAGAGATTCTGGAACTCTCGCGCCCTCCCCATCACACCAGGATGGGTGCTACGCGCCAGTTGCCGCCGGACCTCCTGCGCCAGGGCGTCTGGTTTACCGATGCGCAGGGCCGCCGCACCTGGGCTCTGCGTGTGACCGCCACAGACGCCCGAGGCCTTCGATTGCATTTCGAGAATTTCGACGTCGGCGCCGGACAGGTTTGGACATTCGCGCCGGGCGGTGGACCCAAACAAGTGGTGGGTCCGTTTTCCAGTAAAGGACCAGCGCAACACGGTGCGTTCTGGACCGTCCTTCTGGCCGGCGATACCATCGAGATCGATTACCAGCCCGCGCCCGATAGCGCCGTCGGCATCCCGTTCACTATTTCCGAGGTCTTTCACATGTGGGCGGAGCCTGGAGCGATCGCGAACGCCACCTCTCGACTCCTGATGAACTCATCACCGCTAAATTCCGCCGGCAGCGTGGGCACCCTCGACAACGCCTGCTTTGTCGATGAGACCTGCATGGATGCTCAGGTGGATACCCATGCGGCATCGAAGGCCACTGTATTTCTGCTGCTCGAAAACAACGCTTGTTCCGGAGTGTTACTCAACGATCGCAATAGCACCGGGACGCCTTTTCTGCTCACTGCGGGTCACTGTGTGGCCACCAATCATGACGCTCAATTTCTGCTGGCGATCTTCACCTACAAGACATCCAGCTGTTTCAATTACACGACATCCAGCGCGTCCTATCCGCCTTCTTTCTGGGATCCCAAGCAACAGGCAAGCGGTGGCATTCTTCTGGCGCAGAACGTTCATCTGTCTGGCCAGGACAATATCTATCTCGATAAGCCGGACTTTGCTTTCGTCAAGCTCGATGAGCGTCCGGATTGGCCGTTCACGATGGCGGGCTGGTCGCGGGACGCCGCATTCGGACAACAAGTCATCTCGGTAAGCCACGCGCAGGCTTTGCCACAGGTAGTCGCGCGCGGAAGCATCCAGGCAATTCCCGCAAATGATTTCTTTCAGACGTTCTGGACCCAGGGAAACACCGACCAAGGCTCTTCGGGAGCCGGAGTTTTCGATGCCAATGGCAGCGTTGTGGGGGTTGTCAGCAACGGGCCTTACGGCCCGAATTCCGCCTGCCAGGCAAATGTTAAAATTGTTAACTTTACTCGGTTCTCATCCATCTACGGGGCGGTACAGGGCTGGCTGGAAGATACCGTCAAACTGCCAATCGCGCCATCGTTCACAGTCAGCGGAATCACCAACGCCGCCAGTTACGTTGGCGGCCTGGTACCCGGCAGCCTGGCTACTTTGTTCGGAACGAACCTCACGACGTCCGCGGGCATCGTAACCGCACGAAGCTTTCCGCTTCCTACCGAATTAGCGGGCGTCCACGTGGAGGTGAATGGACTTCCGGCTCCCTTGCTGGCCGTGGCGAACGTCAACGGGACCGAGCAGATTAACTTTCAAGTGCCGTGGAAAGGACCGGGCACGGCCTCCGTGACGGTCACCAATGGAAACGGGGGTGTGAGCGCGCGGAGCGATGTGCCGCTATTCGGCTGGCAGCCCGGCATCTTTACTGATAGCCATGGTTACGGCGCGATTCTCCATGGTCTCGATAACCGTCCTGTCACTCCAACTGATCCGGCGGCGCCGAGTGAGATTGTCGCGCTGTTCACCACCGGGCTCGGCGCGGTCGATTCAGACCAGATTGCGGGCGTACCTGCCGGTTCAAAACCCCCGGCCCGGACCGTGCAGGGGGTGCCACAGGTCACGATAGGCGGCGTTGCGGCAGAGGTGCGGTTCAGCGGACTGGCGCCGGGTTTTGCAGGGCTTTATCAAGTCAATGTTGTGGTGCCGCAGGGCTCGCCGGCCGGTGATTTGCCGGTTGTGGTCATCCAATTTGATGTCGCTAGCAACACCGCGAAGCTGCCGGTGCGCTAACCTGAAGAGTCAGCCGTCGCGGAAACGTTCCTCCCTGGTCATCACTACTTCGTGACGGAACACCACGGCGGTGTGAGAAAACGGCCCACTTGACGGCCCTTGAACGGCGGAAATACAATTGAAACAGTTGAACTTAAAGTCGTTTGAGGAGGCCGTGAGCGTATGAAACCGGCGCGCTTTTGGATTCCCAGCTTGTTGTCCCTTGGTTTGCTTCTAACGGTTAACTCCGGTTATGCAGCAAAGAACAAGGACAAGAATGCCGCCCAGGGCCGCGAGACCGTCGCCAAGCCTCTCACCGAAAAAGAAAAGCGCAAACGCGAAGAAAAACTGCGCAAAGAACTCGAGACGCCTTACCGCAAATGGCTGAACGAGGACGTGACGTACATCATCACCGATGAAGAACGCACCTCGTTCAAACGCCTGAGCACGGACGAGGAACGCGAGCAGTTTATCGAGGGCTTCTGGCTCCGTCGCGATCCCACGCCCGATACCATGGAAAACGAGTTTAAGGAAGAGCATTACCGGCGCATCGCTTACGCCAACGAGCACTATGCCTCCGGCATTCCCGGCTGGAAAGCGGATCGGGGCCGCATCTACATCATGTACGGGCCTCCGGATGAGAATGACTCGCATCCCTCGGGCGGCAGCTACGAGCGTCCTCCGGAAGAGGGCGGCGGCCAAACCTCCACGTTTCCGTTCGAGATCTGGCGCTACCGCTATATCGAGGGAGTCGGCTCGGACATCATGATTGAATTCGTGGATCCGACAATGACGGGCGAATACCGCATGACCATGGATCCGTCCGAAAAAGACGCGCTGCTCTATGTGCCGAACGCCGGCCTGACCATGATGGAGCAGATGGGTATGTCGAGCAAGCTGGATCGCTTCAATCGCACCGACGGCACGCACCTGGGAACTTCGTTGGGCGGTACGCCGGCGCGCATGGGAGAGTTCGAACGCCTGGAACAGTTCACGAAACTGCAAAAGCCGCCGGCCATCAAGTTCAAAGATCTGGAAGCGGCGGTGACCTCGCACATCACCTTCAACATTCTGCCGCTCAAGGTGCAGGCTGATTTCATTAAGGTCACCAACAGCTCGGTCATCACCAACATCACCATGCAGTTCGAGAACAAAGATCTGCAATTCCAGTTGAAAGATGGAGTGCAGAAGGCGGTGGTCAACATTTATGCCCGCATCACTACCATGTCCCGCCGCGTTGTAAACGTTTTCGAAGACACCGTCACGGTGGATACGCCGGCTCAAATGATGCAGGCCATCACCGGCAAGATGTCGCTCTATCAGAAATCCGTGCCGCTGGCTCCTGGAATGTACCGCCTGAATCTTGTGGCCAAAGACATTGTGGGCGGCAACATGAACAACTACGAAATGGCCCTGAGCGTTCCGCATTTCGACGATGAGAAGCTGGCATCCAGTACCCTGATTTTGGCCGATCAGATTGAAAAAGTGCCGACCCGGCAAATCGGGAGCGGGCAGTTCGTCATCGGCAGCTCGAAGATCCGGCCACGCTTGGGGGACAGCTTCCGGCGCGACGAGAAAATGGGCATCTATGTGCAGCTCTATAATTTCCAGCCGGATGAGAAGACGCACAAGCCCGAGGGCTCCATCCAATACGAAGTAGTGAAAAACGGTAGTAACGAGAAGGTTTTCGACTTTACCGAGGATATCGTGAAGCTGCCGGAGGCCTCGGCGCAGCAGGTGACCATAGAGAAACTGCTGCCTCTAAATACCCTGCAGCCCGGGCAGTACACCCTAAAGATGAAGGTTACCGATAAGCTACGGAATCAGACGTTAACACCCACGGCCACATTTACGGTAACCTGGTAAACAGCAGGTTTAGGCCTGCAGGAGAAAGGACAGGGACGATGAGGTTGTTCACCTCCGTCATCGCTTCGCCTAAATTCCGGGCAGTGTTGGCGCTTGGTGCCCTCTCCCTCGCCCTCCCATCCCTCAGCTTTGCAGTTTCTCCCGTCAAGCTTTCGGGCGGTATCACGGGCCTGGTACGCAACGGCACCGGCATTCCGCAGATGGGCGCAACGGTCCTGCTGTTCAACCGGGAAGACCGGTTGAGCGGGAAGGCTTTGACCGACGAAAACGGCGCCTTCGGCTTTCTCAGTCTCCTTCCGGATGTCTATTCGGTTCGGGTGACGCTGCGAAGCTTTGCTCCGGTCTTTCGTAATCACATCGTAGTGCAGCCGGGCGTTCGCAGTATGCTTAACGTAAATCTCACCACGCTGTTCAGCAGCATCGAACTAATCACGCCGCCTGCGGGCCATCGCGATCTGATGAACGACGATTGGAAATGGACGCTGCGCACCGCGAGTTCCACCCGGCCTGTGCTGCGCTTGCTGCCGAAGTTGGATCCCAATCCCATCCCTCCGCGTTCAACCCAGCGCGCCTCTGCCGTGTTCTCCGAAACGCGCGGTCTGGTGAAGCTCTCAGGAGGCGATGGCGGGCAGGCTTCAGGTTTTGCCAATGAAGCCGATCTGGGTACCTCCTTCGCTTTCGCCACATCGCTGTTCGGCAGCAACCAGGTCGCGTTTAGCGGAAACCTGGGATATACGTCGCAGTCGGGTATGTCGTCCGCCGGGTTCCACACCAGCTACACGCGAAACGTGGGCCCCGTCAGCCCCGAAGTCTCCGTCACCATGCGCCAGCTTTTCCTGCCGCGGGTGACCGATTCTCTAGTGGGCGGTCCCAGCGATCTGCCGCGGTTGCGGACCATGTCGGTGAACTTCGGGGACGAAGCTCCGATCTCTGATTCGTTGCACCTGAAATACGGTTTCTCGCTTGATTCAGTATCCTTCCTCGACCGGCTGCATTATTTCAGCCCGTACGCCCGTCTCGATTATTCGCTGCCAGATTCGAGTAAGATCCAGCTCTCCTACACATCGGGCAATGCGCGGCCGGACCTTGCGCACCGCTCCGCGGCGGATACGGATCTACAGCAAAGTCTCAGTGCGCTCTCTAGGATGCCGCGTGTTTCAGTGAAAAACGGGCGGGCCAAAGTGCAGCGCGGTGAAAATATTGAGTTGGGCTATACCCGCACTGCGGGGTCGCGGACTTACCAGGTGGCCGGTTATCGGGAGCACGTCACCAACGCCGCGCTGACCATCGTCGCTCCAAACGGGCTTTATGCCGGAGGCGATATTCTCCCGGACTTGTTCTCCAGCGGCTCGGTATTCGATTCAGGCAGTTATCAGACTTTAGGCTATAACGCTTCAGTGACGCAGGCGCTGGGCGATAACTTTCATGTCAGCCTGATCTACGGCTCGGTGGGTGTTCTCACGCCGCGGTCGAGCGATCTGGTAACCGATAATCCGGATGAGCTGCGCTCCTTGATTCACGCCGGGCGCCGTCACGCGGTCACTACGCGCACATCCGCAACAATCCCGCACAGCGGCACGCATTTTGTCGCAAGTTATCAATGGATGGAGCAGGGGTCCATTACACCAGGGCACATGTATTCGACTCAAACGCTACGCCCCGAAGCTGGCTTGAATCTTTACGTGCGTCAGCCCATTCCCACGTTCTTCTCGCTGCCGTGGCGCATGGAGGCGAGTGCCGATTTGCGCAATCTGCTGGCGCAAGGTTATGTCCCGCTCTCTTGCGCTGACGGCCGGCGTTTACTGCTGGTCCAGACGCCTCGCAGCTTCCGCGGCGGTCTAAGCTTCATTTTCTAAGCCCTCGATTTGACCGCTCGCTGGACGTTCGCGGTTCTCAGTGCAGGGCGTGAATTTCCCGTTAACACTCGAGCGCTACTCCCCGTCTGGACTGCTGTCACAGGCATTCGCGTCTGTGTTCAGTCCTGAGAGGAGGACAGAATAATGCTTCACAATTGGCGAATTCGTTTGCCGCTCGCCGTGGCAGCCGTGTTGGGGGCTTCTACGATTGCCGTAGTAGCCGGCGGGTTCTGGATTTCGATTCAAAACCCGAGCACGCTCAAAGACAAAGACCCTGTGGCTGCTCGCGCGGTGGTGCTGGTTCGCGCCGACGGCTGCCACAATCCTGCCGAAGCACTGATTAGCGGCAATGCTGAAGGCTTGGTCAACGGTGTGCGTAAGTCGATTCCATTAAAGCTCGAGCGTTTGTCACAGCCTGCGACTTATGCGGTCACACCGCAGTAGCCGGCCGAAGGAGTCTGGGTACTCAATATCAAGGGTACTTATTTGGGCCGCACCACCGGAGCGTTGGTCGAGATCACACGGCACAAATTCGAGAAGGAATCGGCAAAGCTTTTCCCGCGCGAGGCAACAGCCGAAGAGATTGAAGCTTCGCTAAAATCGCTTGCGCGCCAGACCATCGCCAAAAACAATTGAGCCGACACGGTAGAGCAGGTCCGCGCTGAAGTTCGACGTGGACCTGTTTCATTTTCTTTGGAGCGAAGCGCCAGCCTGACAGTCGAACACAGCCTGTCCCACCGGCGCTAACTAACTGGCGACCTGGATCACCGCGGCGCCGTTGATTTGGTCGTTCTTCAACGCGTTCAGCGCGCGATTGGCTTCGGCCAGCGGAAATGTCTCGACACGCGTGCGAATCGGTATCTCGGCTGCGACGCGCAGAAAATCCTCACCATCCTGGCGGGTATTGTTGGCGACGCTGCGAATCACGCGCTCGTGGTAGAGCAGCAGAGCGTAATCCATGGCCGGAATGGTGCTCATGTGGATTCCAGCCAAAGCCACCGTGCCGCCTTTCTTCAGCACACGTAGCGCCGCCGGAACCAGCTCTCCGGCAGGAGCGAAAATGATGGCGCTATTCAGCAGCTTGGGTGGGTCCTCAGTCGAGTAACCGGCCCATACGGCGCCCAAATCGAGCGCCAGCTTCTGATGCGCTGCGTCACGGGTAAACGCGTACACCTCTGCACCCCAATGGCGTGCCACCTGGATGGCCACATGCGCGGCTGCGCCGAAACCGTAGAGCCCCAGCCTCCCTCCGTGTACGATTCCGGACAGGCGCAGCGAACGGAAACCAATGATCCCAGCGCAGAGCAGCGGCGCGGCATCCAGGTCCCCGAAGGATTCAGGGATGGGATAAACAAAAGCCTCCGGCGCCAGCACGTACTCCGCGTACCCGCCATCCACAACCCATCCGGTGAAAGTGGCGCGCTCGCACAGGTTCTCTTTTCCCGAGCGGCAGTATTCGCATTCGCCGCAAGTCCAGTGCAGCCATGGAACACCCACACGCGCGCCCGGGCGGAATCTGGTGGTCTGCGCACCCATCTCCTCGATTGTTCCGACCACTTGATGCCCTGGAATCACAGGTGATTTGCGCTGCGGCAATTCGCCCTCCACAACGTGCAGGTCGGTGCGGCAGACACCACAGGCGTGCACGCGCACCAGCACTTGGTCGCTCTCGGGCTTCGGCTTTGGAATATCCGCAAGCCGCAGCGGGTTCGTTTTTACGGACGCGGGCTTGTCAAGAACACAGGCTTTCACAACGGCCAACTGGAAAGGCTGGCAATGTCCCAATCGCCTTTGTCGCGAATGGTCAAAATCCCAGCAGCATCGGCCGCGGAGTAAATCCGGCGCGCGTCCGCGGCATTCATTTCATGGCCTGAGGCATTCACGACGCCGCCCAGCACAATTTTGCGCGGCGCGAGCGAAGCTACCACCTCCGGCAGGTCTGTGTGCAGCAGCAAATTGGGCACGAAATTGGCGAAGCTATGGTCGTAATCTTCTGTATCCACGACATCGCGAAACGAGACCAGCCCGCCCGCTAGATAAAGCCCACCGATCTGCGGGTCGAGCGCCGCGGCGAATAGCGCCGGTATCGTCAGCTTGCCTCGCGCCGCAACCACTACGCGGCGTCCACCCAGCGCGGGATGCCTGCGCAATGCCACCGCCAGCGCCAGAATGTCGGCTACACGCTGCCCTACCAGCGGCTTTCCCAGCATCAGCGAAGACCAGGAATAATCTTCTTCGCTTTGATGCTGGCGCTGATAGCGCGGATCTCCGCGCCCGAACTCGGGCGAAAGATCTCCTACGCCGCGCACATCCGCACTACACACCGGAATTCCACGCACCGCCAGCGATTGGTACAACTCGCCCTCATGCCAGCGGTTGTTGCGGCCCGAAGAATCGAGCGCGAGCACCGTCGGCTGATCGCGGCGGGGTCCGCGCGGCAGCATCAGCCAGGCCGGAACCCAGACTTTCGGCGCGGACTGTACTTCCAACGCTTCGATGTCTAGCTCGCGGGCCAGCACGCGCCGCAGAATTGCGAACGCGGTTTCCTTGTCCGGTCGTATGACCCCAAGCAGCGCCGTCAGGTCCGCCGGTTGTTTTTCAACCACACGTGCTTTATTCATGGCAAACGGTGTGAGCCCGCCAAACGACCGCACAACGTTCCCCGATTCTGAAGCCCACAGCGTCTTTTCCGGCTCCGGTGTCACAGGCGGTTCTTCTTGGATTTCCGACGTCCGTCCCTTCAGCCAGCGCTCAAACCAGTTGTAGGCTTTCAGGCGCGAATCGTACTCGAGCGAGTGCGGCAGCGGCGTATCCACCCAGTCGATGCGATCGGCATGGCCGAGCACTTCATAAACTTTCTTGAGCTTTTGAAATTCTTCCCAGCCGTTCGAGATGTATTGCGGCGAATAGGTGCCGAAGAAATCTTTATCGCTGACGGAAACCAGAAGCGGCTTGGGCGCGAACGGATACATCAGGTCCCAACGATCGAAACTCACTGGACCTGAGACGATAAAATCCTGCTCGGCGTCGTCGGTCGAGCCGGGTGGGTTGAAATCTGCGCAGGCCATATTTTCCGTGTTCCCGCTGAACTCGACCACCGCGGCCAAGCGGTCATCAGTGGCCATCAGCATCATGCTGAGCGTGGCTCCGCCCGATTGACCCGTGCCGCCGATGCGTTTCGAGTCGACCATCGGCAGTGACGCCAGATAATCCAGACTGCGTATCGCGTCCCACGCCTGCAGGCGCGTGCTGGTGTCGCCCAACAGCAGCATTTGCTTCCCAGGCCGGGTGTGCTCCTCATCGGCTGACGAAAGCCGGCTGTGAATACCGGTGGAATCGGGATAGTAGATTCGCTCGCCTTGGCCCATGGGGTCGAACGCCAGCACCACGTATCCCAGCCGCACCAGGGACTGGCAACAGCGTTGATAGGGCTCGTAGGCTTTGCCGTTATTCGAGTGGCCCATTTGAAACAGCACCGCGGGAAACGGGGGAGGGGCATTCGTGGGGATGTAGAGATTCGCCGGAATGTGGAAATTCGGCCGGCTCTGGTAGACGATGTTTTCGACTCGGTAACCAGAGCGCTCAAACGATCCTGTTTTGCGAACATCCAGCGGCGTGTGCTCGGGCTGCCCGCCGGCGAGCTTCCAGAACGTCTCGCGTGCCCACTGCTGGCGCGCGCGAATGGCCTCAGGTGTGGTGAGCCGCGCGAGGGCGTTGTTGCGCCGGCGATAACTCTCGCCGGCGAGATCCCGCAGGTAATCCGGAAGGCACCGCGGATAGTTGCGATAAGCCACACCGGGGAACGCGGCGTTTCCGTTGGCGGTATCGCGTTGTGAGTGGGCCGGCCTGGCCAGAAAAGCGCCGGCCGCCGAAAGCGAGAGCAGTTGACGACGTGTCATTGGGAAAATGACAGTCTAGCTCACGCGGCCCCAAGTGTCAGGTGTCAGCCATGCCTCCCATGCCTCCGCATGCCTCCGGCGGTGCCGGATTGAACAGCCTGTGACTTCGACCGCGGCCGACTACCGGCTTCCCGCGCAGTTTTGCGGAGACAACCGATGTTGGAAATAAACGGCTTGACTGGAAGTCACAGACCAGGAAATGTGGGCCGGCCTCGAAGATGAGGTGCTCGCCTACTTTTCGCGCGAGGCCCAATAGCCTGTGCGCGTGCGGACAATCGGATCTCCCGCCGCTTTGACTTCGGCACGGATTTTGCGAAACGTGCCGTCGAGCGCCTGGTTCGTCGGTGTATACGCCAGTGTGTACTGATTGCGAACCTCGTGCGCGACTTCGCGGGCGATGCCGTCCACCTCGGACAACTCGTTCGGATACCAGGATTGCCCGCCGGTAGTGAATGTCAGTAGATCCAGTTGCTTCTTGGCACGCTCCGCGGTCCGCGCATCGTTGTCACCGAGCAGACCGATGGCATAGATCAGCACGCCATTTTGTTGTGCCGTTTGCACCAGGTGGTCGATGGTTTCAACGCTGTTGTTATCTTCGCCATCAGTGACGACCAGCAGAACTTTTTTCTCTCTCTTGGCGCCGTGTCTCAGGTGCTCGATACCCATGAGCAGCGCATCGCGCATGGCGGTTTCGCCTTTGGAGTCGATCTTCTTCAGCGTCTCTTCGAGCGCTGTGATGTTGTTGGTGAAGTCTCGTTCGAGCGACGGCTGGTCACTGAAATTCATGATAAAGACTTCGTCATCGGGATTTGACGCAGCCACCAGTCCCAATGCCGCCAAGCCCACTTTCGCTCTCTTGTCGTGCATGCTGGCGCTGTTATCGATAATCAGGCCCAGGGACACCGGCGCGTCTCCCTGACGGAAAACTTTGATCTCCTGCCGGACGCCGTTTTCGTACACCGCAAACGCGCCCTGCGGCAGTCCCAGCACCAGGCGCCCATCGCGGTCCACCACCGTCGCATGCAGATCCACCAGGCGCGTATCCGTGCGGAAAGTGACTTCTGAGCTCGAATTCGCCGGCTCGATAGCGGAGGGACTTCCGGCCGGTTTTTGATTCGGTGCTTTCGCAGGCTCCTGGGCCTGCGCTCCCAGCATGCTGGTGGCAAAAAGCGCTGCGCAAAGGCTTAATTTCGGTGACAAAAAAGACATGAATCCCACCCGCTCACAGAATAGGGACGTGTGCGCGAAAACACAAGTTTCTCTAGGTTAATAGAAATACCTTCCCGAAGTGAACAAGCAATCGACAGTCCGAACGCGCGATTCTAGCTAGTGAAATACAGGCGGGGAAGCTATTTTACGAAGCACACAGGCAGGACTGCAGATTCTACCGTGGGTGGTATGGCTTGCTGCATCTTTGCCGGCGTGTCTGGCTTCCCAGGAAGAGCCCATACGCTGCAGTCACAAGCGGCACTCGACGCTGAAGATTGAGTGCAAGTATTGTCATCCGGCGGTCGACCAAGACCCACTCGCCAGGGTTCCCCACGGCCGCTAAATGCATGACGTGTCACCGCACGGTCCAACGGGATATTCCGGAGATGCAGCGCCTGGCTGCACTGCCGGCCGGGCGGAAGCCGTTTCCCTCCCAAAACGCGTGTACACGCTGCCTTCTTATGTCTTATTCAGTCACACGCGGCATCGCAAAGCGGAGGTTGATTGCAAGAGCTGTCACGGTTACTGGCGCAAGACGTGGTGACCAAACAAGTGCCCACCAGCAGGAAAGCCTGTGTGGATTACCACAAAGCACATCGCGCCACAACCGCCTGCAACGCCTGTCATGAGCTGAGCCAGTAGAATAGAAGTTCGCCCTTCACAACATGCCAAGATGTATCCTCGCGTTCCTGATCGCCGCGTTCGCTGTGGCGACGTCAGCAGCCCCGGCTGAAAGCCCAAGCTCGTAGTTTTGATCGCGGTGGACCAGTTCCGCTACGACTACTTGCTGCGGTTCCGCGGCGATTACAAAGACGGTTTCGACCGCCTGCTGACCCGCGGCGGCGTCTTCATGGAGTCAGCCACCGGTGCAACCGTCTGTCCCAGCACCTTCACACGCGGACCAACGCGCGCTACGAGCATTTCCCGACCGTCACTGCTATCGGGTACGGCCCGGGAATCAAGAAAGGGCGATTCGATCAGACCATTGCCTCAACGATATCGCGCCCACGCTGGCGACACTGCTCGGTGTCGAAACGCCTAGCGGCTCGGTGGGACGCGCGCTAGCCGAGATCTTTGCCGAAGAATAGACTATAAGAGAGGGACCGTAATGAAAATTCGTCCGTTGCACGATCGTGTATTAGTGAAGCGCCTGGAGGAGCAGGAGAGCCGGCGCGGCGGGATCATTATTCCCGACACCGCCAAGGAAAAGCCGCAGCACGCAGAGGTGATGGGTGTGGGCAGCGGCAAGATTTCGCCCAAGGGCGAGCGCTTTCCGCCGGAGGTGAAGGTCGGCGACAAGATTCTTTTCGGGAAATACTCAGGGTCGGAGATCAAGGTCGATGGCGCGGAAATGCTAATCCTGCGCGAAGATGAAATCCTGGGTGTGCTCGACTAAAGCCGGCCTGTGCTAACCTGTTAATTTATTACACTTTCCAAGGAGTTTTGAGCATGTCTCGAATCGCCGGGCTTAGACTGTTTGGCCTTACCTTGGCACTGTTTCTGTTTGCCGGTCTGGCTTCCTCGCAGACCAAGGTCGCTGTCATCAATATGCAGCGGGCGGTGCTGGAGTCGGACGAAATTAAGAAGGCTTCCGACGCCATGGAAACCAAATTCAAACCGCGCCAGCAGGACATTGAGAAATTGCAGAGAGATCTGCAGAACATCCAGCAGCAACTGCAGGCCGGCGCCGGCAAGTTGTCGCAGCAGGCCGAAGCGGATTTGACTGCGCTAGGCCAGAAGAAGCAGCGTGACCTGCAGCGCCTGAGCGAGGACCTGCAGGCTGATGTGGACCGCGACCGTAACGACGTTCTGGGTAAGAGTACGCAGAAGATGCAGGAGGTCGTTAAGAAACTCGCGGAGGAAAAGGGCTACGACGTGGTCGTGGATGTGTCAAACACGGTGTACTTCAAACCGGCGCTCGAAATCACCGCCGAAGCGTTGGCCGCGTACAATAAAGCATATCCGGTCAAATAAAGCCGCCTGGCGTACCGATGGCTGGCTATCTGGCAACCTACGGGGCGGGTGAGGAGCAGCGGGAGCGGCTTAGAAAAAAGCTCGCACTGGGGGCCGTGATCCTGCTGGCTGTCGCCGGCGTGCTCTATTTTTACCTGAAAAATTTCCGGCAGGACCAGCAAGTCAAGAAGTTCTTCGAATTGCTGCAAAAGCACGATTACACAGCCGCTTACGCCTTGTGGGGATGCACGCAGGCGAAGCCGTGCCCGGAGTATCCGTTTAAGAATTTTATGGAAGACTGGGGTCCGCAGAGTAGCCGCGACAATATCGCGTCCTATAGCATTAAGCGGAGCCGTTCGTGCGGCTCCGGCGTCATCATGACCATCGATTTCGGTAAGAATCAGCAGGAAAAACTGTGGGTGGAACGCGATAGTCTGGTCATCGGATTTTCCCCCTGGCCCGGCTGTCCGGCGTTCAAGTAGGCTCGTACTCGCGGGATCGTCGGCGAGCACCCGTTTTAGAATTTCGAGCGGTGGCTTTAGAATTAACGTAGGGGCGGAGTACCAAAGGATGGGAACCACCATAACAACGGGCGCGGGTCTCGAAGGCGTCGTCGCCGGTGAGTCGGAGATTTGTTTCATCGATGGATATGCTGGAATCCTCAGCTACCGCGGCTACAACATCCACACGCTGGCGGAGCACGCGACCTTTGAGGAAGTCATTTACCTGCTGTGGAACGGCCGTCTGCCCCGGCGCGCCGAACTGGATCAGCTCCGGGCGGATCTGGTTGCGAACCGGCCTATTCCCAAGCCCGTAGTCGATTTCTTGGGGAGCAACGGAAAGTCCGAGCTCATGGACGTGCTGCGCACCGCCGTCTCGATGCTGGGTCTCTATGATCCGCTGGGTCGCGATCAATCACTCGAGGCGAACCGGCGCAAGGCGCTCAAACTGATGGCGCAAACACCAACCATCGTGAGCACGTTCGACCGTTTGCGGAACGGACGGCCTGTGATCGATGGCGATGCAAAGCTCGGATTTGCGGCGAATTTCCTGTACACCGTAACCGGCAAACGGCCGGATGAGTTGATGGAACGGGCATTCGATGTCGCGCTCATTTTGCATGCGGATCACGAGTTGAACGCGTCCACTTTTGCGGCGCGCGTGACGGCGGCGACCCTCTCCGATATTTACTCCGCAATCACCTCGGCCATCGGCGCGCTCAAGGGCCCGTTGCACGGCGGCGCTAACCAGGACGTGATCCAAATGCTGCTTGAGGCCAAGACTCCCGACAATGCCGTCGCGCACGTCAAGCAAATGCTGGCGCAGAAAAAGAAAATCCCCGGCTTCGGCCATCGCGTGTATCGCACCGAGGATCCACGGGCCACCCACCTGCGCTCTCTCTCGGAAGAACTCGGCAAACGAACCGGCCACACGGAGCTTTATCAGATGTCGCGCCTGGTGGAAGAGACCATCAAACAGGAGAAGCACCTGAACGCCAACGTGGATTTCTATTCGGCGTCGACATATTACTCGCTCGGCATTCCGGTGGATCTGTTCACGCCGATCTTTGCCATCAGCCGCATGTCAGGCTGGACCGCGCATGTGCTCGAGCAATATCAGAACAACCGCCTGATCCGGCCGCGCGCCGAGTATAAGGGGAATCCCGACGGCATGCCCTGGGTTCCGCTCGAGCAGCGAACATGAAGCACCAAATGGGGGAACGATACTAGCGTGGACGAACGCGCCTACTTTGTCGAATCGCAGACTTCCAAAACGGCCACCCTGCAATGCCCGTACTGCAGGACCACCGAGAGTTACGAACTGCGCTGGATGTTGCGCAAAAAGAAAGACCGCCTGCCCCCCGGCGCAGATGAGCGTGACCGTGCCCGGTTCCAGAAATCTCAAAGCTACATGGTGTTGCTCGAGGATAAGGTGGCGTGCAAGAATCTGCGCTGCCGCAAGCGCTTCGACATCTCAGGCGTTAAAACCATGGCGTTCTTGAACGAGTGAGTTCTGAATCCTGACTCCTCCCGTCTCCCCCGTCCTCAGTGGTGATCCACTCTTGGCCGGATCTCCCGCGCCCGGAATTCCTTCAGCAGCACGGTCATGCGCTCGACAACCGCCTCGACGAATTTTTGACCCTTCTCGCGCGTTGCCTTAGTCGGATCGCCCACCGTGCCGGTTTTTGAATACCGGCTGAACCATTCTTGAAAGAACACCGGCGACGGCGCTTCGAGGTCCCAGTAGAAATATTCTGTACTTTGAAAATTGATATCTCGCGAAGCTTTCTCGAACTGCACCAGGTCGCCGCGCAAGTAGAGCAGCACGGAGGTTTCCAGTTCGCAGCCGTGCGCCATGCCTCCGGGATATGCCGATTCGCGCAGCTCCTTCATCAATTTCTTCGGCACCAGGTTCCACCAGGGCACCATAGCGCAGATGGCCGGTGTCTGGTTCGTAATATTACGCGCCGCGATGTCCAGAAACGGCACATTGCTGCCGTGCCCGTTCACCAGCAGAATTTTTCTGAAGCCATGATGAGCCAGACTCTAGCCGATGTCGGTGACATAGTTGATGAACGTATCGCCTTCCACTGCGATGGTGCCGGGGAAATCGAGATGATGCACGTTGAATGCGTAATAAACCGAGGGCATCAGAATGGCCTCGTCCGGAATTCGCTCGACCGCCATGCGCGACATCTCGGTTGCCGTCAGGACGTCGGTGACCAGCGGCAGGTGCGGACCGTGCTGCTCCACAGTTCCTACCGGCAATACACATACGCGATTCTGAGCCACGGCCTCGCGGATTTCAGGCCAGGTGAACTCTTCATAACGATACTTTTGGGGCATGTTGATTGTCCGGCGGTACACTCGGGGAAGGAGCAATTATGGCACATCCCAAGGATGGTTCCGTGACATTGCGGCCTCGCACCGCAGTGCTCACGCGCGGCTTCGACCCCAGCCTTTCGTTCGGCTCGGCACGGCCCGCGGTCTTTCGCAGCTCTACTTATGTCTTCGCTACACCGGAAGCGGCTGAACGCGCTTTCGCTATTGCGCACGGAAAAATCGCGCCCGAAGAAGGCGAGCGCGCGGACCTGATCTATTCCCGCATTTCACATCCTAACGCCGAAATTCTGGAAGACCAGATGGTGCCACTTGAAACGGCCGCCCGGGAAGCCGCGGTATTCAACTCCGGAATGGCGGCCATCATGACGGCATTCTTCACCTTCGCCGAGCCGGCCAGCAGCATCGTGTACACCGTCCCGTTCTACGGTGGGACCATGCGGCTGATTCACGAATTTCTCGAACCCTTCGGCGTCACCGGCATTCCGGTGCTTGCGGGCTCAACCGCCGCTATTGAAAGGGCAATTCGTTCGGCACGCAATCCAAGCATCGTCTTCATCGAGACGCCCGCGAATCCAACCATGGTGATGACCGACATCCGCCGCGCCTCCGAAGTTGCAGCGGGGCATTCGCCCAAGCCCATCGTCATCGTGGACAACACGTTCCTGGGCCCGACTTTTCAACATCCGCTCACGCTGGGCGCGGACCTGGTGCTCTACTCGGCCACCAAATATCTATCGGGCTTCAGCGACATGGTAGCTGGCGCGGCACTGGCCAAGGACCCAGCAATCATTCACAAAATGCGCAGCCGCCGTATCATGTTCGGCAACATCCTGCAGCCCGATGAGTGCTGGATGCTGGACGGACGCTTGCCCACCGTGTCGCTGCGCATGAACCGGCAGAGCAAGAATGCCCAGAGGATTGCGGAGCACCTGGTGAGCAAACCGCAAATCCGGCGCATCCATTACCCCACGCTGTTCGATGACGCCGAGCAGGTCCGGATTCGCGCGGCGCAATGCGATTACCCCGGCGGAACTTTTTCCATCGACTTCCACGGCGGGCGCGACGCGGCCTTCACCTTTCTGCGGCATCTTAAGATTGCGCGCAATGCGGTGTCGCTGGGCGGAGTGGAATCGCTGGCCTGCCATCCCCGCACCACCACGCACTCCGGCATGACGCAGGAGGAGCTGGAGCAGGCGCATATCGGCGAAGGCTTGGTGCGCGTGTCGGTGGGGATCGAAGACCGGCGCGATTTGCTGGCCGACTTCGAGGGGGCGATAGAAAAGATTTAATGTTGGTTTGTTCGAATGCATTCCGCGAAGCAGCCCCGGCCGTTAGCTGGCACGCCGCATCTCTTCCCGAATCACACGTCGGAGTGTTTTCTCTAGCTAGCGCTTCATGGACGTGGGCGATGTGTTGGCGCAGGGCATCATTGATGAGGGTTTGGTAGTTCGCCACCGGCCTTTTCGATCTGGCCTCGGAACCACGCAACCACATCCTCATCCAAAAGAATGGTAATTCTCGTTTTTCCTTTCGGATCGGCATCACCCGGCCGCGCTTTGGTTTCTTAAAATCGTCGTTGCGCCTCATCGGTTTCTTTATAAAGCTCGGCTGTGCATTTACATGTATGTATGTACAATTGTACATTGATTGTGTTACCGGTGCCCTAAGCTCCTATCGGCAACGTATACTCAGCGATGCACCCTTAACCCTATGACCGCGCAAATCAATTTTGGATACCCCTGGTTCTTGAGTTACGGACACCTCGTTGTCAGCGCGGTCGCGCTGGCCTTCTGGCTTCTCGGGCGGGCCCGGCATTGGTCCAAGGTGCCGATGGTCCTGATTGCCGCGGTCACCCTGTGGTCGTCGGCCGCTTTCCTCGTGGCACGTTTTTACCTCAATGTAAACGGCCGTCTCTCCCTGCCCACTGAAAAATTCCTCGTCTCGGGCAGTGGACGAGTCCTCGACATGGGCGCCGGCACCGGGCGGTCAACGCTCATGGTTCTCGAAGCGCGTCCGCAAGCCACCGTCGTCGCTCTGGACCTCTTCGGCGAATCATTCAAGCAACACTTTGGGCCCGGGCAGACCGGCCAGGAGCGGCTCTTATCAAATTTGAAAGCTGCCGGCGTGGACCAGCGCGCCACAATTCAAACCGGCGACATGCGCAAGCTCCCGTTTGAGACGGCCACCTTCGACGCCGTCGTAAGCACTTACGCCATCGATCACCTGGGCCGCTACGGAGTCACGGCGGCTCTCAGCGAGGCATCGCGGGTCTTGAAACCCGGCGGCGAATTCCTGATGATGGTGATCACCAAAGACCTCTGGCTGAAGTTCACCTTCGGACCGCTGCTGCTGCATACCGGCACACGCAGCGCGGCGGGCTGGACCACTCTTTTCCACGACGCCGGATTTCAGGTGGTTGAGCAGGGCCCACGGCCAGGGACGCTTTATTTGCTGGCCCGAAAACCATAACCGATCGGGTTTCAGGAAAAGAGCTTTTGAGATGCCGCCCCAGCAAATGAACCAAAAAATAATTGCTTGAACATTGTAAGGAGTTCCCGGGCCTGTTGACTACCTTAAATGTGATGAGGTCCTGAAGAGTAGTGGAGAGGCTGATAAAAAATATTAGAGAGGTGTCCCATGATGTGGTTTCGTTGGTTGCCTGTGCTGTTTTCCCTGTGTGCTGCAGTGGCCCAGACACCGAAGCTCGGCGGCGATTATTTAGGCATGTTGGGCGCGCTTCATCTCAAGCTGCACCTGAAGGTGGGCCCAAATGGAGCGACAGAGGGAACCCTGGACAGTGTGGATCAGGGCGCCATGGCCTGACGTGCGCCAATTTTCACCTCGAGG
This sequence comes from Acidobacteriota bacterium, assembly GCA_003223115.1. Taxonomy (GTDB): domain Bacteria; phylum Acidobacteriota; class Terriglobia; order Bryobacterales; family Bryobacteraceae; genus QHXW01. The sequence goes on from QHXW01000003.1 coordinate 38,832, forward strand.
AGAAAATGCTTTCCTTTGACGTTCCGAGCGTAGGCGGCAAGTGGCACGGCACAATATCCGGCGACGGAGCAATGCTGAACGGAAGCTGGTCGCAGGGCACGGAAATGCCGCTCGTGTTTCGTCGAGAGGAGCCATTCGCGGCCGCTGAGAAGCCCTCGCGCGTGGATGGTATCTGGCTGGGAACGATCGAGGCGGGCGCAGCAAAACTGCGCGTACAGGTGCAGGTGAAAAGCCGTGCGGGGAAGGAATATTGCTCGCTTGACAGCCTGGATCAAGGGGCGATGGGGCTGCCCTGCGACAACGTGCAGTTCAACGTGGATCATTTTTCGTTCGAGGTTCCGGCGGTGCATGGACGCTGGTCGGGAACGCTGACGGCGAACGGTAAAGAGCTGGTTGGGTCGTGGTCGCAAGGGCAGGACCTGCCGCTGCGCTTGATACGGCAGACCGTTGCGCTTTCACCGACGGCGCCGGAGCCGCCGAAGTATGATGCTGCTGTGCCTGCGGTCCCGGTAGGTGAATTGAAGGCGATGCTCGATCGCGATCTGGCCGCGGCGTTAAACGAAGGCGCACTGGCGCCCGCTACGGGCGGAGGCGTGGTGATTGGCGTGGTACACCGCGGAACCCGGCGGATTCTTGTCTACGGCCCGGCGAGGGAGGATTCAATCTTCGAGATTGGGTCAGTCTCGAAGACCTTCACGGGCCTCATACTGGCGCAGATGGTGGCGCAGCACAAGGTGAAGCTGGATGAACCCGTGCGAGAGTTGCTGCCTCGCGGGACCGTGGCAAAACCCCAGGGCACCGAGATCACGGTGCTGGATCTGGCGACGCAGCAATCGGGCCTACCACGGATGCCCGACAATTTTCATCCTGCCGACCAGCAGGATCCTTATGCAGACTACCGGCCCGCGAACCTGTACGAGTTTATCGGCAAACACGGCGTCAGCAAGCCGGCAAATACGGCGTTCAACTACAGCAATCTGGGGTTGGGGCTGCTGGGCCAAGCGCTGGCGAATCGCGCGGCGATGACATATCCGGAATTGCTGAAAGCGGAGATTACGGGACCGCTGGAGCTGAACGACACCGTGGTGAAGCTTTCGCCAGAGCAGGAAAAGCGATTCGCGGCAGGCCACACCGAAAAACACACGACAGCGCACGCCTGGAACCTAGACGCGCTGGCCGGGGCGGGCGCGATTCGATCGACAGCCAGCGATATGCTGGCGTACCTCGAGGCACAACTGCATCCGAATATGGTCAAACGCGAGGCCGGATCAGCAGCGGCTGACTCCCCCTCGGGAACGCTGGCAAGCGCGTTGCAGATGTCCCACGAAGTGCGTGCGGATGCGATGCCGTCGATGAAGGTCGGGTTGGCTTGGCTCTTCGAAACAAAGACGGGAAATTTCTGGCACAACGGAGGGACGGGCGGATACAGCAGTTACGCTTTCTTCAATCCGAAGGAAGATTACGCGGCGGTGGTGCTCTTCAATACGACGATCGGAGGAAACGGAAGCTTTGCGGACAGGCTGGGAGAACACATCGCAGAACGTCTTAGCGGGAAGCCTGCCATTTCGCTTAAAGAATAGATTGAGTGGACGCCGCTCCTTTCGCCTAAAACAGAGAAACTTCCGCGTGGCGCAGTCACGCTTTGCCTGCCGTCTCGACACGCTTGTCGAGACCCACGGCTCTGCGGACCACAAAGACTCCTCGTAGCGCAGGGCTCCGCTCCTGGAGACCTGCGGCTTTTCGTATCAACACAATTCCACCCAACTTTCGCGCCGGGACGGGTTATCCGCGCGCCGTTCCGAGTCCTTTCACCAACGGTTCTACACCACGACCGCCCAGGGAGTGGTCAGCAAGCGTTTTTGAACAAGCTCCTCGCCACCCCCTGTGCCAAAATGAATCTATCACCTCTTTCTAGAAGGATCTCTGTGACAGGTAATGAAATCCGGCAACGGTTCCTCGACTTCTTTTCTGCGCGCGGCCATCGTGTGCGGCCCAGTTGGTCGCTGGTTCCGGCCAATGATCCGACGCTGCTGTTCACCAACGCCGGAATGAATCAGTTCAAAGAAGTTTTTCTGGGACTCGAAAAGCGCGATTACAAGCGCGCCGCAACTTCGCAAAAGTGCGTTCGCGCAGGCGGCAAGCACAACGACCTGGAAAATGTCGGATATACGCGCCGCCATCACACGTTTTTCGAAATGCTGGGCAATTTCTCGTTTGGTGACTACTTCAAAGCGGAAGCCATCGAATTCGCCTGGGACCTCATCACCAAAGAATGGGCGCTTCCAACAGACCGTCTCTACGTGACCATTTTTCGCGAAGATGATGACGCCGAGCGGCTCTGGCAGAAAGTCGCGGGCGTTCCCAAAGAGCGCATCTTTCGCCTGGATGAAGCGGATAACTTCTGGCAAATGGGTGAGACCGGGCCGTGCGGGCCGTGCTCGGAAATTCACTATGACCTGGGTCCTGAAGCTGCCGACCCGGGCCGCGCAAATGAGCCCTTCCCCAGCGATGCCGGCGGCCGCTTCGTGGAAATCTGGAACTTGGTGTTCATGCAGTACGATCGCGATGCGAGCGGCAAGCTGACTCCGCTGCCCCGGCCCTCGATCGATACCGGCATGGGTCTCGAGCGCGTTGCCGCTGTGCTCCAGGGCAAGCTTTCGAACTACGATACCGACCTGATCCTGCCCATCATTCATCGCGCCGCGGAACTGTTCGGAGGTGCGGTATACGGCATGGATCCCAAGCTCGATACCGCTCTTCGGATTGCAGCCGACCACGGCCGCGCGACGGCCTTCCTGATTCACGATGGCGTGTTGCCCTCGAATGAAGGCCGCGGTTACGTGCTCCGCAAGATCATGCGACGCGCCCTGCGGCACGCGCACATGGTGGGTGTCGAGGACCCGTTTCTCTATCAACTCGCTGGGTTTGTGGCCGAGGTCATGCGTCCCGGCTATCCCGAGCTGAGGGAGAGCGTACAGCGCGTGGCTCGCGTGGTGAAAGAGGAAGAGCACCGTTACGCGACTACGTTCCTGATTGCGGAAAAAGTTTTTAACGAGGAAGTGAAAACGCTCGCTGACTCGGTGCTGCCGGGAGCCGTGGCGTTCAAACTGTACGACACCTACGGGTTGGCGCTCGACGAACAGGAAGATATGGCCCGCGAGCGGGGGCTCGCGATCGACCGTGCAGGCTTCGAACGCGAGATGAACGAGCAGCGCCGGCGCGCCCGTGCCAGTTGGAAGCGCGCGGAAAAGGGCGTCATTGCTCCCGCATATCAAACGTTGCTCGAAAAGGGCCGCACCCATTTCGTGGGCTACGATCTTCTGGAAACGCACGCGCGCGTGATTGGCCTGCTGGTGGATCAGCAGCTTGTGGATCGCATCGAGCCGGGCGCCCGCGCCGAACTGGTGCTCGACGAAACTCCGTTCTATGCCGAAACCGGCGGGCAGGTGGGCGATCAGGGGCGCTCTACTCGGAGCACGGCGAAAATCTGGCTGATGTCGAGTCCACGTACCCGGCTGTCCCGGGACTCTCGGTCCATCGCATCACGGCGCATGCGCCCATCAAAGTAGGCGACGAAGTCTGGGCACGCGTGAACGATCCTTTGCGGCATTCCACCATGCGCAACCACACGGCGACCCACCTGCTGCATGCCGCGCTGCGCAAAGTGCTGGGCCCGCACGTCAAACAGGCGGGGAGCGTGGTCGAGCCTGCGCGCCTGCGCTTCGACTTCACGCATTACACCGCGGTCGACCGTGCGGAACTCGAGGAAGTCGAACGACTCATGAATACGGAAGTCCTCGAAAACATTCCGGTCGAGACCGAAGTCATGCCGCTCGATGTCGCCGTCTCGACAGGCGCCATGGCCTTGTTCGGAGAAAAATATGGCGATCGCGTGCGCGTGGTCTCCATTCCGGACTTCAGCAAGGAGCTGTGCGGCGGCACACATGTCAGCCGGACGGGCGCCATTGGCGTATGCAAGATTGTCTATGAAGGAAGCATCTCGGCGGGCGTGCGGCGCATCGAAGCAATTACGGGAGAAAAGGCGGTCGAGCAGTATCAGCACGCAACACAGACCCTCGGGCGCATGGCGCAGCTGCTGAAAGTGTCCGAGCCCGAGCTGGTCGAGCACGTGGAAAAATTACTGGTGCGCGAGCGTGAACGGGAACGGCATCTCGATCAGTTGAAAAGTAAACTCGCGCAATCGGCCTCCGGAGACCTGGAAAGCCAGGCGCGCACGGTGAAGAATGTGAAAGTTCTGGCCGCTCGTTTGGACGGTATGGACCGCCAGCAGCTTCGAGAGCTGGCCGATTCGTTGCGGAATAAGTGGAAAACGGGTGTGGTGGTCCTGGCTTCAGCCGAAGATTCGAATATCGCGATCATCTCGGCCGTTACTAAAGACCTCACCGGCAAAGTACACGCCGGCAAGCTGGTGGGAACCGTGGCCCAAGCGGTGGGAGGCAAGGGCGGCGGACGGCCCGATATGGCGGAGGGCGGAGGCAAAGATCCTGGTGCGCTGACGGCGGCGCTCGAGCAGGTTTACGCGGAGGTTGAAGGTAAGTTGTGACGGCGTTCGATGCGCTGGTGGTCGGGGCTGGACCCACCGGGCTTGCCTGCGGAATCGAGCTGAAACTGCGCGGCCTCAATGCCCTGTTGATTGAAAAAGGCTGCGTGGTGAACTCGCTTTACCATTACCCTACCAACCTGGTTTTCTTTACTACACCAGAATTGCTGGAAATTGGCAACATTCCGATGACCAGTCTCAACGAAAAGCCAAATCGCACCGAGGCCCTGAAATACTACCGTCGCGTGGCGGATCATTACCAACTCAACGTTCACCAGTACGAGCATGTGGATAAGATCGGAGGCGGTGACGGCGCTTTCGAAGTTCACACCTCAGACCGTTACGGCTGTCATCACGCGTATTCCGCACGCAAGATTATACTCGCGACGGGTTACTATGACATTCCCAATCTCATGAACATTCCTGGTGAAGACCTGGCTAAGGTGTTACATTACTACAAAGAACCTCATCCTTACTACGATCAGGATGTGGCTGTGATCGGCGCAAAGAACTCGGCGGCAGTTGCGGCGCTCGAGCTTTACTGGACGGGCGCACGAGTTACACTGATTCACCGCGGCGATAGAATATCCGAAAAAGTGAAATATTGGATCAAACCCAATATAGAAAATAGAATCAAGAATGGCGAGATCAAGTCTTACTTCAAATCCCAGGTTGTGGAAATCCGGCCGGACACAGTTCTTGTCGCGACGCCGGAAGGTGAAGTTTTGTTAAAGAACGATTTCGTCTTTGCTTTGATCGGTTACAGTCCTGATCTGAAGTTCCTGAATTCTATTGGTGTTACACTCGATCCCGCAACCGAGCGCCCGCGCACGGACCCGGAAACACTGGAGAGTGAACGGCCAGGAGTTTACTTGGCCGGCGTGATTGTAGCCGGCATGCACACCAACGAGATCTTCATAGAAAACGGGCGCTTCCACGGAAAGCTGATTGCTGAGTCAGTCGCCGGAAAACTCGCCCATCTGAAACGCTAGCCGCATTCGTATCAGTACTTAGAAAACACTAAGGGTTTTCGCGCGGCTGGAGATTTGAAACAACTAGGGCTTCTTACCATTAATTTGCTAGTGCTACTGACCGCGATCAGTTATGCTGTAGCTTCCCAATTTCAGTCACGCATGCAGACGCAGTAAGTTTAGAGAAATATACAACTTCAGCTTGCGTGCCGGTAAATAGGGGTCATTTTGAAACTGTTCTCCCCTGTGCTGTATCTAAGTGGGGGAGGGAAGGCCACTATGTTAGGGTCCTTTTGGAACGCGCTCTTCGGATGCTCGCACCACAGAACAACCTTTCCGCTGACGCCTGGACATAAGCTGGCGTCCTCCAACAACCGTCACGGTACGTATGTCGTGTGCCTGGATTGCGGTCAAGAGTTTCGTTACGACTGGAAACAAATGCGCATCGGCGAACCGGTCGCAACTCGTAACACCGCGGGCACCGAAACATTCTCGCCCGCGCACACCGCTCGATAAATGCTGACGATTTCCGCCCTTTTTACTGAAAAATAGCCACCAATATCAGGTGCAGGCGCCTGAATGACGTCCCGGCCGGAGTTTGGTCGCCGGGCTGTATAATGCTCCACATACATTGTGGAAAAATCACGGCCGCAGTAGGGCCAGTGTAACAGCAAGGGACGGTGTTTCACGGCCTGTGCTGGCCACGGCCTGCGCCAGCCTGATGGCCTTTGCGTTCTCCGCAAACTATAAAAACCACGCACCTATGGTGGTCTGGCTCTCTCTCCCGGGAGCTGGATTTTAACCAAATGCAGGCCGGATCTTCTGACTACCGGCATCTTTGTCAGCCACGCGGCTCTGCAGGCCCCTGGCGGCCATCTGGCGGATCGCCTGGGCCCTGGCAGGGTCCTGATCGCAGCCATGGCCGTGGTGGCCGTTGGGAACTTCGCCATTGCCTTCTCCGCCGCCTTCTGGCAGCTCCTGTTCTGGAACTATTTGTTGGCATTGGGACCGGGACATGTTTTGTGGCCGGCGCCAGGTACATTTCCGAGGCCGTTACCGGCACGCGGCGGCATGTGGCGCAAGGGCTTTACGGAGGGTCCATTCTGCTGGGTTCGGGGTTTGTAATCATGGTGGTGCCGCGCCTGGTGCCCCGGGTTGGATGGCGTGGGGCTTTCCTGGTTACCGCGGACTGGCCCTTGTGACTGGCGCGCGGATCGTGGTCTTGCTCGGCCTCTCGCTGCATATCCCGCCGCGTGAAGCCGGAACCATAGGATGGCTGGTGCTGCTGCCCGGAATCGTAACGCGGCCGCTGGGTGGAGGGTTTCGACGTAAAATTCCTGTGCAGCCGCTGTTCGTAATGAGTTTGCCGATGAACGCTGCCGGTTGTTTTGCACTGGCATCGGGTAGCCATTCATTGGCTCTTGCTGTGGTGGCGGCCATCCTGCTGGGTACCGGGTGCGTCTGCCCTACGCCGCGCTGTACACGCGCACGGCCGCTCTGGTTCCTGAACGCGCTGGCGCTGCCATGGGATTCGTAAACATGCTGGGCATCCTGATGATCCTGGTGGGAACTCCACTGCCCGGCCGTCTGGCCGATTGGACCGGAAGCTTTCGCGCCAGCTTCATCGCCCTCGGCGCCTTCACACTTGTAACCTGTATCGCGGTATTTTGTCTCAGGGATGAACCTTCTCCAGTTATTTGACGTTTCGCTGGTGGGACGGCGGGACGCGCCCGCGCTCGAGTTTGCCGCAACAGATGGCCGCGTGCAGCACCGTACTTTTGGCCAGATTGAAGATCAAAGCAACCGCCTGGTGCGAGCGTTTCGGTCCAGAGGGCTTGCCGCTGGCGACCGAATTTGCGTGTATTTGGCCAACTCGGTCGAGATGATCGAGCTGTTTGTGGCATGCGTCAAGTTGGGCGTGATCTTCGTACCCATCAATATCCTGTACCGCGAACGCGAGATCGAGCATATTCTGCGCGATGCTCAACCGAAGTTCACCATCGCAGCCGACCAATTGCCGGGCGCCAAGGGGGACTGGAACGTCGAGCAACTGCTGCGCGATTCGGCCGAGCAGAGCCCGGAGAGATTGCCTGTTCCAACGCTCGATGGCGATTCGCCCGCCGCCATCGTCTACACGTCAGGCACCACGGGCACATCTAAGGGAGCTCTCCTGACGTATCACAACTTCGCCGCCAACGCGGCGAATCTAATCGCTTGCTGGCAGATCACGAGCAGTGACCGATTTCTATTGCCGCTGCCGCTTTTCCACGTGCACGGCCTGGCCAACGGCCTCCACTGCTGGCTGATCAGCGGCTGTCTGATGCGTCTCCTCGAGCGCTTCGAGCACGAGAAAGGTGTGGCGACGTTGCTGGCGTTCCGGCCGACGCTGGTCTTCGGGGTCCCGGCAATCTACGTGTGGCTGCTCGAAACACCTCCGCAGGCCGCGAGCGAGATCGGACGATCAATGCGCTTGTTCGTCTCGGGATCGGCGCCGTTGCCCGTGCAGGTGCTCGAAGAATTTCGCACGCTATTCGGGCACACCATCCTCGAGCGCTACGGGATGAGCGAGACGCTCATGAACCTGAGCAATCCATACGCCGGTGAGCGGCGGGCCGGCACTGTGGGATTTCCGCTGCCGGGCGTTTCGGCGCGGCTGCTCGATAAGGAACTGCACGCGGTGGCCGATGGTGAAATCGGAGAATTGTATCTGCGTGGTCCCAACGTGTTTCCAGGCTACTGGAATAGACCTGACGCCACGCGCGAAGTGTTCTTCGACGGCTGGTTTCGAACGGGAGATCTGGCGGTTCGCTCGGCGGATGGTTATTACACGCTCAAAGGCCGCACGAGCGACCTGATTATTTCCGGCGGCTACAACATCTATCCCCGCGAAATTGAGGAGTTTCTGGTGGAGCAGCCGGAGATCGTGGAAGCCGTGGTGGTGGGCCTGGCGGACCGCGTGCGTGGTGAAGTGCCGGTGGCCTACGTGGTCACGCGTTGCGATTTCAGCGCTGAAGATCTGGCAGCGCGCTGCCGGGCGGTGCTCGCGTCCTTCAAAGTTCCCAGAGCCTTTGTGGCGGTGGACAAGCTGCCGCGCAATGCCATGGGAAAAATCCAGAAACACCTACTGCCGCGCGGGTAAGCAGAATAATACGTCGTCCATCATGAAGTCCTCTCTACTGGCCGCCGTCCGATGACGCCGCCGTCAGCACCTGACTGGAAACCGGCTGAGCAGACGCGGCAGGTGTTGCAAAAATCTGTGCAATCTCAGCGTCGCGTTGCCCGTGGAGTTCCACCACGTCGCCCACCGAAACCAGCTCGAATAACTCTTCTACGTCGCTGTTTCGCATTCGGATGCAACCGTGGGAAGCACGCCGCCCGATGGAGCGGGGATTATTCGTCCCGTGGATACCATAACTCTTGCGGCTTAATCCCAGCCAGCGTGTGCCCACCGGATTATTCTTGCCCGCCGCCACCACCGTATCCCCACTGTACCAGGCCGGGTTTTTCACGCGCTGCAGAATCGTGTAAGTTCCGGCTGGCGACGGAGTCGCGGCGGCGCCCACGGCAGTCCGATAAATCTTCACCACGCGCCCGTCTTCAACCAGTGCCAGCTTCCGGTCGGGAATGCTGACCACAATGCGGCGCTGGGGCCGAGCTTGAATCCGAACCTCATTTTGCTTGTCCTGGCTAAGAGCTTCGGCGGCCGCGACCACGGACATCACGATGAGCGATTGGACGCGCCTGAGTGTCACAGGGGTGGGTCTCATTTTCTTTGTTCCTCCGCTCACGCCGTTACATAAAGCAAGAGCGAAGCCAGCGTCTAAGTTATTGATTTAATAGCTAGTACCCAAGAGGTTCCGTGTGTGAGAGGACACGGCTGTGGGAGTCCGGACGCAAAAAAGGGAGCTACTGCAAAAGCGGCCATCCATTGCGCGTTGGCAGCGCGGAATAAATGGCACGGGCTTTTTCGAACAAGGCGATCATGACCGCGCGATCCTGGCCGTTTCGAAAACCAGGCGCGGCTTTGTAGAAGCCGATCTCACGATCGATCCAGTTGATGAAAAATCTCGCGTCCTGGGAAACCACTCCCGAGCGGCCCGCGAACTCCACATAAACGGGACTGGTTTGCGCGAAGTGAATGGTCGTGCCCGGGTGCTCGAAACACCGCGCCGCGAGCCAGCCCGTGTCGTCAACCGGAAAACGAAATCGAGCACTAGCTTCTGCTGGTTTCCGGTCGCCGCGGCCGAGCGGATCACGCGGCTCTTATGGATGACCTCTAGGCGATCGAGCGGAGCGGCCGATGAGGCTTCGGCGTGCACGCGCAGCTTGCGCGCTTTCCTTTCCTTCCAGCAAATCGCAATGACGCGCCAGGCTCCTGCCCGTTGACCGTCAGAAAGATCATGGGGCCGTTCGTCGCGAAATTGCGCCCGGCCTTTAGCGCGCTCAACCAGCGGTTAACACTGAATGGACGGCTGACTTTCACGTAGAGGCGGTTGTAGCCCAGGGGCGACGCCATCACGCCCGAGGCGCTTCCACCGGAAACCGGCAGTCGAAAGCCGCAATTGAGAAAGCGGTAATAGACATCCATGGCCCAGAGCGGCATGCCAGCCACGGTATTGAATTCCGGCCGCTCCTTCAGAATCATGCCCCCCTGTCAGTTTCGAGCAGGACGTTGTGACGGTTGAAGTGATTGTGCACAACGCCCGCGAAATCGACCAGGCCTAGCGCTACCAGTGCAGCCACGTCGCGCCGCATGATCTTTTCGGCATCGACATAAGCATGCTGGGCGTGAGCGGGGACGCAGAATTCATCGTTGGGCGGCCAACCCAGCCGGCTCATGTCTATCCAGCGCTCAAGTGGAATCTTTACGGCGCGGTCCTCGCCGGTTTTCAAGTCAATCGAGCCGGTATAAGGACGGTATTCAGGGCCGCGCTCGCAGGTAAGCGAATATCGGCCGGCGGGAAGATCGATCGAGAAAGGGCCGGAAGAAATGAAATTGTGTTCGTCGTTCTTGTTGTACGTGATGGCGCCGGCAGGAGCCCAATTCTTACCCGCAGCGTCAGCGAGATAGAAACGGGCTGGGATAACCTTGCCGGTCTGGCGGTCTTCGACGCGCAGCTTGGCAGGCGATGCGGCGCGTAGCGCCTTCGGACCCACCAAAGCCGCCAATACCAGAAGCGCGATGACCGCTCGTCCGGGTAGTCGAGCTACCACAACTCGAGGACGGGCTTGCCCTTCACCAGCTCGCGCGGCTGATTCAGATGATTCAGCACGGTCATGTCGGGATCGATGCCCAGCGAGTAGTACACCGTCGCCAGCAGGTCGTTCGGATGCACCGGTTTCTCTTTCGGCGCGGAGCCGGTCTGGTCAGAAGAGCCGTAGACTCGTCCGGCTTGCATGCCAATGCCGGCGACGAGCGCGGTGTAGCAGTAAGGCCAATGGTCGCGGCCGTCCGGAGAATTGGTGTTGCCGGAGGTACTGACACCCAGGCGCGGCGAACGGCCGAACTCACCGACCGTTACTAGCAGCGTGTCTTTGAACATGCCGCGCTGCGTCATGTCTTCGAGCAGTGCCGACACCCCCCGATCGAGGATGGGGCAGTGCAGATTCTTCAGCGGCCCGAAATTCGCCGCGTGAGTGTCCCAGGCGTCCACTTCCGGGTTACCGTTGGCGACAGCGGGCCAGTTCATCTGTACGAAGCGCGTACCGGCTTCAATCAGGCGCCGCGAAAGCAGCAGACCCTGGCCGAATGTGGTGCGCCCGTAGCGCTCGCGGACTTTGTCGGATTCCTTGGTCAGGTCGAAGGCCTCGCGCGCTTTGCCGGAGAGCACCAGGTCGAAGGCTTTGCCGTAGTACTCATCGATGGCGTAATCCTTGAGCGCTTTCTCGAGATCGGGCATCGACCCATTGATGCCTTTGAGCATGGTGAAGCGGTCTTTCAGACGATCAGGCGATACGTCTTTGCGCAACGTCAGGTCATCCAGCTTGATGGGTTTGTTCGGATCCTGATAGAGGCGATAGGGATCGTATGCTTTTCCTAGAAAACCCGCCGCTCCGCCTTTACCGATGACACCTGATTCCTGAAGCGGCCGCGGCATTTCGACGAACGGCAGCACGGGTTCGGTGGGCGGTTTGAGCTTGGAAATGTGCGAGCCGGCGGTGGGAAAGTCTGCAGGCGAGGGCGGCTCCAGTTGTCCGGACGGCGAAACTTTGTCGGGAGGATAGCCGGTGAGCATCTGGTAAATCGCCGCGGTGTGATTGAACAGACCGGTGGGCGTGTAGCTCATGGAACGAATAAGCGCGCACTTATCCATTTGCTGCGCCAGCATGGGCATGGTTTCGCTGAGCTGTATGCCCGGGACGTTGGTGGGGATGGCTTTGAATTCGCCGCGGATGCTGGTGGGCGCCTCCGGCTTTGGATCCCAAATGTCCAGGTGGCTGGGGCCGCCTTGCAGGAAGATCAGGATCACGGATTTGGCCGAGCCGAACCCGTGCGCGCCATCCAGACGCGATGCGCCCTGAGCTTTCTGCCATTGGAAGAAATTCGCCAGGTTCAATCCGAACAAACCCACAGAACCTGCGCGCAACAGCTCTCGCCTTGTTGGACCATCACACAAGCAGCCTTTACGGCCCGGAATCGTCAGCATGAAACCCTCCTCGAAAGGTGCCAGGTGCTTGGTGTTAGGTGCCAGGGAAAACCCAAAACCTGAAACTGAAACACCTGAAACCTAACACGTGCCTTCACCTGTTGTACAAAAATGCCTTGCTGTTCACCAGCGACCAGAGCAGATCCTGCGCCCACGCGGCGCGGCTGGCTCCAGGCCGCAAGAATGTCATGGCGGCGTCGTACTCTTTCGCCGTTGGAGCCCGGCTGAGCGACGCCAGATACAACTCTTCGACAATCGCGCGATCGGACGCGCCTGCCAGAATCAATTTCGCGACGCGGCCTTTGGGGTCGGCGATAGCGTCGGCGATGGTGCGGCCATTCACCAGGTTCAGAGCCTGGGGCAGGCTGATATCGCTGCGCCGTTCGCACTCACAGGACGATTCGCGGGCCGGGCGTCCGAAAACATCGAGAAATCCGTCTTTGCCAACATGCGGATCGGGAAACTCTTCAGCCTTGGTTTCGGGAGGCACCTCGGGAAACTTGGGCCGATGTCCTGCCGCCAGCGAAATAGCATCCATCAACTCTTCGGCGCTAAGACGGCGAGGCATGGCGTGCGAGAAGTTGACCTTGTCATCCCCATTCCATTCGTTGGCGTGGATGCCGGCCTGATAAGCGCGCGAGCTGACGATGACTCTCATGAGGTGTTTCAAATCGAAGTCATGATCGGTCAGATCCTTCGTCAGAGCCTCGAGCAGCGCCTCGTTGACCGCGGGATTTGAAGCGCGAATATCATCCACAGGTTCGATGATGCCGCGGCCCAGGAAGTAGCTCCAGAGGCGGTTCGCAATGGCGCGCGCGAAAAATGGATTCTCTTTGGATGTCAGCCAATCGACCAGGGCCTCTCGGCGGTCCTTCGTGGGAATGGGCGGAGCACTGAGACTCGCCACCAGAAACTTGGGCTCGACCACGCGTCCGGTCTTGGGATGCTTAATTTCATTGTCATCGCGCTTGTCGTAAACGATTTCATCACCGCTCTGGAAGCCGGGCTTCAAGCCGATGGAGCCGAAAAAGGCCACCATCTCGTAATACTGATTCTGAGTCCACTTTTCGAAGGGATGGTCATGGCACTGCGTGCAGACCATGCGTACGCCAAGGAACAATTGCGTGGTCTTTTCCATCGAGACCTTGGGATTTCGGGTGACACGGAAGAAATTGGCCGCTGGATTTTCGAACGAGCTTCCTCGCGCCGTCAGCAGCTCGCGCACGAACTTGTCGTAGGGTTTATTTTGCGCGATGGAGTCGCGAATCCAGTCGCGGAACTCCCACATACCCTTGTCGCTGAGGTAGCGCCGGCTGACCTGCAGCAGATCGCCCCACTTGAGCGTCCAGTGGTCCACGTATTCCGGCTGCGACAACAGCTGTTCGATGGTGCGAGAGCGCTTGGTACGCGAATCGGTTTTATCCGCGATGAAAGCGCGCAGCTCTTCGGGTGTGGGCTGCACGCCGCTGATGTCGAGCGACACGCGCCTGAGAAACTCCGCATCGTCTACCGTAGGCGTCGGCAGAATTTTGAGACGTTTCAGCTTGGCGTCGATCAGTTCATCAACGTAGTTGTATTGCGGAAGTCTATTCCAAACAAAGCCAGCGTTCGGATTGAGCATCGTGATGGGCACGGAGACAAACTTGCCTTCATAGCGCACCAGCAGCGCGGCTTCACCCTTGCGCTCACCTTTCACGCGGGCGGCGGCGTCAACGTCGGCGATCTCGGGTATGTTACTCGAAATATTGGCTTCACGGGTTACGTCGCGGACCGTGCCGTCCGAGTAATGCGCCAGCGCAATGACCTGCTGGCTTTGATCGGGCCCGTGCATGAAGACTTCTTTGGGCAGCACCTCGAGCTTGTCAACGCGGTCTGTCGTAGGATTGCCGAAGGGCACGCCGGCCGAAATCCAATGTAGCAGCGTGTTGTAATAGCGCGAGCCCAGTTCCACGCGCAGACCTCCGCCATGCGCCACCTGCTGTGTAGGCTTGGCCAGCATCAGGCTGCGGGCCGGATCAGCGCGATTAAAGCGACGGCCGGACATGTCATAGAGCAACGCTTCGTAATCGAATTCAGGATCGTATCCTCGCAGCGAGAGCTTGAACCCGTTCTTGCCTTTCGCGGAACCGTGACAGGTGCCAGCAGTGCAGCCGACCTTATTGAGCACCGGTTCCACATCACGGATGAAACTGATCTGCGGCGGCTTCGAGAGGTCGCCCACGCGCACTGTGAATTGCGCTTGCTTACCGCCCGCGGTCACCGTCACTTGCGTTTCGCCCTGGCGGACCGGGTACAGATATTGATCGGACTCCACCTTGACGATGGATTCGGCGGGCACAAATTGCGCCGACGACGTGAGATCCAGCCTGTCACCTGCCGGAGTGGTGCCCGTCACCAGCACGCGCATGCCTTCATCCTGGGCGCGAAGAATCAGCTCGGCGGGCTCGACCAACAGCTCTGTAATTTTGGGACTTTGCTTGGCGCTGGACGGCGCGGCGCGCGTCGTCCAAGACAGTATGAACATCAGCGCGACGGTCCAACTCGTTCTCCACATTGTCTATCTACCTCGCTGCTTGCGTGGCTTTGTTTTCGGAAATGATCAGCTTCGCGGTCACGGGCGCGATCTTGTACACCGTCTCGCGCTTATTGAGTCCGACCACGATCGAAGCCGGTGTCAGTTCAAATTCGTATTCGCCCGGTTTGGCCGAAGCCGTGGCTTCGCAGGCCAGGTGGTATTCGCTTTCATTCATGTGCAACTCGACCGGCTGGCAACTCACTTGAGCCGGCAGGTATTCCGCCTTCAGAGTCACTGGCTGAGTGAACTCCGGTTCTCGATGGAAGGCTCCAACCAGCTCCGCTTTACCGCCTGGTTGCAGAGCGACGGGCTCTTTAGGCGCACCAATGCTGTAACCCTGCACAATTTCGAGCGTAAGGGAAGGCGTGAGTAACACTTCATCTTCGCCCTCTTTAGACTCGCCGAATAGCATCAGGTCGTATTTTTCCGGAGAAGTGTGCGTGGTGGTCAGGATGTTGAATTCGCCTTCCTTCGCATATTTCTCTTTCTTCTGCTCGGTATTAGCGCGCCGCACCTGAATTTCGGCGGCAGCGGGCGCAGTCACAGCCACGCCGATATTCTCGGGCGGCCCGTTGTCGGGAACGCTGGGTTTGAATTTCCACTTCAGCGCGTAGCCGGTGCCCTGAACCAGGCGTAACACGCGCGGTGCTTCCATTTCAATGCTGCCAGTGGGCTCTTTCGTCATAGCCACGGGCAACTGAAGGCCCAGCCAGGGCGCCACGAATGGATTCTGATTTTCGCGGCCTTCGGCGTCCGCTATGCCGGTGCCGCCCGCGATACTAGTGATCATGCCCAGGCACACGGCCCGGCGGCGAACCACGGCGCCATCGTTCGTTTTGCCTTCACCCCAAACCGTTACTTCGGTCAGCGGGCGCGGCTTCGCACCGGGCTTGGCGGTAATGGTGAGCTTTCCACTGCGCGACGTCGAGTACGCGTCGTCTTTCCACTCACCGGGAATGTGCCCGCCCTCGACGATGAAATCATCTCCCAGATCCGCAATACTCAACTGCACGGGCCAGATGAATCCATGCCGGTTGATCGTGACGTCGACGCTGACCGTGCCTTTTGCTGGAATGTTCAGGTACGGATTCGACACGGTGAGAACGAAATCTGCAGGCTGTTTGCGCGCGGCCAGGCGATAGGCATATCCAGGACCGCCGCGAGCGAGCAGATCCTCCACCGTGACCACGATTTCGTGTGCGCCTGCCGGAACTTTGAAATCGAGCCAGGGATCAGAACTGGTCCGGCCCGCGGAAAGCAGCGAGAAGACGTCTTCCTTGGGCGGCTGGTCTCCGGCGGATGCCAGCTTCTTTCCCTTGGAATCGTAGACTGTCACAACGCCATCCAACCGGGACGTTCCCAATCCTCTGGCGCGTAGTTCAAACGCCCAGTGCTCGCCCGGTGAGACAGCGATCTTGTAACGATCCACTTCGCCGGGTTTCGAAATCCGCCCGTTCATCACGGTGGACGGAGCTAATGCGAGAGCTTCATCATCTGTGCGGCGCGCAGGTTCGATGGTCTCGGGCAAATCACCGACCGTAAATAGAAACGGCAGACTACCGGGCTCGCCAGGAACATTCAGCCGCGTAAATTCGAGTTGCGGACCGATGGAGGATAAGTCCACCGCTGTCTTGGCCGGAGCGCGCAGGTTGCCGCCAAAGAAGTCCACATCCAGCTTCTCGCCGCGCTTCCATCCCAGGGGGAACATGCCGTCCGCGTATGCGAAGTTTCCAACTTTCAGGCGATAGAAATTCTGCCTCTGCTCGCTGAAGCGGGCATCGTGCACGATGGCATAGTAATCGCCGTCATGCGGGAACGTGAGGTCCACGCGGGCATCCACTCCCAGGCCCGGGGCATCCTCGCTGCGTGCCACCTGTTTGCCCGAAGAATCCACAATGCGCAGCACCGGATCGATCGCGGAACCGGCGCGCCGGGCTTCCATTTCAAATACCAGACGCTCACCCTGCGTGGCGTGAACGCGGTAGTAGTCGCGGTCAGGACCGTCCAAGGTTCCATTGATGATAACCGGGGCGTCAATGCGTTGAGCTGTTTCGATGGAATCGTTCGAATGCTCGCGCGCATCAGGCCTCGACTCCTCTTCGATTACTTCCGGAAAAGCGCCGACGGTGAACAACAGAATATTGGAAACTCCATCCGGTGTCACAACGCGCATGGGATAACTGCCGATGGCCGCATCGGCCTTCAACTCCACCAGGTACGGCAGGCGGCGCCCGGCCAGCATCTTTTCTTCAGACGGGGTGAGCGGTGTAAACGTCGCCGGCAGCGTCGTGAGGATCTGCGCGCCCTCGCTGAGATTCTTGCCGGCCAGTGTCAAGGTGAACGATTTCCCGCGCTGTGCGCCACGCGGCTCGAGTTCCGTCAGAGACGGCGGCGCGGCTGCGGCCGGCACGATTGAAGCTGGCACGGCTGAAACTATCCAGGAAATCGAGACCAGCAGCCCAGTAGCTTTGCGCATGTTCATCACCTCGCAGACGCCAGTTGCCTTTCGACCGGAACCGGAACGAACTCACGCACCAGCTTGCCGTTCGCGACCTCGAAAATTCGCACGAGGCCATCAAAACCGCCGGTAGCGAGTTGGCGGCCATCCGCGCTGAACGCTGCCGCGTAGGTTCCCCGGTGACCTTTGCAGGTGGCGATGCGCTCGCCGGTTTCAGTTTGATAGATGGGCACTTGTTCAGCAGCGCCGGCCACCGCGATTCTGCCCCCGTCGGGTGAAAAAGCGAGAGCAAAGATCGCGCCGTCCTGCATTTCGAACTTGCGGATGAGCGTGGAATCGTCGGCTATTCTCATGGAAGCCGGACGGTCCATCATGTACAGGTAAGGGATTCGTTCAGCGCCGCCGATCAGGATGATATCGCGGCTGGGGTGCCGGGCGATAGCGGTGAGTTCGCCGCGCAGCGCGTTGATGTTTTCGATGAAAGCGCCCGTCGTCGCGTCGCTCAACTTGGCGGCCTGGTCGCGACCCACCGAAACCAGACGCTTCCCGTTCGCTCCAAAAACTGTGCCTAAGACCCAGTTTTCGTGGTAGGACAACTTGAGCGCTTCCTTTCCGGCGGCGGTGTCCACCACGCGGACGGTATTATCGGCGCAGCCAACCGCGACACGCGAGCCGTCAGCCGAAATGGAGGCGCCGAACACGGTGTCGTTGCTGACTGTGACCGAGCGTTTCAATTTTCGTGTGCCCACGTCCCACAGTTGAACTTCGCCGAAGCGTGCCGGAGTGCCGCCCGCGGCCACCAGCGTCTTGCCATCTGCCGAGAACTGGAGCGATTGAATGCGATCTGAAATTCCCAAAAGGCGGGCCGCAAGCCCGGAGCCATCGGCCTT
>QHXW01000045.1 GCA_003223115.1 Acidobacteriota bacterium
GGTCCGGTACTCAGGCGCGCTCATGCCGCCGTTGCCAATCTCCAGCATGTCGGGATCGTGCCAGTGCCCGGGGCCGGCGTACTGCTCATGGCCTGCCTGCTTATCGAAACCGATGGTCGACATGCTTTTCCAGTTGTCCTCAATGTCGCCGTTAGTGCGCCAGAGATTGCCCCCAACAGACGCGCCCAATTCCCACACATTCTGCAAACCGTACTGGCATAAGCTGTATACGATCGGCCGAGCCTGTTGCCCGCAATGCGTCGCCCATTTTCTTGTACACGGCCTTCATTTCCGAAGCCGGATAGACTTTCAACGCGCTGCACCAGTCGTGCTTCAGATAATCGATGCCCCAGGCCGCCCACGTCTTGGTATCCTGCTCCTCGTGTTGATAGCTGCCTTCATAGTCGGCGCACGTCTTGGGCCCTGGCGACGAGTAGTATACCGATCTTGAGGCCCTTGCCGTGGACGTAGTCAGCAAGCCCCTTCATGTCGGGAAACTTCTTGTTGGTTTGGATATTCCCCAGCGCGTTGCGCCCGGCTTCCCAGGTGTCGTCGATATTGATGTACTCGGAGCCGGCGTCTTTCATGCCACTCGACACCATGGCGTCGGCGATCTCGCGCACGGTCTTGTCGTCGATCTTGTCCGCGAGCTTGTTCCAACTGTTCCAACCCATGGGAGGCGTCAAGGCGAGATCGGCAGCGAGGCATGCGGATGCCAGAAGTAGCGCAAGAAGAAGAAGGAGCAGCACAAAGACAAGAAGTCGGTTCATGGCTGCTATCGAGTGTATTGCATGCGAGCCGGTGCGGGTTGCGAGGCTAATCCGCAAGCCGTCCCGTTGCACCGATTCTGTTCAGTCCCTTGAAACGACCTGTCAGATGCCGGCGTACCAGGCGTAACCGTATTCGGGCGACGCGGAGCCCAATCCCTTGCCGAAACCTTTCAGACTATCGGTGACCGTCAGGCGATTGATATATTTCACGTTCTTGTAGCCGAGCTGGCGGGGGACACGCAGACGAAGCGGTCCGCCATGGCCCACGGGAAGTTCACCGCCATTCATCCCGTAGGTTAAGAGAGTCTGAGGATGCAATGCATCGGCCATATCGACGCTGTCCCACCAGCCGCGCTGCATCGAAGAGTAGACAACATACCTGGCTTTCGGGAGGATCCCCACGACGGTCAAGACATGCGAAAGAGGAACCCCGATCCACTCCGCAATAAAAGACCAGCCCTCTTCACAAGCCAGGTGGGTGATTTGGCTGCGGGACGGATAGCTCTTGAGTTCAGCAAGCGAGAACGATGCCGGGCGAGCCACCAACCCGTCTATCGCGAGCCGCCAGTCAGTGAACCCTCCAGCATGAAGGCGCTTGAAGGCTTCGTCCTGCGGGGTCTCGCCGTTTGCGACCGGCTTTGTTGAAATCTGGCTGCGCGGAAACTCACGGGCTAACGAGTGGCGCGTCAGCAGCCTCTGTGCACCATAAGTCAGCGTTTCGCCGGCGCCGTAGATGCCGCCGTGATCAGGCGGGATCAGTCCATAACGATGCGCAAGATTGGCGGCCACGGCCAGGCCTGATGCGCCGGCCGTAGCCGCAAGCCCGGTCGTGATCAGTTTTCGACGTGAGAGGTTGCTCATGCGTGCTCCATATGTTTGACGGCGCGGCCCGTGATCATCGCTCGCATCCGGTTCCTGAATCCTGCAAGAAAAATCATCACGATGTGGACCAGAAGGAAGAGTAAAAGAAATACGGAGACGAAGAAATGAATCGTGCGTGCGGATTGCTGGCCGCCGAACACGGTGACCGCAGCAGGAAACGCGGACGCGATGGCGGGAGACATCGCCAGGCCCGTCCAGATCACCAGGGGGAACAGAACGAAGATCACGAACAGGTAGGTAAGCCGCTGCAGCGCGTTATAGGACCAGGCTTCTGCCTCACCCGGCGGCTTGAAACGCAGATGATTGGCGATTTCGATCGAGAGCGCACGCCGCGAGACATCTGCCCTACCTGGAAGCAGATTTTTTCGGAAATGCCGTGTCAACCAGCCCCAGCCTAGGTACAGCAAACCGGTCAATACCGCAATCCAGGCGGCTTGAAAGTGGAGATACCGGCTCCAGCCGTTCTGGTCCGGCAATACGTATCCGTAGCCGGTCAGCACGGATGACCTCGAGGCCGGGATCGGCAGTTGGAACAAAGCATGTGTAAATACGTTGCCGGTTTCGCCCCAATAGAAGCGCGGGTGAGAGATGACGATTTCGATTCCGCTGACGAGCAGTGCAAAGAAGCACAGCGTGGTGATCCAGTGAGTGATACGGACGAAGGCAGTGTGCCGCGCAGTATTCGTGATGGCTGGGAAGACATCGGCAGGACTGCGGACCAAAGCAGGATCGGCCACGCGGGAATTATATCAAGCGCGTCGGCGCACGTCCCGCACGCCGAGCTGGAGAAGGGGTGTGATCATAGCGGAAACAATCACCAGTCTGACGTTCTTGTTCACCGCCCCGGGCGATGGTTTGGAAGGCTGCAACGCTCTTGTTGCTTTTGGCAGGCTGCAATCGGAGGGAATCCGGTGGTTCAGTCGCAGAGCCTTATCTTCCGGACGAGGCGTCTGTAGCTTTTGCGTTAGAGCCTCTTCAGGGTGGGAACGGTTCTCAGCAGTGGATAGGCACCTACGCATCACAGGGGAAAATAGCTAGATTCAGAATTGAGTTTGGCCCGGCGAAGGCCTCCGTCGCGAAAGCTGCCAAGGACTTCGACATTAAGTCCGGCGAAGGGAGATTCACGCCCGAAACGGGATCGGATTCAAGTGTTCTGCTGGCCGACCTACGGAAGGCGCTGCAGGCTAAAAACGAACCTCAGCCTCCGCCAACAAGGACCAGCGTTCCATTCACGTTTGCAAACATAGAGAAACTTGTTCGCAAGCCGCTGGCGGCGGGTTTGGTACAAAGCCGCCTGGCAACTGGACAGCCCTTAAGATCTCCTCGGAGAAGGAGATCAGGAGGTGAAGTGTTCCTGAATCTCAATCCCAAAATCAGGAAGGGCCAGGTTTCCATGAAAGACCCAGACTACGGAGATCTGGTGCTGGGCCAACTCGCAAAGGTACTCTGAGCCATGAAATTCCTGGGTTCGCAGGACCGGATGACGTCCGGGCAGCGGATTTCTCGCAGCTACAGGGACAGGACGGTTTGCGCTCCAATACGTCACTTGGCCGTATCCTCGCTTTCTCGTAGACCTCAGCCCCTGCTCAGCCGTTCTTTTCACCGCCCCGGATCAAGCACATCCCCCGAACACGGGCCCTCCCCGCTACTCCCGCCCGCTACCATGAAGACGATGTCCTCCTTCAGCCACCGCAACCCGAACAGCGCCTTCAACTTATGAATTTTGCCAAACGAACCCAATTTCCCCCTTCGGACTTCTGTAGCGCACGGGCTGGTGTGTTTTTCGCCAGACCTGAGGCTGTTCGAGTCCTCACTCCTGTCTCCTGGACTCCCGCAATCCAAGCCGCGCCAGCCATTCAGTGCTCCTTCGAGCACCTGCGTCGCTTCCGGGCGATCGCCCCGGCAAACACCGCGAACGACCCGCGAAAACTGCGCACGTGACCGCTTCACAATCCGAGCGGCCGACTTGCGCCCTGGTGTTAGCGTCCGACCGATCATCGTCGCAGAAATCGCGCGTTCGCGCTTCTACGGTATCGGCGCTTCCGTCAAAGTGCCGTGGGATTTGAGCGTCATTCCTAACCCGGCGTAGCCGGAACCAAAAAAGGGTATACAAGTCCGATTCTTTTGGAATGGCCACCAAACCCGCATGTATAAAGGGCCACACGGCACTATCGAAAAATATCTTGCCAGAAAAAATATCGATTCCATGATAAAGGGACTAAAACGCTTGGCGACCTGGGGCTGGCGTTTTTTTTGCCAGACCTGCGGCTTTTCGAGCGCGAACCCCGCCCCGGGTCCTGCCTCCTGTCTCCTGACCGGCCCTACCCCAATCCCAGCCGCGCCAGCCGTTTCACTGCTTCCTCCAGCACCTGTGCCGGATCCGGCCGTTCCATCCGCACCACCTCGATCTTTCCTTTTCCGCTCGGCCGCCAGCGAGTGAAGAAGCGTGGTGATGGAGCGCCGGCGAAAATGCTGACCAGCGGGACTCCGCCTGCCGCGGCGACATGTTGACCCGCGGAGTCGTAGCCCACATAAAAGTCACTGCGGGCGATCGCCCCTGCAAAAGCCGCAAACGATCCGCGGAAACTGCGCACACGCCCCGGTGCCGCGCCAGATTTCACGATGGCCCGCTCGACACGCTCGGCTTCTTCCCCGCCGGCACCTTGGTCGATCAACACGTACCCGCCACGCCGGGCGATGTGCATCACAATCTGTTCCTCGAATGGATCTCGAATGCGTTTGGCCGGGTTCTCTCCCACTCCGAAGCTCATCGTGACGAAAGGCCGGCCGGGAACATCGATCAATTTCGCCGTCGCTTCCGCCGGAGCAACATAAGGCCGCGCTGTCTCCACTCCGAAGGTCTCGCGCATCCAACGCTCTGCCAGTGCCGGCAAAGGAGCGTCGCTCGAGCCGCCATATGCTCGGCTTTCGAAGAAAAAATACGCGTCTTCGGAACAAACCGGAAGCAGCCCAAGCTGCGTCAGCCGTGAATCCGGATCAATCACGATGCTGCCTGGTTGGGAAAGCAGCCGCTTCAAGTCGCTCCACGGCTCCAGACGTTCCGGCACGCTCCCCGCACGCCTGTAAGTGACCGGAGCGTGTTCCACTCGTGGATCTCCCGCGAAGAGTTCCCAAGCCTTCACGCTGCCCACAAGCACGACGCGCGCGTTCGGGAACCGGCGCTTAACGGCGTCCAGCAGCACACTCGTAACCGCGACATCAGCACCCAGCGTGACTCGAGAAAGTACGCATATGGTGCGGACCTGCGCAGGAATTTTGGAAGATGCCGCACCTTCAAACTTGCGCGGCTGGCGGATCCGCTGATAACGGTCGAGCAGCTCTCGCGCTTTCAGCTCCGGAATCGCACGCTCGATGACTTGCGAAAACAGTTGCGCGTAGACATCGCACAAGTGGGCTTCGAAAAGATCGGCCAAGCGCTCCACCACAATGCGAAATAGCGCATCGGAAGACTCGGGCGCCATGAGTTCATCGAGAAGCTCATCCGGCCAGCGTTCGCCCGCGAGGCAGCAGGCGAGCAATTGCTCAGCCCTGTCAGTGCAGGAAATATTTCCCAATCAGCAGTTCCAATTTCTTGCGGGTGGATTCGGGAACCAGCTTGCGGTCTGTGATGATGGCATGCGAAAGAGCGCTGCCGCATTGGCAGGTGCGTCGCGCGGGCATCGCAGCCACAGCAGCGGCGACCACCTTGCAAGCATTCTCGGCATTCTTGTTCAGATTGGCGATGATGTCTTTCACCGTGACGGCATCGTGCTCCGGATGCCAGCAATCGTAATCCGTCACCATAGCCACCGTGATGTAGCAGATTTCCGCCTCGCGCGCGAGTTTGGCTTCCTGCAGATTGGTCATACCGATCACGTCCATGCCCCAGCTACGGTAAACGTTGGATTCCGCCTTGGTCGAAAAGGCCGGACCTTCCATGCACAGATACGTGCCGCCTTTTTTCACGTTGACGCCGGAGGCGCGCGCCGCCGCATGGACGACCTCCGCCAGTTGCGGGCACACTGGATCCGCGAAGCTGATGTGCGCCACCAGACCGTCACCGAAAAAGGTGTTAGCCCGCCCGCGCGTGCGATCGAAAAACTGTTCGGGGATGACGAAATCGAGCGGCCGGTGCTCTTCTTTGAGCGATCCGACCGCGCTCAATGAAATGATGCGCTCCACGCCCAGCGATTTCATGCCGTAGATATTGGCGCGAAAGTTCAGCTCCGAAGGCGAGATGCGGTGGCCGCGCCCGTGCCGCGCCAAAAACGCGAGCGGTTTTCCGGCAAGTGTCCCGAGCACGTAACTGTCCGACGGCCGGCCCCAGGGTGTTTCGATCGTCCTCTCCTGTTGAGCCTCAAAGCCCGGCATGGAGTACAAGCCGCTGCCGCCGATGAAGCCGATCTGCGCTTCCAAACGTGGTTCTCCTCAGTCGTGGGTTTCAACAGCCGAATGAGTATTCTACCTGTGTTGCCAGAAGACCGCGCGGCGCGGCGGTTTTGATCGGCTACTTGGCGAACTTCTGTACGCGCCAGTTCTTGATTTCGGACACGTAGATATCTCCGTGCGAGTCCACGGCGATATTGTGCGCAAAATCCAGCTTGCCCGGAACTTTACCCCAGGCGCTGAGCACGCCCAGAACGTCACCCTCCAGATTCAATTTCACGATGCGGTTGTTCAGACCGTCGCACATGTAGATGGCGTTGTCTGGAGCGAAATACGCGAGCCCCCAGGGCTGCCCGACATCGGTCCACTTACCGAGGTACTGGCCGCCCGCATCGAAAATCTGCACGCGCGAATTGGAGCGGTCCGCTACATAAACGCGCCCATGCGCATCCAGGCACACATCGTGCACCAGGTTGAATTCGCCATCGCCGGTTCCTTTGTGGCCCCAGTGCGTGACGTACTCGCCATCGCGGTTAAACTTCAACACGCGCGAGTTCACGTAGCCGTCCGAAATGTAGAAGAAATCCAGCGACGGCGTGAATATGATGCCCGTGGGCTCATTGAACGCGTCTTTGCTGTCGTTGTTTCCCGGCGTGCCTTGCCGGTTGCCGAGCACCATCAGCACTCGTCCTTCCGGAGAGAACTTGACGACCACGTGCCCTTTCACGTCGACGCACCAGATGTTGCCCTCGGGATCCACGCGAATGCCGTGCGTGGTTCGAAACAGGCCATCGCCCCAGCTCCGGATGAAGTTCCCGTTGCGGTCAAACTCGATGACCGGATGCGCGCCGCGGTTGAACACCCAGACGTTATCGTGCTTGTCCACAGCCACACCTGACGATTCACCAAGATTCCAGCCTGTTGGCATTTTGGGCCACCCGGCCACAACTTTGTGCGGCAGCGCCGGGCCGGATTTCGGTTCGGCCGAGAGTGAAGAAATGGAGCACACAGCAAGGGCGGCAACAGCGGCAATGAGTTTCATGTGGGGGAGAGTAGAACAAACGAGCGCCGGAAGTCAATGTCGTCAAGAAGCGTCAAGAAGCGCCGCAAGGATCAAGACGTATACTCAAACCATGCGCCTTCTGCCCGCGCTTGCGCTCATGCCTGTGTGGCTCCTGGGTCAAGGCATTAGGGATGCGAAACCCAAGGCGGCGGATTATCCCTTGCACACGAGCGTGGGCGACGTGTCGATCGGCGTCGAATACCTGGTTCACAGTATTCCCGTGGGTGACCAGACCTTCTTCGCGGCTGATTACCTGGTGGTCGAAGTCGCCGTCTACCCGAAGGCGAATGATCCCATGGTGATTGCCGATGAAACGTTCACCCTGCGAGTCAACGGCAAGAAACAAGTCATTTTTCCGCAATCTCCCGGTTTCGTTGCCGCTTCGATGAAATATCCGGACTGGGAGCCGCGCGTCTCGAAGGAAGTGAACGTGGGCCCCGTGATCATTGGCCGGCCCACACCGGTCGGACGCTTCCCGGGTGACAACCGCGGCAATCCGTTACCTCAACCTCCAAAGGCGCCGCAGCCGGACGATCAGCGCAATATTGAAGAGCAGGCGCCGGATGATCCTGCCGAGGTACTGGCGCGAGTGGGGCTGCCGCAAGGCGAAGTGAGCAAACCCGTCACCGGTTTCCTGTATTTCCATTACAAGGCGCGTCCAAAATCCATCCATTCGGTCGAGCTGGTCTACCAAATGAAGTCGGGATCTACCACGCTGCCGTTGAAGTGAACCGCGGCTTTACTCCACCGTGGTCAGAATCTTTTGGGCGCGGCGAAAAACGTCCACCAGCATTTTTTCAGTGAGCTTGCCGGTCGATGTATTTTGCTGGCTCGGATGATAGGAGCCCATCAGAATCGGCTGGTCTGGTGCAATGCCTGGTGCAATGCGATACATCCGGTTGTGGCCGAACACGTAAGGCGTGCGGCTCCGAATCACCCCGCGATCCCGAAGAACGGAGAGGTACACATCCCAGGCGACTTTCCCGAGCGCCAGCACAATCCGCACATTTGGCAATAGCTCCAGCTCACGCTCCAGGAAACTCCGGCAGTTGCGGATCTCCTGCGTAGTGGGCTTATTGCCGGGCGGCGCGCAGCGCGCGGCAGCCGTGATGTACGCGTCCATGAGCCGCAGGCCATCATCACGCGACCGGCTGGTGGGCTGCGACGCGAAGCCCGTGCGATGCAGCACGCGATACAACGTTTGACCGGAGCCATCGCCCGTGAACATCCGTCCGGTGCGGTTCGATCCGTGCGCCCCGGGCGCCAGTCCCAGGATGAGCAGCCGCGCCTCCGGATCGCCGAACGACGGCACAGGCTTGGCCCAGTAGTCCCAATCGAGATAAGCCCGCCGTTTGACGCGACCGATTTCAGCGCAGTACGAATTCAGGCGTGGGCAACGGCTGCAACATATCACTTCCTGCTGCAACAGCTCGAGCGCGCTCGCCGCCTTCCTGGGCTGGTTTACGGTTTGTTCGGATCTTACTGACGGCTCATTGCTAGAATTCACTCGATGACTGCTCCTTTTCGCTTAGACGCGAAGACCGCCCTCGTAACCGGAGGCGCCAGCGGAATCGGTGAGGCCACCTGCCGCGCATTCGCAGCCGCCGGCGCTTCCGTCGCGATCGTCGACGTGAACCGTCCTGCCGCTGAAGCCCTCTGTCGCGAACTTCCGGGCTCTTCGGTACTCACTTTCGATATTACCGAGGAAGCCGCCGTGTGTCAGGCTCTGGCAACCCGGCAATCGCTCGATATTCTGGTGAACAACGCGGGCATCGGGCTGGTGGGGAATGTAGAGGAGACCGAACTCGGCGATTTTCAGCGCCTGTTCCGGGTGAACGTCGAAGGCATGTTTCTGGTGACGAAATATGCTCTGCCGCTGCTGGTGGCATCACACGGCTCGATCGTCAATATCGGTTCGGTGGCCGGCCTGGTGGGGGTAAAGAAGCGGTTTGCCTACTGCGCCACCAAGGGGGCTGTAGTGGCAATGACACGCCAACTATCGGTGGATTACCCCACTCAGATCCGCGTAAACTGCATCTGTCCGGGCACCGTGGACACCCCCTTTGTCGAAGGTTATCTCGAAAAATACCATCGGAATGAGAAAGATCGGGTCCGCGCCGAACTAAATCAGAGGCAGCCGATCGGCCGCCTTGGAAAACCGGACGAAATAGCCAATTTGGCCCTTTACCTTAGTACCAAAGCAGCCGAATTTATAACTGGATCGGTGATTACTATCGATGGAGGCTGGACAGCGGCTTGAAAGAGACGTTAGAATAAAAAGCAGTTTGACCGGAACGCGTCGCGTACTTCAAAATGGACTTCCGGCAGCACCACCCGGAGGCCCGTCAGCAACGGTTTGTAGCGTCACCCCCTCGCGTTCTGGTTTCTGGCGTCTCGCATGATCAGTATGAAGATGACATTGCGCCCAACACTCAACCCCGGCATGTTTAAAATCGTAGCTATCTTCTTCTTATGCGCCGGGTTATCATTCGGCGCAACCCAGAAACATCGGCGCAAGAAGCATACCCCTGCGAGGCCGAAAGCCACGGTATCCGCTGCCGGTCCTGTGCGCGTCACGCCTGCTGTGCACCGCGTGCGCCGGCGCCGCTCACATTACAACCCGTGGTCGGAGCCAACTTACGCGGACTCGACCGTGGGAGACAACGTCGACGGCGAAGATCTGGACGTGAGGCGTGCAGCAGTCGAATCATTAGGAGCTTTTAATGGTGCTGTTGTGGTGACAGACGCCAATACCGGCCGAGTACTAACGATGGTGAACCAGAAACTGGCTCTGAGCGCCGGTTTCCAGCCATGCTCCACCATTAAGGTCGCCGTGGCGCTGGCCGCCTTGCAGGAAAAAGTAGTCAACGACCGCACCACCAAGGTTCATCTGTATGGCCGCACCAAGATGAACCTCACCGATGCCTTGGCGCATTCGAACAATTATTATTTCGCCAATCTCGGCATCAAGTTGGGCTACGAACGAGTGAACTATTACGCGCGGCTGTTTGGGTATGGCGAAACCGCCGGCCTCAACATCCCGGGTGAAAAGGCAGGATATTTTCCGCCGGCCCCGCCGAAAAACGGCGGCATGGGTATGCTGACCAGCTTTGGTGAGGAGATTTCGCAGACCCCTCTGGAACTCGCAGCGCTGATGACCGCAGTCGCAAACGGCGGCACTCTTTACTACCTGCAATACCCGCGGAACCAGGTTGAAGTGGAGCAGTACGTTCCCCGCATCAAGCGCCAACTGGAAATCAAAGATCTTCTTCCTGAGGTGAAGCCCGGCATGCAGGCCGCGGTTGAGTATGGCACCGCACGGCGCGCCCGCCAGGACGAAACCATCATGGGCAAAACCGGAACCTGCAGCGAAGGCCGCACCCACCTCGGTTGGTTCGGATCATTCAACGAAATCGGCCACACCAAGCTCGTGGTCGTCGTGCTGCTGACCGGCGGACGGCCATCAATCGGACCCATGGCAGCGGGAGTCGCGGGTGACGTATACCGCCGGCTCTCCCAACAAAATTATTTCGCCAGCGTGCATCAGCCCATCACGCCTGCGGCGCTGATTTCGACGCAAATCTGCTGCTCGCGTTAGTAACCTGAGAATTCCACTTCCTGCACTTTGAGAGTTTACCCACGCTCTAAAACCGGGGATGTCACCGGACCAAGAATGCGCTCGGCCATTGCGTGCTTGAGCGCTTCAATCCCCTGCCCGGTCACGCTCGAAATCTCGAAATACGGTAAATTGCGCTGCTCCGCCAGACGCTTGAGGGATTCGACTCGCTGGGGCGACTGCGCAGCATCGATCTTAGAGGCAACAACCAGCATCGGTTTTTGCGCCAGCTCGCCGCTGAAGCTGGCCAACTCCGTCATGACCGTTTCAAAATCCTGAACCGGCTCGCGCCCGCTTGCCTCCGAAACATCTACCAAGTGGACTAACAGTTTGGTGCGCTCGATATGCCGCAAAAACTGGGTGCCCAGCCCGTGGCCCAGATGCGCTCCTTCGATCAGCCCCGGGATGTCCGCCACCACAAAGCTGCGGAAATCATCCATCTTCGCTACGCCGAGATTCGGCACGAGCGTGGTAAACGGATAATCCGCGATCTTGGGACGTGCGGCGGAAATCCTCGAGATAAGTGTGGATTTTCCGGCGTTCGGAAAGCCCACCAGTCCGACATCAGCCAGCAGCTTCAGCTCCAGCCGCAAGCGGTGCTCTTCGCCAGGCCGGCCCTGTTCGTGCTCCGTCGGCGCCTGATGTGTCGCGGTGGCGAAACGCGCGTTGCCGCGTCCACCACGGCCGCCGTGTGCCACCAAAAAAGTCTCACCGTGCTGCGTGAAGTCGTAAAGTTTCTCGCCCGTGCGATCGTCATAAACGACCGTGCCCACCGGCACCTGGACCTCAGCTGGTTTGCCCTCGCGCCCGGTACAATTCGAGCCTTCACCGTGCCGCCCGCGTTCGCCGCGATGCTCGGGATTGAAGCGAAGATGGAGCAGCGTGTTGGTGTGCGTGTTCGCGACCAGAACCACGTCGCCGCCGCGTCCGCCATCGCCTCCGCTGGGACCTCCGCGCGGCACGTATTTTTCTCGTCGAAAGGCGAGACAGCCGTTGCCGCCGTCGCCGGCCTTTACGAGGATTCTCGCTTCATCAATGAACATTTCAGAATCGCATCAGAACGTAGGAGCCGGCGGAAACCTACACCGCCAGATTGTGATCGTCAAACCGACCTGATTGATTGCTAGAGGAACTGGACGTAACCCGGAGGAGTCGCTAGGAGGCAGCGCGGATGCTGACGAATTTTCCCAGCCGGCCGCGCTTGTGAAACTCCACCACTCCGGTGATCTTGGCGAACAGGGTGTCGTCCTTACCCCAGCCGACGTTCTCGCCGGGTTTGAACTTGGTGCCCCGCTGGCGCACGATGATGGACCCACCGGGAACCAATTGGCCGCCGAAAACTTTGACGCCCAGACGCTGGGCATTGGAATCGCGTCCGTTTCTGGAACTTCCCAGACCTTTTTTGTGTGCCATGAAAAACCTCTACGCGCCGATCTCGCCCACACGGACTTCAGTGTAATCCTGCCGATGCCCGATGCTTCTCTTGTATTGCTTCTTGCGCTTGAATTTGAACACCAGGATTTTTTTGCCGCGGCCGTTTCCGGTGATGGTGCCCTTCACTTTGCGCTCGCCTACATCGGCGCCTGCCAGCAATTCGCCGCCATCGCTGACAATCGCCAGAACTCTGGAAAACTCAACTTCGGCGCCGGCCTCGCCCGCCATCTTGGGGACACGGATCACATCGCCCGGTGCAACCCGATATTGTTTTCCGCCGCTCTCAATAATCGCATGCATTGGGAACCTTTCATGACAGCCGGACACACGAACGCGGTCGGGCCTGATGGTGTAAACCCTGATTTTATTACATCTCGCCCGGCTTTGACAAATCCCGGCTCCGACTGTGAACCAAGGAAGCGGGTGTTGCTCTATTTCCACCAGTGAACGTGTGATGATGGGCTTCCGCCTTGAGATCAGGAAATTCTGCCAGGCTAGCGCTGCCCGTGCCCCATAAAATGATGCTGGACATTTGTCAAGGTCTGGCCGCTCCGTGCATATCATTCTCGGGGAGTTTGCCAGCGCGTTGCTGAAGGCCAGAAGGATGCAGAGGGAAAGAGGAAGCGTTTGGGGAAAGTCCAGAGGAAGCAGTGGGGGGAAAGGGCTGCGTCAGGCGACGCGCTGATGACGAAAGCTATTTCTGACGTTTCGATTGAAATAGGCGCCTTTAGATGTGGCGGTGATCAGATTCTGAAAAATAGTGGATGGAACGCCGAAGTAGCGGTAGACAGGGCCAGTG
>QHXW01000298.1 GCA_003223115.1 Acidobacteriota bacterium
GAAAAGTATCCCGGTAAGCACAGAGAGCGCGATGGCGAAGAAGACAATTCTCGTGTCGAAATGAATATCCGCGGACTGCGTGAGAGTCGCCGGAGCCAATGCCAGCAGCCCGCTAACGCCCCACCGGGCGAGCATCATGCCGCAGATTCCGCCAGCCAGACTCAGAAGAAGGCTTTCTGTGAGCAACTGCCGAATCACGCGCCCACGGCCCGCTCCGAGCGATGCGCGTACCGCAATCTCCCGCCGTCGTGAGCTGTACCGAGCCAGCAGCAGGTTGGCGACGTTGGCGCACGCGACCGCGAGCATTAGCCCGACTGCTCCCAACAACACCAGCAGCGAGGTTTTGACCCCACGGGAATCCTGCCCCACAGATTGGTCGCTAAGCATGGCATCTCGCAGCGGCTCGAGCTCGACTGTCCAATTTTTGTTGAAAGCCGGATACGCCGCCTCCAGTCGCGCAGCGAGTGTGATCATGTGGGCCTGTGCGTGCCTGATCGTGACGCCCGCCCGCATGCGGGCAACACATGTCATCCAGTACCCCTGCGTTTTGCGATAATCCTCAGCCGGGTTGAGGCCGACCGGTTCCCACAAATCGATTTCGCGATTGAGGAAATGGAAACCCGGCGGCAGAACACCCATGATCGTGCGCGGAACCGCGTTCACTTGCACCTTACGCCCGATGACATCGTCACTGCCGCCGAACCAACTCTGCCAGAGCCGGTAGCTGATCAACAGTAGTGAGTCGGTAGAAATCGAGGCCCGGTCCTCTTCAGTTGTGAATAGACGGCCGCGCACAGGCTGCACGCCGAGTAACGGGAAGAAATCGGCGGTCACGCTTTGCTTTCCGAATTCCTCGGTGCGGTCGCCATCAATGAGTACCGAGCGAGATTCCCGTAAACCAGCCATGCCGGCGAAAACATCGTTCTGCGCCTTCCAATCCAGGTAATTGCCCGGAGATGCGATGCTGCGATGCATATCGCGTTTCGGGTTCGCTTCCCAAACCATGACCAGCTGCGAGGAATTTCGGTACGGGAGCGGGCGGACAAGCAGATTGTCCGCAACCGTAAAAACGGTCAGACTCGATCCCAGGCCCAGAGCCAGCGACAGAACCGCAGTAAACGCAAACCCCGAGCTCCGGCGGAGGCTGTGCCAGGCGTATCGGATGTCCTGCCAGCTCGTGTCGAGCCACACGAATGTGGCCCGGTCGCGCATCGATTCCTTCACCGATTCCAGGCTGACGAATTTCATAAGCGCCTCTCGCCTAGCCTGTTCCGCGCTCATACCGCTGCGCAGGTTGTCGTCGGTGTGGAGCCGCAAATGAGACTCGAACTCAGTGGTCCACTCCCGCTCGCGCTGCGTTTTGCCGAACCAGCCGGCCAGCCGAACCAGCACAGCGCGCAATCTCATGACGATTGCTCTCCAGGCCGGAGAAAACGGGAGATGATGGCCGTGGTCTCCTCCCATTGCCGCGTCTCTTTCTTCAGTTGGTTGCGGCCCGCGCGTGTGAGGCGGTAGTTACTTCGCCTTGCGATTGATGTTATGAAACCTTCGTGTTCCAGCTTCAAAAGCGCCGGATAAACCGTGCCATAGTTGAGCGCCAGCCGGTCACGGCTGGTCTGCTCAATGCGACGGCCGATTCCGTAGCCGTGCAGCGGACCAAGAGCCTCAAGACTCTTGAACACCATGAAAGTGAGCGTACCTTGCCGGACATCCGTCTTCTGGGTCAACAACACTCCTATTGGAATTTTATATAAGTATCGCTCCGTTCCTATGGGAGGGCAATCAATAGTACACGGTCGGGCGCAAAGCGTGATCAGTCTACTGCCAACGACAGAGGAACTCATAGATCCTGATAAACGCCGGTCGCGTCCGAAGCGATGAACTCCCCTGTCGGGTGCGGCCTCATGATGGGAGCGGGACTTCACGAGACTAATGTTGGCAATGAGCTGCAAGGTGGCGCAACATTAATCGCTTACGAGCAGCCACACGCCGCATTCTTCATTACAAGGGGATATATCAATAGGTATCTGAACGGCAGGATGTTCAGAAGCCGTAGGTCGCCGCAATCCTGGGTGAATGCGGTTAGTGGCCAGGCGCCGTCACGGTCCTCGCCGGCGGAAGAACGCTCGGCATACGCTCTGCGCTGACCAGACTGAAGATTTGTTCCCATACGGCGACGGTCATGCGTGAATCACGGGGCGAAATACCGAAGGATTCGGTCGCGGCCTCCGGATCGAAACAGCACAGCGGCCGGCGCGTGGCGGATGTGTCCTTGCCGGGCTCAAACTCCTGAACGAAGATGCCGTTGATCCCGTTCTCGTTTTGGCCAATGAAGGCGATGGCCCGTCCATCCGGCATCCAGCGTGATCTTCCCACCGATCCGCCCGCATTTGAATTGCGAATAGGCAACCGAACCACAAAGGGCTGTGGAGAGCCGTCCGCAACGCCCACAACCCGCAGCGTGGCCGACTCAGAAAGGATGTTCGACCCGAAGGACACAAATCTTCCGTCCGGAGAGGTCTCGGGCAATAGTATACCTCCGGCAATGAGGCGGGACGCCTTTGACCCGTCCGACCGGATTTTCCAAAGCCCCGGCTTGTCTGGGTTTGTGGAGGAATACAAGATCCAGTTGCCGTCTGGTGTGGCGGTTGGATTCTCGGCATCCACCCCATCGCGCGTGATCTGCCGGGCGCCGCTACCGTCGGCGTTGGCCATCCAGATTTCAAAATTGCCGCCACGGTTGGAACTCCAGATGATTCGCTTGCCGTCGGGCATGTAAGCCGGATCCCAGTCTTCAGCTGGATGATCGGTCAGGCGGCGCAGCATGCCGTTGTGCGTGGACAGTTCCCATAGGTCCAGCGTGCCACTACCATTAGAAGAAAAGATGACCCGCTGGCCATCGGGAGAATAAGCCGGCTGGCGGTCGTTGCTGTTTCCACGAGTGAGCCAGCGGACCGGTGTGGAACCTGCAGGCTGTCCAATCTTGAATTCGCGCAGGTTCTCCCGACGCGAGCGCGTGTCGAAGACCAGACGGCCGGGTCCGGCGATAGCAAAAACACTCGCTCCATAAGGACTCCAGAAGATCCTCCGGGAGACGCCCGTTCTTGCATTCTGCGCCATGATCCATCCAGGACTGCCCGAGTTCCCAAAGCCGCCAGCCACCGATTCCGCGACGGAATAAACGAACTCATCCCCGCGTCCAGACCAGGCGACAGAGGAGATTCCAAACCCGTCCTTGGGGACAGCAATACGCCTGATAGCCCCACTGTTCGCGTCGATCAGGAAAACGTATTGCACCGAGCCCCAGCGAGCGGGATAGGGGTAGCGGCAATAGTTCCACCGTCAGGGGACCACCGAGGACATGTGAATGTCTCACCCGTCGTGCGCGCGATTTGTCGGGGGTTCTCGCCGTCGGCTTCCACGATTCCCACGACCGATGACACCCGCGATCCCTCGTTGAGTTGCCGCAGGAACACGATCTGCCTCCCGTCGGGCGACCAGTCCGCGTAGGAGACATCCTCCAGCAGCTTGCGCGGTTCGGGCGCCACAAGGCTCGAGCGAAAGAGTGAAGTTACTGCACCATCGTGCCGCAAAAACAGGATCATGGCACCGTCCGGAGAGAATCGTGCTAAATCGTCCGGTCCCTCCGTCACTGGTGCTTCGCTGGCGCTGGCCAACTGCTTCAGCCAGATCCGCTGGCGACCGTCGCGATCGGAGGTGAAAGCTAACGTGCGGCCATCGGGCGAAATGTCGGGGGAAGAGTCGTGACCCGAGTAGGTAAGGTAGCGAATCGTGGGCGGCTCCGGCACTTCAGGGTGTCGAAGAAACAAATGCACACCGGCAGCCAGGAGAACACCCACGGCGACGCCCGTGAGGAACCACAACGGAAGCCGCATGCCCTTTGGCACATATGACGCGCCTGCTCGTCCCGCATCGCGCGGCGCCTGCTGCTGCTCCGAGATTCCAGAGATTGTCTCGAGAGCGAAGGCCACGTCCCGCACTGATTCGAAGCGTTCTTCCGGCTTCTTCTCGATCGCTCGGCGGATGATCCTATCGAGGGCTGGCGGCAACTTGGCCGGAAGTTCGGGGGGGTCTTCCTTCAAGATCGCGTTCATCGTCTCTACCGACGATTCGCCGTGAAACGCCCGTTTCCCCGAGAGCATTTCGTATAAGATCACACCCAGACTGAAAATGTCCGACCGGCTGTCGGCTACCTGGCCACGCACCTGCTCTGGCGACATGTAGCCGGCCGTGCCCATCACCATGCCTGGCTCTGTTCCCATGGCTTCAGTCGCGGCACCGGTGACTTCGGCCGGTTTCGCCGTGGTGATCTTCGCCAGACCGAAGTCCAGAATCTTGATCTGCCCATCTGTCGTGACGAACAGATTCTCCGGCTTTATGTCCCGGTGGACGATCCCCTTTCCGTGGGCGGCTGCCAAACCGCGGGCAATCTGTACGGCACAATCGATAGCCTTGCGCGCGGGAATTGGCCCTTCCACCAGCCGCTTGCGTAGTGTTTCGCCTTCGAGCAGTTCTGACACCACATAAAACGTGCCGTCGTGCGTGCCCAAGTCGTAGACCGCCAGAATGTTCGGGTGATAACGCAGCCGGGAGCACCTTAATGGCAACTTCGCGTCTGAGCCGCAGATCTTTATCGCAGTAAACTTCACCCATACCTCCCGCGCCAATCGTCGAAGCGATTTCGTAAGGGCCAAGCCGGGTTCCTGGCGAGAGCGGCATCGAAATTCTTGAATCCTGTAGTCTACGGCTTACGGATCAGGCGTTCAAGCAACTGAGACAGCACCTGTCCTCGTTACCGTGATACCTGGCGACAACACCCCTACTATCCAGCTAATCGTTACAGCACCCGAGAGAGAACAGATAGGTGCGCGTGTCCAGTTCTTCGCCCAACGCGGCCGAGCTTTTCCACGATGCGGTAGTGGGAGACGGTCTTGCCGGTCACGGTGTGGGTCCTCTACGAAAAGATGCGCCGCAGCCAATTCTTGCGGCGGCCGCCGGTGTCGGGGCCAGTGCCCCCGGTGCTTGATGGCTGTTGCCGTTCCGCGCCGACCGGTTCGCTCGCCTGTGCTCGCCACGGCTCGGTGCGGCGAAACAGTTCCATGTGGACGGGATGATCATCCACAACTAGACTGGCACCGATTACATCTTCACCCTCGATGCGCACGTCCTGCCCGACTCCCGGCGATGGAAACGACTCCAGTATGGCACTCGCGGCGGCGTCCAGCCAACTCGAAATCTGTTCTTGCGCCATTGATCCCGGGCTCTCCGTGGACGGTTCCAGCGCATCGATGGTGCAGCTCTTGATGAGCTTAGGCCAGAGTTTGCGGAGCGTATCCGACTTGTCGAACAAGTCCACACCGGCGATGCGGCCACCGATAACGAACACCGCGCCATTGCACTCGACCGGAGCTGGAAGATTCTCCACTGATTCTTCCAATTTCCTCTCGTAGTTGCGAAACACGTCCTGTAGCGCGTCCGAGGAGGAACTCGAACCCGTTGTTCGCAGTTTTCGGGATACCTCCCTCCAGACAGCCGTCTGCTCCGCGTTTGGCACGCCCACCTGCCGATAGCTCTTTGCAGCCTGCCCTGCCATCATGGCTCGAAGCCTGTGGTGCGATGAGCTGTGCGCGCTTGAAAAGACTGCGCTGCGATATCCCCAACGGCCGCGTCCCACGCAAGTCACTGGGAGCGGCATCTCGCTGTGAGAGGGAACCATGATGCTGGCGTTCACCACGCGATTCTGCTTGCATCCGACCAGTCTGTTCGCCCGCCATCACGAACACCATATGACCCGAGCGGTTGATGATCTTGATGCGTGGCACATGGCCAGTCTCAGTGAACTCAGTGCCCTCAATACACTGGGCCTCGAGAGCTTCGTCGAGCGTGATATAGTCCAGGCCGGTAATGCCGGGCCAACGCAGTTGAAAGATTTCGACCGCGCCGTCTTGCTGGTGGCCGGTGAGTTGGACGCGCTTCAGCGTATCGAGTAGGCCGGAAGCCTGGGTAGGCATTATGGCTCCTTTCCCTGCACTGGGGGAAAGCCGCGCTGGTCTCCGGTTTGTCGAAGCATACTCCTGTAGTGCTCAAGATTCAATGGTGGTTAGGACGCGAGCTTGGGGCTGTCAAGACGACATTTCTACTTTGCTCAAAGACGACATTCTCACTTTGCTGCCACAGCGATCACCGCCACGGATCCAGCAGTGACGGCATAGGAGGGGTTCTCGAACATCGTTCACGAAGTGGGCACCCGACCACGCCAA
>QHXW01000299.1 GCA_003223115.1 Acidobacteriota bacterium
TCCAAGAGCGAACATGACCATTCGCTGCTATTGAGCCTGCTGGTCCTGCACTACTCCATGATTTTCGCCAGCCTCTTGTATGCCCGGATCGCCGTGTTTTGAAACTCCCACGCTTGTTGCCCGGGTGGTGGCGCTCCGTTCCACTCGAGTTGCCAGGCGAATCCTCTCGAAAGCGGTCGTGCGATGACACGCATGGCATGCCTGGCGAACTCGGGATACTGTTGGGCCGCTTCGGCGAGAGCAAGGCGGTTCAGCTCAGGGTCGATCTCAATCGACTGCATGAGGCCATCATACCGTCCCTAGTGGATGCCGCTACGGCAGCCCCACGTCAAGCTACCAGCCTCGCGCCGAAGACGGACGGCGAGAATGAGCCATCTTAGACCGGCTCAACGCTGAACATCAGGAGCGAGACTGGCGGCGCGGCCAACTCCCCTCCTTTTGATCAACGTAGCAGGACCGAACGGAAGCGCACTGGCCATGCTGTACGATAACTGCGGAGGCTTAAATGGCTCCGACGTTTCGAATACCGATGTGACACGGAGCGGGTGAGGCGGAGGGGAGATATCGTTCAACGCTGCCCAACTTTTTTCATTGCGGCCGGCCTGATCGCGACAGTCCTGCTCTGCTCTTGCGAGGAGCCTTTCGCGGAGCAGAGAGACGCGATGGTCCGCGAACAGATCGAAGCAAGGGGAATCCGCAATCCGGATGTTCTTCGTGCGATGCGCTCGACGCCGCGGCATCTGTTTGTGCCAATAGCGGTGCGGCCCTACGCCTATTCTGATCAGCCTCTGCCCATCGGTTTCGGACAGAGCATCTCCCAACCCTACATCGTCGCGTTGATGACCGAGTTGCTGGCGCCGAAAAAGGCTGACCGGGTGCTCGAGATCGGCACGGGCTCTGGTTATCAGACCGCAGTGCTCGCGCGCTTGTCGAGGCACGTCTACTCGATCGAGATCGTCGCTGCGCTGGCGAAGCCCGCGAAGGAGCAGCTGGCCGCGATGGGTTATGGCAACGTCACGTCACGGCAGGGCGACGGATACCAGGGTTGGCCCGGCGAAGCGCCCTTCGACCGCATACTCCTG
>QHXW01000300.1 GCA_003223115.1 Acidobacteriota bacterium
GTTTTCGACTTGGCCGCTTCGCGGGAATTACTCTTGGGGGGACGACAGATTTCGCGACACCCTTTCGGTGCATGCATCTCCATTCGAGGCCTACATCTTCGGGCCAGACGTACTCACCTGGACCCAGGTGAATCCAACAGCTGACACGAAGATTTTTCATCGGGCACTTGATTATGCCGACGCACTGGGAGGCTTAGCGTGGGTGCTGGGCCCCGAATGGATCCGCGGTACGCGAGGCGATCAGGCACTTGCACTGTGTCGCGCGCGTCTGTTCGCCAACTTACAGCTACAGCCCTATTTTCCCCTTATGAAATGGCCCAAAGAGGTCGTTGCCTTCTATCGAGATGTAAAAGGTAGGATCTACAAGGTTGTCGAGCGGGACGGACAGGCATTCATCGGGCCTGATGGTAGAGAACTCTACCGCCGCACACGTAATTCAAGAAATGTCAAGACGGGCTTAGTAATCCCCGGTTGGCCGGCATACGATTCTGATGGCCCGATCGGGCTTAATCCAGCGGTGAAGTACTCGCTGATCCCGAGTCGACGCGTAGGTACGAAGGTCAACATTTCACAGCTGTCGAAGACTGACTGTATTGAGTCATACCGCGAAGGTGATGGCTTTATACTGCTAACTCTTGGCTGCGGCGAAGGGCTAATAGCTGCTACAGCCGAATTCACATATCAGTTGCCAGATGCTGCTCATAGAGTGCTGGTTAACGGAACCCAGCAAGAACCGGTGCGGACAGGACAGAACTGCAAATTGGCTGTACCAGTCAATGCTACGGTTGTTTGGATCGATAGGTCCACACCGCGGCCGAATAAGGATGGCTATCTAGGGTCCGGCAGCGAAGATGGGCAACTCATTGCCGATGGCTCAGGCATCTCAGTCGACCCGCAGCGGAACAGGCTGCTTCGCTTTGGCACAGATAAGGGTCCGGTGGCATTGACCGTGTGCCCTTCGGCCGGCGTGGAACTGACAATGGATTATCCGGTTACTGTTCCTAGTATTTCGAGTGTTCTACGGGTGTTTGGCATGCATGTAAGCACGCCGTACGGCGATGGCATGACCGCCAAGCTGCTCGTGAACGGTCGGGCGATTGTTGTAAAGCAGATGGGGCCTCATGATAGCCAATGGCACCAATGGGATATCCCGCTCGGCAAGTACTCTGGCGAACAGGTGCTCATCACGGTAACCGCAAACCCGAACAAAGATACTAACTCCGATAACCTGCGCATAACCCGACCGAGAATTGTCGATGTTCCCAATGTCACAGAGCCAATGGATCGTGTTCTCGACGCGTCGCGATAAGCGCCTGCCGCTGTGTGACAAATGTTCCACTCGATTTGATTCTCGATGAATCCCGAGCGTTCATACCATTGGAAACCTAATAAATCCGAATCTGCTATAAAGATGTTGCTTGATTATGATCTAATATGTTCTCTCGTAGCCTAGATGGAACGGACGAACGCAACTTGGGCCTGAGGTTCGGGGCTCCGTACAGAATCTTTCGGCTTCCGAAGTGTTCATTCTCAATTGAGTGCTCTTCTGCGTTGCTCGAACAGATTCGCCGGGAAGTAGACTACGGCCTGTATTTGTCGCGGCGCGAACGGGAAAGCGGTGGCGTTCTGTTCGGCAGAACAGAGCCGGACCGTATCCAAATTGTCGCCTACCGTCCGCTTCATTGCGAGCATGCCATGGGCCCGGGGTTTGTGCTGTCTCAAAACGACGAGAAAAGCCTGGTGGAACTCATCTCTTCGTCCAGGACACACTGCGAACTGAACGAACTGCAGGCGTTGGGCTGGTATCACTCTCACATCTATGGCAAGGTCTCTTTGTCGGAACGGGACCTCCAAATCCATTCCCAGTTCTTCGCCGCTCCGTTTCAGGTTGCGCTGGTACTTCGACCGAGTTCCGAAAGAGCCACCCGAGCGGGTTGGTTTTTTCGGGAGCCAACGGGTGAGATGCGCACGGCTTCGAGCTATGAGGAATTCACGATCGAGAGCCCACCGCCGGAGCCGAAAGTCCTGGAGCCAGCCCCCTCAGTCAGAGGCCTATCTCCCGCGCGGGATTCAGCCGCGCGGAGATCATCACAGGAGACTGAATTTACGTGTCCTAGGTGCGGAGGCAAACGCATTCGGAGATCCCGACGCAGCGTCATTGAGCAGCTCTTGGGCGTATTTGGACTGTACCCTTACCGGTGCGAGGAGTGCCTGTCCCGGTCTCTTCGACGAAGGTCCCCAGAGCCTGGTTGCGCACTAGGCGCGAAATCCTCCTCTACGGCGGCGGCGTTCTCATCTTCCTGCTGTTCCTGTTTTACCTGATTCGGGATAGCGGGCCCAAGCCGGACCAGCCCTGATGGCTGCGCTACTCTCTCTCTCAAGATCTGTCAACCAGCACTTAATGTCAGTCGTTGCAGCAACTGAGAAGGTCAACGATATTGTGGTCGCGGAGCCGCCACAGACGCATATGCATAGACCGTTGTAATGCAGTGCTGTTAAAGAAGTTTTCATAATTTTGGAGATGAAAGGTATGAGGATCGTATTGGTCGTCGGCGCGCTCCCCAATTTCATGAAAGTGGCGCCAATCCTGACGGCTTTCCGCTCACGACGTGCGGCTGAGGTGCGCCTTGTCCATACAGGTCAGCACTACGGCGCCAATATGTCGGACGCCTTTTTCGGGGACTTGGGACTTCCGAAACCGGATCTAAACCTCGAAGTCGGCTCTGGCTCGCACGCCGAACAGACTGCAAATATCATGATTACATTTGAGAAGGTCTGTGTCCGTGAGCGTCCGGACTGGGTAATTGTAGTAGGCGACGTCAACTCCACCCTCGCTTGTGCGATCACTGCAAAGAAACTTGGCATTCGCGTCGCCCACGTTGAAGCGGGTCTCAGGTCTGGTGATACGAGTATGCCCGAGGAGATCAATCGGCTGTGCACCGACGCGATCTCCGATCTCCTGTTCACGACCGACACTATCGCAAATGACAATTTAATAAAGGAAGGTGCTGTACCGGAACGCATCCAGTTCGTCGGCAACACTATGATAGATACGCTTCTGACGCACATAGATCGTGCGCGAAGCCTTCCTTTGCCGAAGGGTTTGGACCAACGGCGGTATGCGGTGTTGACGTTGCACCGTCCGACTAATGTCGACAGCAAGCTACCTTTAGAGCGCATCCTTGAATCTATCATCGAAATAGCTAAGCATGTGCCTGTTGCGTTCCCCATTCACCCGCGAACGCATCGTAAACTGATAGAGTTCGGCGTCTTCGATTTGTTGGAGAGGCAGACGGCAGTCTACGTGATGCAGCCGCTGAGTTATCTTCCGTTTCTTGGCCTAGTAGCACATTCGAGCATGGTGCTGACTGACAGCGGTGGAATCCAGGAAGAGACTACGGTACTGGGAATACCGTGTGTGACCATCCGGCCGAACACAGAGCGCCCGATCACGTGCTTGATAGGGACGAACGTTCTCGTTGATAACAATCCAGAGTGCATCCGGGACGCCGCGCTGGGCGCTCTGAAGCGCGGACACGCGAAGGCGGTCATCCCGGAAAAGTGGGATGGGCACGCAGGCGAACGGATCGTACATATTATGTTGAAAGAAAAAGCGGCCGTGCGATGATCGATGCCAATGGTGTACTGAGAACTCCCGCCCGACCACAATAGGCATCTGCGTTCTCGTCACTTTCTGCGGAAGAACGTGCCCACGCGCGAGAGGATAACATGGTCCTTCGCGACTCAAAGAAGCAGTTCCGACAAGGGAATTTGTCTTTGGCGGTTATGTTGTTTAGTGAGTTTCTTAGCCATGCCGCCCGGTTCCTCGTGACAAGGATGTGGCTCGTTCAGCAAAGTCTTTTAGATAACCAATTAGCACAACCGACATTCAGGAAGCATGAGAACATGAAGAACTGTTTTGCTTTGAGTCATCAGCCTTTGGCCGAGGCCTTCTCGATGTACTCGATTATGTCCCAGTCCGCCCGTTTGGCGTGCGCGCGCAGGTCGGTGAGCTGCATCTCGCAGTACTGGTCTTTGGAGCTAACTCGCGCGTATAATGCGCAGGCGAATCGTCGCATGTGTGACCCTCCGGAAACGCCATGCAACGCCCTGGAAATGGGTGAAACTGAGAAGATTTTAGCACGGACAGGCAGACCTTGAAATTCTTTGGTACTCTATGCACCTTCGTGCCTAGAGTTTCTTAGATGCGGATTACAGCGGAGAAAACAAAGTTGCCAGTCATCCAGGGCCTGCGAGGTATCGCCTCCTTCGCGGTGTGCTGGTGCCACTTCACGGCTGCAACTAAAATCTTTTCGAATCATCCGCTGATCGCCGCCTCGGGTCGAAATGGCGATTTGGGCGTCATCGTCTTTTTCGTGATTTCCGGCTTCATCATTCCATACACGCTGATGGATAGCGGTTACCGTCTAAAGTTGTTTCCGAAGTTTATGCTGAAACGCATCGTGCGAGTCGATCCGCCGTATCTTGTGGCCATCGCCATAGCCGTGGCACTTGGGGTTCTGAGCTACCATTCCAGCCTGTTCAAGGGCACGCCGCCGCACTACACCGCAGTGCAGATGCTGCTGCATTTGGGATACCTGATACCGTTCAGCCATTACAAGTGGGTCAATGTTGTTTTCTGGACGCTCGCCGTGGAGTTTCAGTACTACCTTTTGCTCGGCCTTCTCTTACCGGTTCTGTCATCAAAGATCAGGCTACTCCGGGCCGGTTCAATCCTGCTGTGGATCTCGATGCCGTTCATGGTGTCCCTGCCGCAATCGCTGCCCTGGTATTCGCCACTGTTCGCGATGGGCATCACGAGTGCGCTTTGGAGGAAACGGGTGATCGGCGGTGTCGAATTCGGCTGTTACGTGATGGCTTCGATGGTTGCCTGTTGCCTGAAACTGGAAATGCGCGAGACGGTTGCGGGCATTCTTGCCATTGTCTGCATTCTCTGGCTGCGATGGATGCCGGTCTGGATGCTGGCTCTGGGCGATTTGAGCTATTCGCTATACCTGATCCATCTTCCTGTCGGCGGCAGAATTATGAACCTTGGTGCCCGCTTTGTGCCTGACAATCTTCGCGTCCTCTTGCTACTTCCGACCGTGGCCCTAGTTCTTTCACTGGCCTATTTCCTGTACCGTTTCGTTGAGGTTCCGGCCAAGCACTGGGCATCAAAAATCAAATATTCGCATAGTAATAGGCGTCGTGGACCTGCAATCGAAAAGGCCCATGTTGTGGCTCATTGAATCGCTACTGCAC
Organism: Acidobacteriota bacterium; assembly: GCA_003223115.1. Classification (GTDB taxonomy): domain Bacteria; phylum Acidobacteriota; class Terriglobia; order Bryobacterales; family Bryobacteraceae; genus QHXW01. Next base: position 5,263 of record QHXW01000300.1, read on the forward strand.
CACGGCAGCCAGACGGCGTTTCCAGCCGTATTCGCGCCCCATTTCCACTGTGGGTGAAGGACGCGCGAACCGCTGAACGTTACAGCGGTCGAGACTGGTACCGTAGTAAATTAGTCCCGGTTGCAACAAGAGAAAATCTAGTCGCCCAACTGGAGTTAGTTAAAGAATTGATTCCCGCTATAAATGCCGGCCATCCTCCCCAGCACGCCTCGATTCTACGCCCGATGCGTGTGCTCATTTTCATCTCCGGGGGTGACCAGCATGCCGATCATGTTGCTTTCGTTTTGTAATTCTTGGTTTCGTTCCAGTTTGCTCGCCATTCCGGCCGTCCCGTCGGGCGGCCCTCCGTTACGCCAGCCCCGCCGCGGCGAGGATGAGGCCCATTTTCGAGCCAATCGCCCGTTCGGGCGGCAAGACCCACGAAGGAATCGCTACAAAGCTGTCGTTTCAGATAATCGATCGCTCACAAAGGAGAAATATGAGAGTACGAAGAACTGTTTTGGTTTGTTTAGTCTGCCTGTTTTCCTTGGGCGCGGCCGGCGGTGTTGCCGCCGTGCTCAGGACCATAGGAATCTACAGTGGTGCCTGCGAGAAGCTGAGTGGCTTCCCAGGCCTTCTGCAGGCAGCTGCTTTCGTTCCCGCTGGCACTTGTTCGTTCGTAACGCAGAACAAGAAGACGACCTGTCCGCCGAACGCTTGCACGGTGGACGGGAAAAAAGGCAAATGCACCCAAGAAACGTCCGGCACTACGCAGGTCTGTGTCTGCAGAGTACAAACGACTAGCCGTTGATATCGGCCGGCTCTTCTCTGCGTTGCTTTGAGCGCGTGCGGGAGTGACCTTCCGCGCAAACAGCTCCAAGCAGAACAAACATCCATGCGGCGATAGCCGGCTTTTGCAGATGAAAATCCACCAGGCTATGAAGCCATACCGAGATGATCCCCAGACCCCAAATGGATCTCACGGCTTTCGGCGCGCTCCAGAGCGCTACTACGACTATAAGCGCAGCGAACGGCAGCCCTCCTTCGGTCGCCCACTCCGCCCAGTCGTTGTGGGCATGGTTTACGATTGTCCCGTCATCAAAGAGGGCATAACCCCGATAAACATCCTCGAAACTCCCCAGGCCAAATCCGGTCCACGGCTTTTCGCGAGCCATCGCAACCGAAGCTAGCAACATCTCCCTGCGATATTTGTAAGGCTGGGGATCCTGAAATCGCTGCCAGAGCGTCGTCCACCCCACCACGCTTCCAAAGGCCAGGGTAAAGAGCAGCAGTGAGATAAAAGCCGGCCGCAGTTTTTTGGCCGGGGCGAGGCCGCGAAACGCCGCGAGCAGCGGGACCGCGGCAAATTCGGCAACCAGGAGGGCGGATCCGGCTAGGGACGCGCCTGCCAGGACTGATGCGAACATCGTCCCTGCGATCGCGGTATGAAGGAGTGTTCTACGACGGTCTGTCAGCGCCTCCAACAGAGCGATCGGGAAAACGAGCTCGATAAAAGCGGCGTACTGATCGCGGCTCACGAAAGGCCCCAGGACGTCGTTCTCGTATTCGCTCTGGAACAGCCAGTACACTTTGCCGGGCGAGGTAAAAAACTGTAGCACAGAGACTACGCTCAACCCGAACGCAAAGTAGAGTAGCGCACGCCGGAACATTGCCCGGCGTTCCGCGGAAGCACAGACCTGGAGAGCCACAAAGAACGACGCGAGGTATGTCGTCCACAGAAGGACCGCATTCCACGTCGCCCACCGATTGACCGTGTGATCCGTCATCAGCTGCACCACGCCCATCGACACGGCCCCAGCCAATGGAATGAGTGCAAAACTGCCCCGGACCTGATCGGGCCTGAATACCATAAGGCCTGACCAGACCGCTGCCAGCGCAAGCACCCCTGCCTCCAGCAAACTCACGCTCCAACGCGTCACCCACATTGTCAGAATCGGCGAGAACAGGACTGCGGCGAGCCCCCATGCGGAACCGGCAACGAATCGCGTTGAGGGCTGCTGAAGTGTCGGGCCTCGGCTCATTCGGCAAAGCTCAGTCTGACATTACGGAGCGAAATCGATCCGGTAATCCGTACCGTCCCAAGAACCCGCTGATACATCAGTGCTACCCTCGCCAGTTGAGTTTCCGCTGGCGTCGTGAAAGAGAATTCCTCCTCGCCTTCCACCCGTTCCTTCCCCGTTAACTGACCTGTTCCCTCCAGCAGGTCGGCACCATCCAATACATCCAGGACGCGCCAGCTCAGGCCCGTATCGCGCTCGAGCTCGTTGGTTTCATAACGAATGCTCAGGCGGTACTTTTTCGCCGGAACCAGTGGCACGAATTCACTCAACATTTCACACGTCTCCGGTTGTTTTCCAGAAAAGCTGAGCCGCAGCATGGGAGGGGATCCGCCGCGACGCGTCAGGATACCCGGCAGCTGGCCCAGGCGCCAGTCGAAAGCCGTTGAGAGAAACGCTGTTTCAAAGCCACCATTGGTCATGCTGGCGCCCTTTTCCGGTTGAAGAGCGGGATAATCCAGCAGCCGTTTTTTGGCCAGCGAGTTCCAGACTTCCAGCGCGCGCAGCGCCTGATTCTTCGCGAGAAGACTATCGCAATAGGAGAGAAGAGGCGCCACGTCGTCCCACCCGGCATGCCTCATCACCTTCGATGCAACAGGTTCGGCGAGATCCAGACGCTTCTTTGCGAGCACATAATCGAGATATTGCCGGAGGACATCTTGGCGGCCTGGGATGGCCTGGGCGAGGACGGTCTCGGGGTTCGGGGCGAGCTGCCAGCATTCATCGAACAGCGGCGCGACATCGTCGTAAGATGTGGCGAGGGCCGCCCGTATGGCCGGCCAGAACCGCTCCTGATCGCGCTGGCGCCCATAATATTCGGCTAACAACCATCTCGGTGCAAAGGTTTTATCCACCTGGAGCGCTTGCAGCAGACAACGCTCGGCACGCTCGAAATCTTTGTGCTCTTCGGCAAACCGCGCGAACTGTAACCAGACTGAGGAATTCAAGGGGTTGAGCGCCGCCGCTCGTTCCATTGCGGGAAGCGCGAGACCCGAATCGGCTTCGGCGAGACGAACGTAATATTCTGGGTCCGCCGCCGCCAGGCTGATCGCATGTTCCATCGCCGGCCGGCTGCGTTCAGCCGCGAGGCTATCGGCATAGGCCAGGCGAATCGACCAATAACATCCGTAACTGAAGAACATACACGTTAAAGCACCCAACACCCGAAGGGACATGTCTCCCGTATTTTACGTCCGAGGCTGAAGGAGTAGCATGAGACGTGGTCGATATCCATAGCCATATTCTGCCCGGACTCGATGATGGCCCGAAGACGCTCGAGGATGCCGTCGCCATGCTGAAAATCGCCGCTGAATCCGGTACCACCGATATCGTAGCCACACCGCACGCTAACGCACGGTTCACGTTCGACCCTGAGCGGATCGATCGCAAAATAGCCGAACTGCAAGGTGTCTCCGGGCCCGTTCCGCGAATCCACAGCGGGTGCGATTTTCATCTCACGATTGAAAATATTCAGGACGCGCTGACCTACCGCTCCAAGTACACGATCAATCACAAGCGCTATCTGCTGGTGGAATTTTCCGACGCATTGATTCCCAACACCGCGCAGGAGATCTTTGACCGATTCCAAGCGGCCGGACTCGTGCCTGTGGTTACTCACCCGGAGCGCAATGCCGTCTTGCAAAACCGGATCAATCAACTGGGGTCATGGGTGGAAAATGGGGCTCTGGTGCAAGTCACGGCCCAATCTTTCCTCGGGCGCTTCGGCCGGACGGCCAAGCATGTAGCCATCGAGCTGTTCGACCGGAATCTGGTGCACTTCGTCGCCAGTGACGCGCACGATACCAAACACCGGCCCCCAATTTTGAATGATGCTCACGCTTACGTGGCAAAAAGGTGGGGCGAAAAGCGCGCTGAAAGTGTTTTTGTCACGGCTCCGCGCGCTGCGAT
>QHXW01000301.1 GCA_003223115.1 Acidobacteriota bacterium
TGAACGCTTCGATTCGGAATTGGAGCGACCGCAGACTCGAGTAATGGGAAATCCCTTTGCAGAGCGAGGTCGATCTGGTACATGCCGAAGCCCGTGATGACATTCCGTTCCAAGTTACCCTGGACGAAGTCTGCTGCCGGCCGAAAAGCGCTGGGGTTCAGCCACCGTCCGCCAGGGGCCGATTGATCTGTAACCCATAGGGTCTGCCCCGGTCACAAGATCGGGCCGAAAAACATTGGCAAAACTCAGTCCCATAAAATAATCCGACGTCAGCCCTCCAAGCATCTCTTTCCGCTCGGGCGGCGTGGATTCTGCTTCTCAAGACGCTCAAAGCTGCGCCTATCAGAAGAAGAACTTGACCGCGAGCTGCACGATGCGGCGGCCCTGTTTATCGGTCACCGTTCCGAAATTCGGCGTATTTACTTTCCCGGTGGTACCGTCGAAGCCGACATTCAGATTGCTCCCATTAAACGACCACAGCGGGTGGTTCAAGAAATCATAGCCGTTGATACGGAACTGCAGCTTCTTCGACTCCGTGATCTGGAAATTCTTGAAGAGCCCAAGATCCCAGTTGAAGTACGCCGGCCCGTAGATCGCCGGCAGTTCCGTGGGCCCGTTCTGCCCGATCTGTGTCGGGAAGCTGAAACAGTTCGGGTTGATGTACTGGTGAGGGCCCAGGTGCGAAGCCGGGTTACACGTCAGGATCGGGTTGAGCTGGATATTCGGCGTCCCCAGTATAGAAACGCTGCTGACGACGAAGGTGGTGCCCGGAATGTTAAAGCTGTTGAGGTTCATGCCGAAGTTGGCACCTGGGCTGAAGCCTGTCAGGTTGGCGCCGCTTTGCCATTGCGTGATGCCGGAGAGCTGCCATCCGTTGATGAAACCACCTCCGATCTTATTGTGGGTGAAAGTGCCCAGGTCCACCGAGTAGGCTGCGTTGAAGATATGAGTACGGTTGGCCGGCTGCACGCCATAATCATTATTCAGATTAAATTGGTCAGCAACGTTCACGATCCCCAAGGCCTTGCCAAACGTGTAATTCATGTTGATGGTGTAACGTCCCTGCGTCCTTATCCAGGTTGCTTGGAACGCATTGTAGTTTGCGTATCCGTTATTGGTCGCGAGGTACAGATTTGCGAAACCCTGGAGCGGCCGGAACGAGTCCGGATTAAGCGTGTTCGCATCCACGCCACCATTCTTCGACGACAGCATGGCTCCTACGGGCACCAGGTTGATGTTCTTCGTTCCCAAGTTGTTTAAGGAAGAGCCATTACCGTTGCTGGGAATGTCGTGTGTCTGGTTGCCGACATACGACACTTCCAACAGGCTCGACCAGGGCAGGCGCCGCGAAATGGTGAAACTGTAGCTGTCGGTGTAGGGCTCTTTGTCATCCTTGCTGTCTGTTACCGACGGAGACAGAGCAGCATTCGCGAAATTGATCGTATCGAGATCCTTCGCAAACAATTGATGCCCGACCGTCGACGGATAGAGGTTGACGCTGTACACTGCTTCGCCCAGGTCTTGCGGACCGCCGTAGTTGCCTTGGTGGTAGTAGTAGCGGCCCCATCCACCCCGGATGACGGTCTTACCGCTGCCAGTGATGTCGTAAGCCAAACCGAAGCGCGGTTGGTAGAACAGGGCGCGGGTGGGAAAGCCACTAATGGGCACGCTCGGGTCACGCTTGTGCCACAGGAATCCGCAGTAGTCCGTGGGTGCGCAGGTCGGGCTGTACTTGGAGTAGTCGAAGATGGCCATTCCAAATCCATTTCGGTCCATCCAGTGCTGGAAATGGGTAAAGCGAACACCGAGATCCAATGTCAGCCTTTTACTGACCTTCCATGAATCCTGCACGAAAACCTCATAGGTGTTGTAAGCTGTGTCGTCGTGAGGATTGTAGTTGGTCTCGTCATAATGGTCACTGATGTTGCCGGTGACCAGATCAGCATATAGGTTACCGTACGTGTACGCGTTCGACGGCCCGACCGTTATGAACCCATTCGTGTCGCTACTGAGCGGCTCTGCGTTCCGGATATACTCCCAGAAGAATCCGGCCTTCACGGTATGCATACCCCAGACCTTCGACACCGTATCACTTAAGCTGGGCATGTACTTGGTGGCGTAATGATAATTGGCGCCGGTAGTTGCCCAGCCGCCGCCGGGATTGAAGATCAGGGCTGCTTCGGCGGAACCCCAGGCGCCGATTGACGGAATCTGCGAAATGCCGTTCTTATAGAGGCCTTGGTAGTTGTATCCCAGCGCCGCCCGGTCCACCTTCTTCGGATCCTGGAAATAGGTCGGGAAGCCGATGTACGTGTACCCGAAGACGAACTCGTTGGTCATCGACGGGCTAAAGACGTGGGTTAAAGATGCGGTCACCGAATCGGACACATTCTTGCCAGCAAGCGGCGTCGGATACGGAACCTGGTCGGTGTTGCGCCACCAGTAGCCGACCGGAAACAGTTGCGTCTCGCGCTGCAGATTGTAGCGCACGAACAGCTTGGTGTTATCGCTGATGTTGTAATCCACTCGCGACATCCACTGCGTGTTGTTCTGGTTGAATATTTCCGACTGAATGTAGTTGTAAGGTTGATCCAGATTCGGCGTGTGGTTCGCTGCCGGGTACAACTTCATCAACGCCACCATGCTCGGGTCGATCAGGCTGGCCGGAACGATTCCACCGGGGAACAGAGCCTGCGCTGCCGCGTTGAGCTGTCCCGGAGGGGCGCCGGCAGCGGTGTAAGGGCCGATTTTGGCGATTTCGGAGGGCGAGAAATTGCCCTGCAACATTCCCGGGGTTGGCACCGTCGCCCGGAGCAGACCCGTGTCCAGAACTTGGTAGAAATACTCGAAACCGGTGAAGAAGAACAGCTTATTGCGATTCCTGTTGAACCCTGTTCCGGGAATGAGCACAGGACCGCCGATTGTGCCGCCCGGATAGTAGTACTTGTTTTGCGGGCGCGCCGTTTGGGTCGCATTGTTCAGGGCGTCGTTGGCGTTCAAAACATAGTTCCTCGCATAGAAGAACCCTGAACCGTGGAAGTCTTTAGTGCCCCATTTCGCAACTGAACTCGCCACGATAGGCCCTTTCTGGTTTTCGGCGCTGAAATTCGACATTTGCACTTTGAACTCGGCTACCATGTCGGAGTTCGGATTCACCGGCGTATCACAGTTGCAGCCCGGATCGGAGACGTGTGCTCCGTCTGCGGTGATGTCCATGGAGTTCATCGGCAAGCCGTTGTAAGAGAAGGCATTGTTGAGCGGACTCTGGCTGCCAGCGTCGCCGTTGCCGTTGATGCCGATGACTTGACCATCGTAGTTCGCTCGATTCGACGTGCCATTGTTGAGAGCGAAGCCTGGCATAATCTTGATGTACTCGGCCGCATTGCTCCCGACCTGGACGTAATTCTGCAATTCCTTGTTCCCTAACGTGGCCGACTTTTCGCCCGAGTCCACCGTGGCGAGCTGCTCGACTCCAGCCTTGACCTCGACGGTTTCCGTCGTGAGACCGACCTTCAAGGTGACATTGATATTGCGCTTCTCGCCCCCACTCAATGGAATGCCGGATGCCTTGTACGCAGCGAAGCCCTGCGCGTCGATTGTCAGCTCATACGTGAAGTCACCCACGGGAAGTGATGCAAAGGTGAAGTAGCCGTCACTGTTCGTGACAGTATCGCGCATAGAGCCTGTGCTCTCATTGCGCAGATGCCCTTTAGCGCTCGGCACCACTGCTCCCGAAGGATCGGACACCACACCGGTCAGAGTGGCGAAAATCGACTGGCCATAGGCCAGCGATCCGAACAGCATCCAGGCGATTACACCACACACCAACGTTCTCGTGGTTTCAGCACGGATTTCCATCTTGGCCTCCTGGGTAGAGAGGGATTATACACCAGAGCCGAGCGCCGCCCGACGGTCTCGCGACTGGAGTTTAGTGCTTCTCATCACAATTGGGTTGCGCGATTGCAACTCAAGCGAAATATGGAAGAGCTGTACAGCAAAAAGCCCTCGTTTCAGTATGAGGTAAAGTTGGTGCACCTCGAGGGAGTCCCATTCGTGATCCCGTGGTGGACCGCCCAGTCGAGACCGCCACCAAAAGCAACGCACTCTTGCACACGACTCAAACCCCGCGTAACGTTTATAGTGGAAAGGAACACAGATGCTGCGTGGCCTCGTCCTGACTTTGACGGTTTGTAGTTTCGCCAGCCCAAGACAGGCCGGGGCGTGCGCACGAGGTCTGCTGGAGACGTCTTGAGTGCGGCGGATGATTCTGACGCTGGCTGACGGTACGCCAAGAAGATGCGCAGCCTGCCTCACCATCTCGCGCTGACTCGCCTGGCGTACGCCGCCCACATGTCCATGCAAACCACTTTGAGACGGTAATACCAAGCACCCACCGTGCCTCACCTTCGCTTCGAGACATTTGTGTCTTTTAGCACATGCTGGAAGGGTGCGCCATCGCGCTCACGAATGCCTGCTGGTCATAATACGGTAACTATCTTGGCGAACCCGTTTTTTTCTCAAGTGCTTGCGGCCAAGGTCGGGGATCGTTCGATACGTCGCATTCCGGAACGGCAAACATGAATTGTCTTCATTTAGGAGGGGAAAATGCGCGTGTTGAGGTTCTGTGCAGTTGTGGCGGCATTGCTGTCTCTATTCGACGGCATTGTCTCAGCCCAGGTTCTGTATGGCAGTTTAGTCGGCAACGTAACTGACCCGCAGCAGGCGGCTGTTGTCGGTGCGGTGGTCACGATTAAGAACAACTCCACCGGCTATTCACTGGAGACAACGACCGATGATCGCGGTGCGTACGAGTTCGGAAATATACCGCCGGGCGCTTACGACATGAAGGTCACAGCTCGCGGCTTCAGTTCTTTTGAGGCCAACGATGTGGTGATCGCGGCAAACAACATCGCCCGGTTCCATGCTCCGCTCACGCTCGGTAACGTGAGTGAGGTCATCACCGTCAGCGCAGAGGCGTCTCGTCTGCAAACGGATAAATCCGACCTGCACGCCGACATCGGGGCCAGGGAACTCTCGCAGATCAGTGTGGGCGGTTACCGCAACTTCCAGTCTCTCATCGACCTGGTCCCGGGCTCCATGCCCGCACAATTTCAGAACGCCTCGACCGATACTCCGGCTCGCGCCTTAACGACGAATATCAATGGCACTGCTCGCAACTCAAATAACACCCGCATCGACGGCGCGGCCAGTGTGATGACCTGGCTCCCGCATCATGCGCTGTACATTCCACCGATCGAGTCCATCGAGCAGGTCAACATCGCCACAAATAACTTCGACGCCGAGCAGGGGATGTCGGGCGGCGCCGCTGTCTCGGTGATTACGAAATCCGGCACCAATAACTTCCACGGCGTCGCATTCGAATATCATTCCAATCACAAGTGGGGCGCGAAGAACCTGTTCTTCAATCCCAACACTCCGGCCGGAAGTGGTACGCCACAGCGGATTGACAATCAGTATGGAGGTACTTTCGGAGGACCTATCAAGAAAGACAAACTGTTTTTCTTCACCTCATGGGAAGGCACCACAACGGCCGAGCGCGGCAACGGCCTGCTGAGTGTCCCGACGGCGAAAGTGCGCAGCGGCGATTTCAGCGGTCTGACCACGGTTTATGACCCCGCGACCGGAGACGACCAGGGCCGGAAACGTACACCCTTTTCCAATAATATCGTCCCGCAGAGCCGCTGGAGCGAAGCAGCGCGCAGGCTGCAGGATTTAATACCGCTGCCGAACACCGGCACGGGCCAGCTGGCCAACTACTTCGCTTCTGTGCCGTACTACTTCAAACGCGATTTGGTGGATGGCAAGATCAACTGGACACCCAACGGGAGGATGACCGTCTTCGGCAAGTACAGTGTGATGATTGCGCCTGTGACATCGAGCGCTCCGCTCGGTCAGGCGCTCGGCGGTTATCCGGGCGGAGCAGCCGGTGCGGCAGGAATCGGTACGGGCCACAACAAAACAGATGTATTCGGGGGCGGTGTCAGCTTGGTCATCTCTCCAACCATTGTGCTGGACGCGAACTACGGCGGTACTCTCATGCATCACGACACCACGGGTCCGGACTACGGAAAGAATATCGGGCTAGACGTGCTGAAGATTCCGGGGACCAACGGTCCCGACGTCCGGCAGAGTGGCTTCCCGATCTTCAATATCAGCGGGTATAGCTCACTCGGAAATACCAATAACTGGAGCCCGGTGGTGCGGAACGATCGCGTTTACACGTACGTCGCTAATCTCAACTGGGTCAAAGGATCGCACAGCATTCGGTTCGGATTCGATTTTATCCATCACCAGCTCAATCACTGGCAACCTGAACTCGGCAGCTGGAGCCCGAGAGGCGGCTTCAATTTCGTCAATGGCGTGACCGCCCTTCGAGATGGTCCGGCCGCCAACAATTTCAACGCTTACGCAGCATTCCTGCTAGGCCTGCCGGGTTCGCTAGGCAAAGCCTACCAGTTCTATGATCCGATGAGAACGCGCGAATTCCAGCAGGGTTACTACATTCGTGACAACTGGCAGGTGACCCGCCACTTGAGCCTCAACCTTGGCGTGCGATTGGAGCACTTCCCCATCATGAACCGAGGCAAGTACGGTATCGAGCGGTATGACCCAGTAACCAACAAGGTGCTGATCGGCGGACGCGGCAATATTCCGCGCAACGCCGGAACCGAGGCCATCCCGGTGATGTACGCCCCGCGCGTGGGCTTGGCCTACCGATTCGGCGATAAGACAGTGCTGCGCGCCGGCTTCGGTATTACCAATGATCCATATCCTGTGAGCCGCCCGCTTCGCAGCCCCTATCCCGCGGTGATCGTTGACGAGTACCAACAGTTGAACTCGTTCGTTCCGGCTGGTTCGCTGGAGGCTGGCATCCCGTCGGTTACCTTCCCGGATCTTTCGACGGGTGTCCTGGATATCGCAAAAACAATCTCTACCAACTCGCTACAGCCGGGAAAGTTCCGCCGCGGTTACATCGAATCTTTCAATTTCACAGTTCAACGAGATCTGGGAGCGGGCTTGGTTCTTCAGACTGGGTACGTCGGCACGCGCTCCATCCGCCAGGCAGTCACCTACTTCGAGGCGAATGCGGGCCTGATTCCGGGCCTTGGCGCGGCAGGTCGTCCGCTGTACCAACAGTTCGGCGTAAACACTTCACGCCAGTTCTTCATCCCCATGGCGACGAATCGTTACGATGCCTGGCAAACGAATCTGACCCGCCGCTTTTCGAGAGGTCTGTTCCTGATTTCGTCCTACACGTGGTCGAAGACCATTGGAATTAACGCCGGAAACAGCGACAGCGGCCTTCGCTTCTACGTTGCGAGCCAGTTTCCGAAGAATCGCGCTGTGGCGGATTTTGACCGGACCCACACGTGGGTGTCGGCCGTGAATTACGAACTGCCATTTGGCAGGAACAAGAGGTTTGCCACGAGCCGTGCGGCAGCGGCCGTCTTCGGCGGCTGGCAGCTCAATCCGACAGTGTCGGTATACTCCGGCACACCATTCATCGTTACCGCGGATAGCGCCTCGTTGAATGCTCCGCAGAACACGCAGGT
>QHXW01000037.1 GCA_003223115.1 Acidobacteriota bacterium
AGACAATTACTGAAGCGGCTGCACTTGCGGCTCGAATCGCCAAGCCGCTGGACAACACGGATTTCGACATGACCTGGCGCAAACGAGTCACCGCCGAATTTGTGACCTATGCGCTGCGCGAGCTGCGCGGAGACGATGTTCGGGCCGAGCGCGAGAGCTTTACAAGATACTCATTCGAGTAATCGCCGGGGACTTTCCGCATCCGCGATGCGCAGGCACCTGTTTTCGCGGATGATTTGGAGATCCTCGATACACAACAGCAGAACATCCTTCGCCGCCCGGAGCGCAGGCTGCTGGACTTGAAAATCGATTTCAGTGGAGTGTATGCCAGGAGAATTATCGAGCAGAAATTGGCGCGGCGCGCCTGGGGAGCAACGGGCTAAACGCAACATTTTCCGAGCAGACAAAATGCCGGTTTTTTCTGATTTCTCAAGAACCTGATTTCCTCCAAGCTCTTTGTTTTTTGCCGTAACGCTACAGCTATATGCCCTGACCGGGCGACGGACAAAACTAGATATGACGTCGGAACCTTGTACGGCGGCGCGGTCATCAACACTTACATGTTGAAAGAAATCCCCATGAGCCGCAGCATGTTCGGGATGGGATTTACGCTCTTAAACATCTTCGTGGGTATTCCCTCGATCCTTGTTGCGGCGTCAATTGTTCGCTGGGGCGTACGCAAAACATTCGGCATCGGTTCTATGTTGATTCTTATTGGCGCGCTATGGCTCTCCTTGATCGCTTCCCGACCTTGGCACTACTGGGTGGGATTCGGAGTGCTCACGGCAACGGGAATCAGTTTCGGAACCATCATTCCTGCAGCAACGGCGGTCACGCGGTGGTTCAGCCGCTATCGCGGAAGGGCGATGGCCGTTACGCTATCCGCATCGGGTTTTGCGGGCTTCTTCGTTTCGCCGCTGATCAATAGGATGCTTACGGCGAACGGGGGAGATTGGCGCCAAGCGTGGGAGATGGTCGCCGGTATTTCCGTTCTGTCCGCGATCGTTGCATTTCTGTTCGTCAAAGAGCGCCCGGAAGACCTTGGCCAGTCCGTGGATGGCGGACCGGGCGCCGCAGGACCGGCGGGATCACCAGGCGCACGTAGGCTAGTCACAACATTTCCCTGGGAGTCTCGGCAGGCCTACAGAACTCTCTCCTACTGGATGATTCTCGTCGGCGCCGTTGCTTGCCAATTCCCATTTTTCTTTTTCACGGCCCACTGGCTGCTGCATCTAAAGGGCCTGGGCATGTTGATTGGCGGATGGCTCATGGACCGCATGGTCGCGCGTTACGCATTCATGCTTGGTTTGTGTTGTTATTTTCTCGGCTCATTCCTCGCGATCCGGGTTTCTCCGGACGCGCTCTGGATCGCCTACGCGGCGGCAATTTTTTATGGCACTGCTTTCGGCTGGAGTTTCATTTGCATGAACACCATCACGGGACATTACTATGGACCGGCGGCATTTCCAAGGCTGAGCGGAGTGCTGCTGGTCATCGCGGCCGTTTTTTGCTCTCCTGCGGGCTTTCTGGGCGGAAAATTGTTTGATATCTATCACAGCTACAAGCTGGCCTTCGAACTCAACTCCCTGGTCGCGGCCGCCGGCATTGTTGCCCTTTTCTTCGCCAAAATGCCCGTGCCGCCGGGAATGAGGATCCCATCCGAGTAGACCGTAGTTGTGCAAGCTGACCTTCGCCGGACGCTACCTTGATGCAGATTCCGAAGCAGCAGCTTCGCGAAGTAGGTTGGAGTAAAGCGACGGGACTGGTCAAAGTGGCAAGGAAGGACGGGGAGAAATTCGATTGTGCAACCTGGTTGCACAAAGAGAGGGAACTACCGAAGCAAAGCTTTAAAGGGGAGGTGGAACGGCATCATACGGGCAAGGAAGCAGAGTCTTGGGAGATTATCTACTTCAAGCTTTACACGATTCAGGTACCCGTGGTCGAGAAAGCCCTCGAGACTGCCGGCCTGATGCTCGGAACCGACAAATTGAGGATTACTGCCTGGAGATGATCTGTGCGGATTTTCTGGCTGGAGCAAGTTTGGAAGCAGCGAATCCAGAGCCCTTGGCATTCTCATTGCGCCGAATCTATGAACAATTGCTTCACGAGCCGCAGAATCAATTCCGGCGCGAAATTACGCGCGTATCATGCCACGTGTCCCTCCACCGCAATCGCTAAGAGTCCGTCTAAGTGGAAGCGATATTATGTCAAACCCCCGGCAGTCATTCGAATAACGTTCGCTCGTTCGTCCGGCTGGACGGCGACACCATCGCGAAACGCAACACGTCTACCGGAATTGGCGGGGACGCGCTCACCAGGAAACACAATGCCGGCCAGATTCACGGGATCCGCCGCAGAGACAGTAATGATTTCGCCGGACGGCTGCTGATTGCGCAAGGCTCGTAAAGACTCAACGGCCACAGGCAAAGCAAACTGTTCGCCCAAAAAACCGCTGACGAATCGGCCACCCCGAATCTCACCGCGGTCTTCCAGGCGCCGCAGGGTTATAAGCAGCTCACGCCATTTGGGAAGTATGGTCTCGCGGGTCAGAAGTTCCCTAAAGACGATTCCGTAACGACCGAGCAGCATCCAGGAAATGGCTTCGACCGCTCGACCGTGCTCCTGAGTCTCGCCCGAATAGAGCAGGGACCATCGGCCTGCGCTGTGCCGGGGACGGGAGCTACGTCCGCTGCCTTGGCCGGAGCGGCGCTTGGGATCGATCAGCGCACGCAGGTTATCAAAACCGTCCGCGGTAAGCAGCCCCGCGGCAACAAGTTCCCAGAGTGCTGTTTCCACTTCCGACTTTAGCTTGCCAGTGCCGCGCACGATGTCGGCGAAGAAAGAAGCACCGCGCTGCCCCAAAAACCGCAGAACAGCAGCGGCATCAGCGCCGAGACCAGTGACTTGCGCTTCGCCGGCTGCGCGTCGCGGAATCATCCAATCCGCGTCTTCTCGCACAAAGAATGTAATCGGCGCGATGCTGGTGGGGATAACGCGGCGTTTTCCGTCCGTGAATGCTTCGAGCGTGGCAGGATGCGGCGAAAGGCGGCCCCAGCCAACCGCCCCTGTCAGGCAGAGATGGTCCAGCACCTTGGGGTCGAAATCGGCAATACGCTGTTTGAGGATTTGAGATTCCCACGAATTCGCGGGTGCCTCGAAACCCTGGATTTGGCGAAGCGCTTCGAGCGTGCCCCGTTCTCCGAGAAGCTGCGTGCCAGGGGCTACGTGCTGCCAGCGAAGCTGCCAGTTCATAAATTGCGCAGGAGTAACGGACTGGATCTCCTTTCG